>NZ_DATMYK010000258.1:0-20802 GCF_035560995.1 Humidesulfovibrio sp. | reverse complement strand
GTGGCGTTCCGGGGGGAGGGGCGGGCTGTGCGCAAGATTTGCGCCGCCGGAAGCAGGGGAATGCGCACGCGCGGGGCAATGAAAAAGGCCCGGAGTCTCCTCCGGGCCTTAGGGGGTTCGTGCGTGGCGCGAGGCCGAAGGCGCGGGGCTTACAGGTCGTAGCCGAAGCTGTCGACCACGAGCTGGGTGCGCTTCTTGGACTCGGTCATGCGGGCGGCCAGGTCCTTCTTGTACTGGGCGAGATCAAGCTGGTTCTTGGCGACGCCGGAATCCATGGCGGCCTTGGCCACGGCCGGGGAGACCCACTCAAGCACGCGCGGGTCCAGCGCCTTGGGGATGACGTAGTCGATGCCGTAGGAGAGTTCCTTCACGCCGTAGAGGGCGCAGACCTCGGGCAGGGCAGGCTGCTTGGCCAGCTCGGCCAGGGCGTTGGCGGCGGCGATCTTCATCTGCTCGTTGATGACCTTGGAGCGGACGTCCAAAGCGCCGCGGAAGATGAAGGGGAAGCCCAGAACGTTGTTGATCTGGTTGGGGAAGTCCGAGCGGCCGGTGGCCATGATGCAGTCGGGGCGGGCTTCCTTGGCCACGGGGTAGGCGATTTCCGGGTCCGGGTTGGCGCAGGCGAAGATGACCGGGTGCGCGGCCATGCTCTTGACCATCTCCGGGGAGAGGATGTCCTTGGTGGACAGGCCCAGGAACACGTCGGCGCCGTTCATGGCCTCGGCCAGGGTGCAGGGCTTGCTCTGGGCGTAGTAGGCCTTTTCCGGGTTCAGGTCGGTGCGGCCGGTGTGGATGAGCCCGCGCGAGTCGAACATCCAGATCTGGCTCTTGTCCAGGCCCATGGATTCGTAGAAGCGGCTGGTGGAGATGGCCGCGGCGCCCGCGCCGGAAACCACGAGCTTGATGTTCTTGATGTTCTTGCCGCTGATGTCCAGCGCGTTCAAAAGGCCCGCGCCGGAGATGATGGCCGTGCCGTGCTGGTCGTCGTGGAATACCGGGATGTTCATCTCCTTGATCAGCGTCTGCTCGATCTTGAAGCACTCCGGAGCCTTGATGTCCTCAAGGTTGATGCCGCCGAAGGTGGGCTCGAGCATCTTGCAGAATTCGATGACCTTGTCCGGGTCCAGCTGGCGGATGTTCAGGTCGTACACGTCGATGTCGGCGAAGATCTTGAAGAGCACGCCCTTGCCTTCCATGACCGGCTTGCCGGCCTCGGGGCCGATGTTGCCCAGGCCCAGGACGGCGGTGCCGTTGCTGACCACGGCCACGAGGTTGCCCTTGTTGGTGTACTCGTATACCTGCTCCACGTCGGCGTGGATGGAACGGCAGGCCTCGGCCACGCCGGGGCTGTACGCCATGGTCAGGTGTTTCTGCGAGGCGCAGGGCTTGATGGACATGACCTCAAGCTTGCCCTTGCGCTTCATGGAATGGTACTTGAGAGCCTCTTCTTTGGTGTACAGCGCCATACGGGTTCTCCCTGTGATTTAAGGTTGTTCCGGGGTTGTGCCGAATGCGGCACGGAAAATGAGTCTAGATTGCCGCCCACTGCCCGTCAAGGGGTGTGGCCGGTCTGGGCACAGTTCATTTCAAGGAGCGCTCATGCCGTTGGATAAGTTGCTGGTGGTGCTGTTCCGCCCGAAATATGCCGAGAACGTCGGCTCCGTGGCGCGCGCCATGCTGAACATGGGGGCGGCCCAACTGGTCCTGGTGGACCCGCAAGGCTATGAGATGGACCGGGCCCTGCCGCTGGCCACGGTGCACGCCCGGCACATCCTGGAGGGCGCGCGCATCGTGTCCACCCTGGCCGAGGCCCTGGCCGGCACCAGCCTGGTGGTGGGCACCACCGCGCGCACGGGCGGCTGGCGCAAAGGGCTCTTGACCCCGGCCAAGGCCGCGCCGGAGGTGCTTACCCGCCTGCACGAGGGCGGCAGCGTCGCCATCGTCTTCGGGCCGGAGGACCGCGGCCTGACCAACGAGGAGACCAGCCTGTGCGACCAGCTGGCCATGATTCCGGCCAGCCCGCAGTGCACCTCGCTCAACCTGTCGCAGGCCGTGCTCATCCTGCTGTACGAGTGCTACCAGCTGGCGCTGACCAGGCCCTTCGAGCCCAAGGGGCCGCCCACGGAGCGCGACGCCTCCTTCGAGGAACGGCAGGCGCTCTTCGCCAGCATGCAGGAGGCCCTCACCGCCATCGACTTCCTGAAGGACCAGAACGCGGAGTACTGGATGCTGCCGGTGCGGCGGTTTTTCTCGCGTTTCCGCCTGCGGCGCAACGAGTTCAATCTGCTCATGGGCATTTGCCGCCAGGTGCGCGGGGTGGCGGCGCGCGCGCAACGCGCTGCTATCAATGACTTGCCGGGAAGTATTGATTTTTCCGAAAAATAGGGCAAGGTGGGCATCGAGTCTCCGAGGCGCAAACGTGCCGCTGCTTGTACCTGCGGGTTGCCATGTCCGAATTGCGTTCAGCCTCTTTCCGCCGCACCGGCCCAGCAGGGCTGGCGGCTTTCTGCGGCGTGCGTCCGCCTTGGGCGTTCGTCGCCGCGCGGCGTGTTGCGCTGTGCCTGGCGCTGTGTCTGTCACTGTACTTGCCCGTCCGCCCGGCCCTCGCCCAGGGCGAGCTGGTCTTCGGCATGTCGGCCGCCTTCAGCGGTCCGGCCCGGGGGCTGGGCATGGAGTACCACCGGGGCCTCATGGCCGCCTTTGAGCACGTGAACGCCCAGGGCGGCGCCGGGGGCTGGACCCTCAAGCTCATCCTGCGCGACGACGCCTACGACCCTGCCACGGCCATGCGCAACACCATCGCCTTTGTGGAGCAGGACAAGGTCTTCGCCCTCCTGGGCTATGTGGGCACGCCCACCACGGCGCGCGTGCTGCCGCTGCTCAAACACTACGAAAACCAATCCATGTCGCTGCTGTTCCCCCTCACCGGGGCCGACATGCTGCGCGAACAGCCTTACGACGTCTGTGTGTCCAACCTGCGGGCCTCCTATCTGGCGGAGACCGGAAACCTCGTGGCCGCCCTGGTCGGGACGGGCCGCAAGCGCATCGCCGTGTTCCACCAAGCCGATGTTTACGGCCGCAACGGCTGGGACGGCGTGCGCCGTGCCCTGGCCGTTCGGAGGCTGCACCTCGTCTCCGAGGCCACCTATCGCCGGGGGGCGAGCTTCGACCAGGACTTCCGCCGCGAGGTCGCCCTCATTCTGGCAGGCAAGCCCGACGCCGTCATCACCGTGGGCACGGCTCCAGCCTGCGCCGCCTTCGTGCGCGACCTGCGAGTCGCGGGCTACACGGATCTTGTGGCCACGCTTTCCTTCGCCGATGCCGACAATTTGTCCAAATTTCTGCTGGTCCAGGCTCGCGCCACTGGGCGCGACTATCTGACCGGGCTGGTATTCTCCCAGGTGGTGCCAAGCTATGAAGACGAGCGTCTGCCCGCCGTGCGCGCCTACCGCCAGGCCATGGCCCGGGTGCGCCCCCAGCGCCCGCCTCAGATGAGCCCGGACGAGTATGCGCCGCATCGCCTGAGCTTCGTGGGTTTCGAGGGCTTTCTGGCCGGGCTGGCCCTGGCTGAGGCCGTGGAGCGCATGGGGCCCACGGCCAGCCGCGAGCGCCTGCGCGAAATCCTGGCATCACTGCGGGCTGTGGATCTGGGGCTGGCCGAAAAGGCCGACCTGCGCCCCGGATCCGGCCAGGGGCTCAAGCGCACCTATCTTACCGTCTACCGCGGCGGCCGTTTTGAGGGCGTGGAGAGCTTGAAGGGCCTGTCCGGCCCCAGAGCCGAAGAACGGGCGGAAAACGGCGCCGGAGCGCGGGGCCGCAAATGATAAAGGGCCGCCTGCTCATCCGTCTGCTGCTGTTCCTGGTGGCGGCCTTCGGACTCATGGCCACGGCCACGGCCCTTTTATCCTCGCGCGAGCTGAAGCAGGCCCTGGAGAGCGAATACAAGGCCAGAACCCTGGCCATTGCCCGCAGCATAGCCGACGGCAACACCGAGCTGCTGTTGGAGCAGAGCGCGGGCAACATTCAGGCGGCCATAGACCAGCACCAGGAGATGGGCGACCTGTCCTACATCGTGGTGGTGGACGCCAAGGGCGAGGTGGTGGCCCACACCTTCACTCCCGCTGTGCCGGAGGCCGTGCGCCAGATCATCGCCTCCATGGGCGGCCGCGAGATGGCCAGCACCCAGCCGGACATCCGCACCATCACCCTGGAAACCGGGGCGGAGATTCTCCACGTGGTGCAGCCTGTGCTGGGCGGCCGGGGCGGCTTCGTGCACATCGGCATGGATATGGAGCCCATACGCAAGGCCACATCCTCCGCCATATTGCGCCAGCACCTGCTCACGCTCTCGGCCTTTCTGCTCTGCCTGGCCGTGGCCTATCTCTACATACGCAGCATCACCGGGCGCTTGGCCAGCCTGGCGGACTACGCCCGGCAGGTGGCCAGCCACGACTTTTCCACCACCTGCGAGGTGCGCTCGGCCGACGAGATCGGCGCCCTGGCGGATTCCATGCGCAGCATGGCCGGGCAGATCGCCGGGCACGTGATCCAGCTGGAGCGCAGCGTGGAAGACGCCACGGCGGAGTTGAAGGACGCCCTGGGCTCGCTTTCGGCCATCGTGGGCAACATCGCCGATGGCCTGCTGGTGGTGCAGGACGGGCGCATTCTGCAGCACAACCCGGCGCTTCTGCGCATGTTCGGCCTGCCCGAGCCGAGCCCGTCCGAAGTCGGTGCGCTTGAATCAGGCCCGTCCGGTTCCAGGCTGGTGGCCTCCGGTCTGGTGGGACTTGCCTGCGCGGAGGTTTTTGGCCCCCAGGTGTGCGAGGCCACTGCGGCCAGCGGCGCGACGGGCGTCCTTGATTCCTCGGGCGGGGTGGCGCAGCTGGTGGAGGTGCAGGCCCAGCGGGCCGATGGCCAGAACTTTCCGGTGGAAATCACCGTGGCCCGCGTGCTGCTCACCGGCGGCCCGGCCAGCGTGTGCATCCTGCGCGACATCACCGCCACCAAGCAGCTGGAGTACGAGCGAGAGGAATCGCGCGTGCTGCTTGAGCGCATGGTGGCCGAGCGCACCCGCGAGCTTTCGCGCGCCAATACCCAGCTGAAGATCGAGGTGGCCGAGCGCAAGGTGGTGGGCGACGCCCTGCGCCGCGCCGAGGCCAAGTTCCGCGGCATCTTCGAGAACGCCGTGGAAGGAATTTTCCAGATCTCGCCGGAGGGGCGCTACCTATCGGCCAATCCGGCCATGGCGACCATCTTCGGCTACGATTCGCCCGAGGAACTGGTGGCCACGCTTTCCCAGATGAGCCCCTACGTGGAGGCCCTGCGCCGCGAAACCTTCCTGGAGGTCATGGAGGAGCTGGGCCAGGTGCAGGGCTTCGAATCCCAGGTGCGGCGCAAGAGCGGCCGGGTCATCTGGATTTCTGAAAACGCCCGCAAGGTGGTGGATCTGACCGGAAAGACCCTGCATTACGAGGGGTTTGTGGAGGATATCACCCTGCGCAAGGAAGCCGAGAACAGGCTGGTGCACCAGGCCTTCCACGATCCTCTCACCGGGTTGCCCAACCGCCTGCTGTTTCTGGACCACCTGCGCATGGCCATGGACCGCGCCCGCCGCCGCGCGGACTTCCGCTTCGCCGTTCTGTACATGGACCTGGACCGCTTCAAGATCATCAACGACAGCCTGGGCCACGACATCGGCGACAAGCTGCTGCGCCACGTGAGCGGCACGCTGGTGGCCTGCGGCCGCAGCACCGACACCGTGGCCCGCTTCGGCGGCGACGAGTTCGCCATCCTGCTGGAGGACCTGACCGCCCCGCGCGACGCCATCCGTTTCTCGCGCCGGGTGCTGGACGAGATTTCAAGCCCGCTGGACCTGGATGGCCGCGAGGTGACCACATCCGGCAGTCTGGGCATCGTGCTGCACACCGGCGGCTACGAAAGGCCGGAGGCCCTGCTGCGCGACGCGGACACGGCCATGTACCACGCCAAAGCCCAGGGCAAGGGCCGCTTCAAGGTCTTCAACAAGCGCATGCACCACCAGGCCCAAGAGCTCATGGAGCTTGAGATTGAACTGCGGCGCGCCGTGGGCCAGGGCAGTCTCTCGCTGGTGTTCCAGCCCATAGCAGACATCCTGGAGCGCCGCCTGGCCGGGTTCGAAACCCTGGTGCGCTGGAAACGCGTCAGCGGGCGCGACATCTCCCCGGCGGAGTTCATCCCCCTGGCCGAGGAGACCGGCATCATCTACCCGCTGGACCACTGGGTCTTCGCCCAGGCCTGCTGCGCGGTCAAAGGCTTCGAGGCCGCGTTGGAGAACGCTTCCCCGGATTTGCAGACGCCCTTTGTGACCAACGTGAACATCTCGGCCAAGCATTTCCGCAATCCGCTGCTGGTGGGCCACCTGGAGCAGGCCATGCGCGACTGCGGCGTGAAGCCGGCCTCGGTGGCGCTGGAGATCACGGAAAGCGTGCTGCTGGACAACGTGAACAGCGCCCGCGAAATCGCCGCCAAGCTGCGCGAGCTGGGCCTCGGCCTGTGCATCGACGACTTCGGCACCGGCTATTCGTCCCTGTCCTACATCCAGCGCTTCAGCGTCGACGCCATCAAGATCGACCGGGCCTTCGTGGCCGGGCTTTCCCTGGACGGCCTGGACCCCGGCAGCGAGGCCATCGTGCGCAGCCTGGTGACCCTGGGCGCGGGCCTTGACCTCAAGGTGGTGGCCGAGGGCGTGGAGACCCACGAGCAACTGGCCTTCCTGCGCAGCCTGGGCTGCCGCTACGCCCAGGGCTATCTCTTCGCCCGGCCGCTGCTGCTGGAGGACGCCCTGGCGCTCATCGCCTCCGGCGCGGCCAAGGCCTGGCCGGACTTCCCTTGATCCGCCCGGGCGCCCTCCGGGCAAGGCACTTCCCCGCCGGGCGGAAGTGGTGTAATACGTAGCCCACGCACCCGGCACATCAGCACAGGCAGGGCAACCAATGAGCCAGACTCCTCCGTCTCCGCACGCCGCCAACGCCCAGGCGGGGCGCATCAGCGGCGTGTTTTCCCAGAAGAAGACCCAGAAGATCGGCTCGGGCACCACGGCCCGCAAGACCGAGGTGGTGACCTATTTCCTGGTGGAGGAGCGCGAGGACGGCGCCATGCTGGTGCAGGCCCTGGCGGCCAACGACGTGCCCTTTGGCCCCAAGACCGAGATCACCCGCGACGAACTTTTGGCCAACTACCTGCCGGAGCCGCAAAAGAGCATGGCCCGGGCCGTGTCCTGCCTTTCGCCCCAGGAGCAGGAGATTCAGAAGGCCGTGGCCAGGGGTGACAAGTTCCGCAAGCGCGGCGAAAGTTTCACCGCGGAGTTCGAGTACAACAAGGCCCTGGCCATGGACATGGGCAACGTGCGCGCCAATTTCGGCATCGGCCTGTGCTACATAGACCGGGGCGAGCAGGCCAAGGCCCATGAGGTTTTCGAGCGGCTGGTGAAGCTCGACGCGGCCTTTGAGGACGAGCACAAGCACCTGTTCAACGAGTTCGGCATCTCCCTGCGCAAGGCGGGCATGCAGGCCGAGGCCATGGATTATTACCGCCGCGCCCTGGACCTCTCGCCCTCGGACGAGAACCTGCATTACAACATCGCCCGCGCAGCCTTCGACAAGGGCGACGCCAAGACCGCGGCCCAGCACCTGGGCGCGTGTCTGCGCCTCAACCCCGGGCATGCCGAGGCCCTTCAATTTGTTGACTACCTGAAGAGAAAGAAGCTCGCCGGAGGTTGATCTCGACCGCGGCCGCTGCTTATCCCTCCTTCCTGGCGGGAATCTAACTCCCCTGAATAATGGGATCTGCGGCAATGTTGCATGCTGCCTCTTTCCTGGATTGGGGAAGTGGTGTAGAGCTTGGGAAAGATTCCTGTCCTGGGTGGGATTGACTATGGATTTGGCATATACAGCGCAGCGCATCAACGGCGTGTTCTTCCAAAAGGTGGTTTCCGCCATTGGTACGGGAACAACATCACGGCGTACGGAAAAGTACGTATATTTTTTCGTGCAGGAGCGCGAAGATGAAACGCTGGAGCTGCAGACCCTCGGCCCGGACGATGCGCTTTTCGGCGAAAAGAAGACCATAAGCCGCGACGAGCTGCTGGAGAATTTCCTGCCCGAACCGCAGAAGTCGCAGGAATTCTTGCGCCGCAGAGCGGCGGAGCAGCAAGAGATCCAGAAGGCCGTGGCCAGGGGCGACAAGTTCTACAAGCGCGGCGAGACCTACTCCGCGGAGTATGAATACGGCAAGGCCCTGGCCCTTGATGAAGAGAACGTGCGCGCCAATTTCGGCATCGGCCTGTGCTACCTTGCCCGCGACGAGAAGGACAAGGCCCGCATGGTCTTCGAGCGGCTGGTGCAGATGGACGCCGCCTTTGAGGACGAACACAAGCACCTGTTCAACGAGTTCGGCATCTCCCTGCGCAAGGCGGGCCTGTTCGACGAGGCCCTGGAGTTCTATGCGCGCGGGGTGGCCTTGTGCCCCACCGACGAGAACCTGCACCACAACATGGCCCGCGCCGCCTTTGAAAAGGGCGACGTCACCCTGGCCTCCCAGCACCTGAGCAATTGCCTCAAGATGAACCCGGAGCACCAGGAGGCGCGGCAGTTCGTGGGCTACCTGGGGCGCAAGCACCTGGGCGGATTTTAGGCGTGCCCAAGGCCCTCGTCCTTGCCGGCACCCATAGCGGCTGCGGCAAGACCTCGGTCTGTCTGGGGCTTTTGCGCGCCCTCGCGCGCCGGGGGCTGCGCGTGCAACCCTTCAAGGCCGGGCCGGACTTCATCGATCCCGGCTTGCACGCGGCGGCCACCGCAACGCCCAGCCACAACCTCGACACCTGGATGCAGCCTGAAGCCGCCCTGCGCGTGCTTTTCGCCCGGCGTGCCCGCAAGGCCGATGTGGTCGTGGTGGAAGGGGCCATGGGGCTTTTTGACGGCCGCGGCGGGGCGGACGAAGCCGGCAGCACCGCGCATCTGGCCAAGCTGCTGGGCCTGCCCGCGCTTCTGGTGGTGGACGCCGCGTCCCAGGCGCGCTCCGTGGCCGCCCTGGCCCTGGGTTTTTCCCGCTTCGACCCGGACCTGCGCCTGGCCGGGATCATCCTGAACCGCGTGGGCAGCGACCGGCATGAGGCCATCCTGCGCGAGGCCCTGGCCTCCGGCCTTCCTGTCCTGGGCTGCCTGCGGCGCGACGCCTCCCTGACCCTGCCCTCGCGCCACCTGGGCCTGGTGACGGCGGCGGATATCGGGGCAGGCATCGGGGCGGATTCCGCAGCGCTGGAACATATTTTGGACGCCCTGGCCGACTGGGTGGAGCAGGGCGTGGACATCCCGGCCCTGCTGGCCGCCCTGCCGGAGCTGGACCTCTCCACCTTCCCGACAATGGAACCCGCCTCCGCGCTGGCCAGTCCGGTGCGCATCGGCATCGCGCGCGACCGGGCCTTCTGCTTTTTATATGAGGAGAACCTGCGCCTGCTGGAAGCTGCGGGCGCGGAACTGGCTTTCTTTTCGCCCCTGGCCGATGCCGAACTGCCCGAGGGCCTGGGCGGGCTGTATCTGCCCGGCGGCTACCCGGAGCTTTCCGCGCCCGCTCTTGCGGCCAACGCCCCGCTGCGGGCCCAGGTGCGGGCCTTCTGCGCCAGCGGGCGGCCCGTGTGGGCCGAGTGCGGCGGATACATGTATCTGCTGGAGTCGCTGACCGATGGCGGCGGCGTGGCCCACCCCATGTGCGGGGTCTTGCCCGGACGGGCGGTGCTGCGCACGAAGCGCGCGGCGCTTGGCTACCGCGAGGCGCGCACGCTGTTGCCTGGCCCCTTTGGCCCGGCGGGCACCGCCGTGCGCGGGCACGAGTTCCATTATTCAGAGCATGAGGGAGAGCCGGAGCAGCCCGCCTACGCGCTCACGGCCTCGGACGGGGCGGAAACCCTGGACGGGCAGGCCGTGGGCAATATCCTGGGCGGCTGGCTGCACGTGCACCTGGCCTCGAACCCGCAGGCCGCGCAAGCCTTTGTGGACGCCGCCCGGCGTTGCTGAAAGGGCTACTGGAGCGGGGGAAGCTGCCCCCTGGCGGCGTCTTCCCTGGCCCGCCTGCCGTAGCGGATGCGCATTCTGAGCATGCTGGCCACCAGCACCAGGCACACGGCGTTGGCGATGACCACCGCCGCGGCGCGGATGGCGATGCCGTACACCAGCCACAGGCCCACGCCAAGGGTCATGGACCAGTACATGGCCAGGGAAATGTCGTCCACGGTCTTGCTGCGCCAGGTGCGCCACACCTGCGGCAGGTAGGCTCCGGTGGTCAGCGTGCCCGCAACCAGGCCGATGTATTCCGTAACAGCGAGTTCCATTGCGTCTCCTGGGCTTCCCCGGGGGCGTGCCTGCCTCCGTGCGGAGCTGTGCCGCTGGTCTACCCCATGCACACTGCGCGGGCAACAGCCTCCGCTGGCTCCACGGGCCCGGAAATGGCAGGAAAAGCCGTTGCCTTGGCCCCGCCCCTGGGAGTACAGAGCCGTTGATGCGCCCCGCGAGCACAGGTTTGCGGCGGGCGCTGAATTCTGGAGGCAGTTTGTGAGCACCCCGGCCATCGAGATTTCCGACCTCTGGTTCGCCTACGACGGCGTGCGCGTGCTGGATCAGGTGAACCTGACCCTGCCCGCGGGCGACTTTCTGGCCGTGCTGGGGCCAAACGGCGGCGGCAAGTCCACGTTGCTCAGGCTTTTGCTCGGCCTGGCCAAGCCCGGCGGGGGCAGCGTGCGCGTACTGGGCCAGCCCGCTGGCCAGGCGGGCGGACGCATCGGCTATCTGCCGCAGTTCACGCAGGTGTCGGCCAGTTTCCCCATCACCGTGCTGGGCGCGGTGCTGCTGGGCCTGGTGCGGCCCGGCCTGGACTGCTTCCGGGGCGCGGGCCAGCGCAGGCGGGACCGCGAGGCCGCCCTGAACGCCCTGTCGCGCGTGGGTTTGTCCGCGCATGCGGACCGCAGGCTGTCCGATCTTTCCGGCGGGCAGCGGCAGCGCGTGTTCATCGCGCGGGCCATCGTCTCCGGCCCGGAGCTGCTGCTCCTGGACGAGCCCACGGCCAGCGTGGACGGCAAGAGCAGGCAGGAGCTCATGGCGCTTCTGGCCGAGCTGAATCGCGACATGACCATCGTCATGGTCAGCCACGACATGTCCACCGTGGACGGCTGCGTCAAATCCATCGCCTGCGTGAACCGCAGCCTGCACCATCACCTGGATTCGCGCCTCACGCCGCAGATCTTCGCCGAGGCCATGGGCGTGGATCAGGTGGCCGGGTGCCCGGTGGAGCTTTTGGCCCACGGCCCGGTGCCGCACCGCGTGGTGCTTGCGCACGACAACCCGGACTGCTGCGGCGGCCGCCACGCGCATACGCATGAAAAAGACGGAGGCGAGCCCGCATGATGGAGGCCCTGTCCTTCGATTTCTTCCGCAACGCCCTCATGGCCGGGCTGCTCGCCAGCCTCATCTGCGGGGTCATCGGTTCGCTCGTGGTGGTGAACCGCATCGTGTTCCTGGCGGGCGGCGTGGCCCACGCCTCCTACGGCGGTGTGGGGCTGGCCTTCTACCTGGGCCTGCCCGTGCTGCCCGTCACCGCCGCCTTCTCCACCGCCGCCGCCCTGGGCATGGCCTGGGTGACCCTCTCCGCCCGCGAGCGGGCCGACACGGTCATCGGCGTGCTATGGGCAGCGGGCATGGCGCTGGGCATCATCCTGCTCGACCTGACGCCTGGCTACAACTCCGATCTCATGAGCTATCTTTTCGGCAGCATCCTGGCCGTGCCCGATTCCGACCTCTGGCTCATGGCCTGGCTTTCCGCCGGGGTGCTGGCCTTGGTGGCCGTGTTCTCGCGCGGGCTGCTGGTGATGAGCTTCGACGTGGAGTTCGCGCGCTCGCGCGGGGTGCCTGTGCGCTTCCTGCACTTCCTGCTCATGGGCCTCACCGCCCTGTGCGTGGTCATGGTCATCCGCGTGGTGGGGCTCATCCTCGTCATGGCGCTGCTCACCATTCCGCCCTTCATGGCCGAGCGCCGGGCGCGCTCGCTGCCGGGCATGATGCTCTTGGCCGGGCTCTTCAGCGCGGTGTTCTGCGTGGCGGGCCTGTACCTGTCCTTCGCCCTGGACCTCACCTGCGGGGCCACCATCATCGCCGTGGCCTGCGCGGGCTTCGTCATCTCCCTGGCGGTTCCCCACCGGCGCGACGCGGAGAAAACCGCATGAGCGCGGGCAGGAAACCCCGCGCCAGCGCGGAGGATGTCGCCCGGAGCATCCAGCGCATGGCCATGCTTGTGCGCGCTGAGGCCAATTCCCTGATGCGTCTGCGGCCCAAGGCCGGGCAGGCCATGAAGGCCCCTGCGGGCGGCGGTTCCGGCAATGAATCCGGTACAGAGCCCGGCAGGCGGCCCTCGCCCTACACCGGAAAACACTGGGAAAAAACTGGGGCCGATGCTGGCGCGGGCTTTGCGGACGGGCTCGACGCGGACACGAGCGGCTGGTGGGTGCTGGCTCAGGGCCGCACGCTGGACCCGGAGAATTTCGAGGCGCGCGAGGCCGCCCGCGACGAACTGTTGGACATGGTGCGCCGCGCCGGGGTGCTGGTGCCGGAGAACATCTGGGTGTGGGACGAAAGCTGCCGCGCCCAGCTGGTGCTGGCCACCCTGCCCACGCGGGAGCGCGCCCAGCGCGTGGCCGTGCGCCTGCGTGAGAAGGGGCTCGCGGTCACCGTGCGCCGCGAGATGCCGTAACAGGCAATTTCATCAGGAAAATCAGCGCGAAAATGCGCCCAGGCGCCCGCCGCACAGCGCAAGCAGATCGGCCGGGGCCATTTCGAGCGTCCTGTCCGGCCTGCCCGTGCCGCAGTAGAGCGTGGGCGCGATGGCCAGCACGTCCTCATCCACGAACAGCAACACTTCCCCGTCTACCAGACCATGCCCCTGGCCATGCAGGGGCGAAACCCCGCCCGGAGCCACGCCGATGCGCGCAAGCACGTCCCGAGGCGACAGGGGCGCAAGATCCTTGCGGCTGACGCCCGCCAGCCGCGCCAGCTTGGCATAATCCACACGCAGCGTGCCGCGCAGGGCGGCCAGCACCAGACGTCCGTCACGCGTGGCGAAGGCGATGGTCTTGACGATGCGCGCCACGTCGAAGGCCAGGTTGGCCTCGGCCTCGCCAATGGTGCGCGTGGCCTCGTGCTCGTGCAGGACAAAGCTGAACCCGCTGGAGCGGACGCGTTCCAAAAGGGTGCTGAAGTCCGCGTGAGGCGAACCTGCGGTTGAGTGCGCGGCCATCAGACGGCTCGCGCGGCCCGCGCGGCCAGGAAGAACAGCGGGTACTCGCGCACGGCACCGGTTGCGTCGGGCTTGCGCAGCAGATGGAAGGGCAGCAGGCGCAGCACGGCAAAGCCCAGGCTCTCGCAGTCCGTGCGCAGGGTCTCGGGATCGAAGCCGTTGTGCTCGGCCGGAGGATCGCCCGAAGAGTCGACCGCTGCGGACGCGTGGAAGCTGCCGTCCTCGGGCAGCAGATCGCCCAGAAGCAGCAGCCCGCCGGGCTTGAGCAGCCCGCGCAGGGAGCGCAGCGCGCCGTGCGCGTCCTCGATATGATGCAGGGCCATGAGGCTCACGGCCAGGTCCACCGAGGCTGCGGGCGCAGGCAGGGCCTCAAGAGGGCCTTCGTGCACCAGGGCGCATTCGCGCATCTGGGGGCTCTGTGCGTCCGCCAGCTTGCCGCGCAGCACCTCCAGCATGGCCGGGGAAGTGTCCACAAAGAGCAGGCGGGCCGGGTTGTCCGCGGCCAGGTGCAGGCCCTGGACCCCGGTGCCGCAGCCGAAATCAAGCACGGTGCGGCCCGCGAGGCCGTCCGCGAAATACTCCGCAACAGCCAGACGCACCTGGGCATGGAAGGCCTGGCCCACGGCGGCGCGCAACGGGTTGGCGTCCCACTGCGCGGCCTTGGCAGCGAAGGCGTCGCTCATGCCCTGTTCCTTTCCTTGCCCAGGGGCCGCACGTCGATGACGCCGTGGCCCAGCAAGATGCTGGCGCATTCCGTCACCGGCAGGCCCACCACGTTGGTGTACGAGCCGGTGACGCGCTCCACCAGGAACGCGCCCAGGCCCTGGATGGCGTAGGCTCCGGCCTTGTCCGCCGGTTCGCCGGTAGCGATGTAGGCGGCCAGCTCCTCGCGGCTGCTGGCGCGCATGGCCACCTCGGTGCTCACGGCGAAGCACAGGGGCTCCGCGCGGCCGGGCAGGGCCAGACAGCAACCCGTAATGACCAGATGCGAACGGCCGGAAAGCCGCGTGAGCATGAGCAGGGCGTCGGCCTCGTCTGCCGGTTTGCCCAGCACCAGGGCGTCCGCGCCGGGGGCGCCGGGCAGCACCACGATGGTGTCGGCCCCGAGAACCGTGGCCTGGGGGTACAGGGCGGCCACGTCCATGGTCTTCTGTTTGGCCATGCGCCTGGCGTAGGCCTCCGGGGCCTCGCCGGGCTGCGGCGGCGGTTCCGGGGCGTTGCTCGGACAAACCTCGAACTCCAGGCCCAGGGAGCCCAGCAGTTCGCGCCGGCGCGGCGAGCTGGAGCCCAGTACCAGGGCGGACAGGGTGCGATAGGCCCCAGGGCCTGCGGGTGGGGTGAAGGCGTTGGTCATGGGCGGCTTGTGACGCCATTTCGGGGCGGAGTCAATGCGTGTGTAACGGTGCAATGAATGAATTATCTTCCGCGATTTGCCGCCGCGCCCGGCGGTGCTTCGTTATTTGCCCTGCGGTGTCCGATGGCGGTGGACTGCCCCGCGGGCGTGCCGGAGTTTTGGCGCTGCCGGGGAAATATTCGCCAGGGTGATGTGATTGTTTTGTTATGTCGGTGCGTTCGAGCCGTTGGCAGGCAATTTGCTTGAGCAGGGCAGAGCGGCCCCGGATTGTCCGGCGGCGGCAGAAAAAGGACGTGCGGCATGGGCGGACGGGACAGATACGGAATCGTGCGCGACGACGGGGGCAAAACACTGGCCGCTGGCGGCAACTTCGCCGAGTGGTCCGTGCCGTGGTCGGACCTGATGATGATCATGTTCATGGTTTTCGCCGTGCTGTTCATCTATTCCAGCGGCCCCGGGGCAAAGGACAGGCCCGTACCCCAGGCCCAGCCCAAGCCCGCGGAGACCAAGGCCCCGGTGGATCCCATGCAGGCCTTCCTGGGCCAGTTGAACGATCCCGTGAAGGACGGCAAGGCCTTCCAGAACGCGGGCGGCACCCCGGTGAAGGAAACCTACTACCAATCGGACAACCTGGGCATCTCCGTCGTGCGCGAGACCGACCGCCAGGTGCGCGTGTTTCTGCGCGGCGACCTGTTCTTCGGCCCCGGCGGCGACGCCCTTTCGGCCAACAGCGGCCAGTACCTGGAGCGCATCGCCGAGATTCTGCGCGTCAGCACCGGCGCGGTGCTGGTGGTGGGGCACAGCGCGGAGGGCGAGACCAATACGCCGGAAGAAAGCCTAGCCCTTTCGGCCAAGCGCGCGGCCAGCGTGGCGCAATATTTCATCCGCAGCGCGAACCTGGATCCCAAGCGGTTCCTGGTCACCGGGCGCGGCAGCTTCCAGCCGGAGGTTCCGGCCACGGCAAATGATGCCGACAAGCGTAACCGAAGGGTCGAAGTACTCGTCTTGACAGATATTTAGGGGGACAGCGATGAACAAGAAGAACATGCTTGGCGTGCTCCTGTGCGGGGCCATCTTCGTGGGCGGGTTCTGGATGAGCGGCGGTTTGGCCGTGTACTGGAACCTGGCGGCCTTCCTCATCGTGGTGGCCGGGCTCTTCGCCGCCCTGTTCATGAGCTATCCCTATGCGCGCATCCGCACCGCCTTTCTGGTGGCCAGAAGCGTGTACACCGAGCGCCAGCCCACGCCCGACGACATCGTGCGCATCCTGCTGGAGCTTTCCGTGAAGTCCCGCGTGGAGGGCGTGCTCTCCCTGGAGGCCGTGCGTCAGAAGATCGCCGACACCTTCCTGAAGAACGCCGTGACCTTCCTGGTGGACAACTACAAGGAGCGCGACATCCGCGAATTCCTGAACACCGAGATGGCGTTTTTCCGCGAGCGCAGGCAGCAGAGCGAGCGCGTGTTCCAGACCCTGGCCAAGGCCGCCCCGGCGTTCGGCGTGGCGGGCAGCGTCATCGGCCTCATCGGCATGCTTTCCGGCATTCAGGACACCCAGGCCCTGGTGTCGAGCATTCCCGTGGCCTTCGTGTCCACCCTGTACGGCGTGGTCCTTTCGAACATGGTCCTGGCGCCCATCGCGGAGAGCATCAACTTCCACACCGGGGCCGAGATGCTGAACCAGAAGCTCGTCATGGAGGGCATCATCGCCATCGCCAAGGAGCAGAACTCGCACCGGCTGGAGAAGAAGCTCACCAGCTTCCTTTCGCCGTCCGAGCGCGAAGGCAAGGCCGAACTGCTGAAGGCCATCACCAAGAAGTACATCACCCGCCAGCGCAAGGCTGCGGCCGCCAAGGCCGAGGACGGCGCCCGCGAGGCCGCCGCCTTCAACGAGGATGTGCCCATGCCCGCCCCGCGCGAGGAATCCGCCGTGCAGAACCTGCGTCTGGCGCCCATCGTCCGCATGGCCTAACGCGTACCCGAGCCGACCATGAAAAGCCCTCGCCATCGCTGGCGGGGGCTTTTTGTTTTGCGCGTGTCCCGCCTGCGGGCGCTTTGATTTCCTGCCGGAATGCTGTAGGAAACGGGCAAAACGACCCCCCTTGGCAAGGAGCGCCATGTTTCGGATTCTCGCTGCGGACATCGGCGGCACGCACAGCCGCATGGGCTTTTTCGAGCTTCATTCTGACGGAATGTCGTCCAATGTGTCGGCAGGGGCGGACGGCCTGCGCCTTTTGGACGTGGCGCGCCTGCGCACTCATGAATCCCTGTCCTTTGTGGCGCTTCTGGAGCGGCTGTTCTCCACCCCGCAGCCCTTTGCCCCGGCCCAGTGCGATCTGGCCGTGCTGGCCGTGGCCGGGCCCGTGCGGGGCGACATCTGCACCCCGCCCAACATCGGCTGGAACGTGGACCTGCGCGACATCGCCCAGGTGGGCTTCACGCGCGGGGCGCTCATCAACGACTTCACGGCACAGGCCTTCGCCTGCCGCAGCAGCGCCGTGGTGGACGCCCAGGTGCTGCAGCCCGGACGGGACCATGAGCTGATCCGCGGCGGGACCGTGGCGGTCATCGGCGCGGGCACGGGCCTGGGGCATTGCGCGCTGACCCCCGACGGCCTTGGCGGATACGTCCCCGTGCCTTCCGAGGCCGGGCACGCGGCCTTTCCCTTCGTGGGCGAGGAAGAGTACGCCTATGCCGAGCACGTGCGCCGCACCGCGCATCTGCCCTATTGCCATGGCGACGCCATCGTCACCGGCGGCGGGCTCTCGCGGCTGCACGCCTATTTGACCGGCGAGAGCCTGACCCCGCCCGAAGTGGCTGAGCGTTTGCCGCAGTCGCCCCGCACGGCGGAATGGTTCGCCCGTTTCTATGGCCGCGCGGCGCGCAATTACGCCCTGGCCGTAATGGCCCTGGGCGGGGTGTACCTGGCGGGCGGGGTGGCGGCAAAAAATCCCCTGCTGGTGGAGCATCCGGCCTTTCTGGAGGAGTTCCGCAGCTCGCCCTCCCATTCGGAGCTGCTGTGCGGCCTGCCGGTGCTGCTGAACAGGAACCAGGACTCCGGCGTGCATGGCGCGGCCCTGTACGCAGCCCAGCACCTGCTCCGCCAAGGCTGAGGAATTTCCTTGTTTTCCGGTCGGTTTTGAGCCGCCGCCGCCGGAACGATCTGGGGCTTGCTCCCGGAGGCTCTCTGAGCTAAAGAAGCTGGCTTCAACGCGAGCACCCGCGCGAGGCAGCAGTGGACAAGACGCACCCCTACGACAAGGTTTTCCCCGTCAGCTGGGACCAGCTCCAGCGGGATTGCCGCGCCCTTGCCGGGCGCCTGGTCGAGGGCGGACCCTGGACGGGCGTCCTGGCCATCACGCGGGGAGGGCTTGTTCCCGCGGCCATCATCGCCCGCGAGCTGGACATCCGGCTCATCGACACCATCTGTATTACAAGTTACGATTGGCAGAGCCAGGGAGAGGCCAGCATCCTCAAGCGCCCGGAGGGCGACGGAGCGGGCTGGCTCATGGTGGACGACCTGGTGGATACGGGACGCACGGCGCGCCTGGCGCGCGAGCTGTTCCCCAAGGCCTTTTTCGCCACCGTGTACGCCAAGCCGGCCGGCCGGCCCCTGGTGGATTCCTTTGTGACCGAAGTGGGCCAGGACACGTGGATCCTGTTCCCGTGGGATTCCACCCCGCAGTTCGTGCCGCCCATCGCCAAGACCAGGGAATAGAATTTCGCCCCGAAGCAGACCAGCCTGCGGGGCAAAGCGTATTGTCCGGCCGGGTCATTCCGGTTATCCTGTCACAATTTTCCGCCGTCCGGGCGTCATCCGGGCACACCCTTAAGGAGGAGCAAACATCATGAAACACTGGCTGCGCACCGCAGGAGCCCTTGTGCTCACCCTGGCGCTGGCTTTGGCCGGCTGCGAAAAGGCCCCGGAAAAGGCCGCCGCCCCGGCCGCCGACGGTCCCAAGACCGGCGAGCTCAAGGTCGGCTTCGTGTACACCTCTCCCGTGGGCGAGGCCGGATACTCCTGGGCCCACGACCAGGGCCGCAAGGCCATCGAGAAGATGGGCAACGTCAAGACCTCCTATGTTGAGGCCGTGAAAGAGGGCGCCGACGCCGAACGCGTCATCGAGAACATGGCGCGCGGCGGCTTCGACCTGGTGTTCACCACCAGCTTCGGCTTCATGGATCCGACCATGAAGGTGGCCAAGGACTTCCCCAACGTCAAGTTCATGCACTGCTCGGGCTTCAAGTCCAGCGAGAACGTGAGCAACTATTTCGGCCGCATCTACCAGGCCCGCTACCTCACCGGCATGACCGCGGGCTTCATGACCAAGAGCAACACCATCGGCTACGTGGCCGCCTTCCCGATTCCCGAGGTCATCCGCGGCATCAACGCCTTCACCCTGGGCGTGCGCAGCGTGAACCCCAAGGCCCAGGTGCGCGTGGTGTGGACCAAGACCTGGTTCGACCCCGCCCTGGAGAAGGACGCCGCCATCAGCCTGCTCGACGTGGGCGCGGACGTCATCGCCCAGCACCAGGATTCCCCCGGCCCGCAGGAGGCCGCCCAGGAGCGCGGCAAGTACTCCATCGGCTACAACTCCGACATGGCCGCCTTCGCCCCCAAGGCCCACCTGACCGCCGCCGTGTGGAACTGGGCCCCGATCTATGAAGCCATCGTGAAGGAAGTGCGCGAGGGCACCTGGAAGGGCGGCCGCGCCATCTGGTGGGGCATGGACAAGGGCGTGGTGGATATCGCCCCCTTCGGCCCCATGGTTCCCAAGCCCGTGCAGGACAAGGTCAACGCCCAGAAGGAACTGTTCAAGAAGGGCGAGGACAAGGTCTTCGTCGGCCCCATCAAGGACCAGGCCGGCCAGGTGAAGATCGCCGCCGGCGTCAAGGCCGAGGACAAGGAGCTTCTCGGCATGACCTGGTTCGTCGAAGGCGTGGTGGGCAGCGTCCAGTAGGAGCCGCCAAGTTAGGAGCCGCGTGAACCTCGTCATCCGCAAACGTGAAGAGCCCCTGGGCTGGGGCGTCCTGGTCGTGTACCTGGGCGCCCTGGCCCTGGCTTTTCTTGTGTGCGCCCTGCTGTTGACCCTGTCCGGCAAGCCCGGACTGGGCGGTCTGGCCATCCTCTTCCGGGGGGCCTTCGGGCAGGGCTATTCTCTTCTGGATGGTCTGGTGAAGGCCATTCCGATTTTCCTGTGCGCCCTCGGCGTGGCGCTGTCCTTCCGCATGCAGATCTGGAACATCGGGGCCGAGGGCCAGTTCGCCCTGGGCGCGGTGGGAGCCACCTGGGCGGCGCTCACTTTCCCCGGGCTGCCCGGCGCGCTGCTCATGCCGCTGATGTTCCTCTCGGCCATGGCGGCGGGCGCGGCCTGGGGGGCCATTCCGGCCGCCTTGCGCCTGCGCCTGGGCGTCAGCGAGGTCATCTCCTCGCTCATGCTGAACTACGTGGGCATCCTGTTTCTCGAGTATCTGGTCTTCGGCGTGTGGAAGGACGCGGCGAGCTTCGGTTTCCCCATGACGGCGGAGTTCGCTTCCGGCGGGCAGATCGCGCGCATCGCGCCCGGAGTGCTGGGCAAGCTGCACTGGGGACTTCTGGCCTGCCCCATCGCGGGCATCGCCTACAGCGTGTTCCTGTCGCGCACGCGCCTGGGTTTCGAGCTGGCCGCCTGCGGCGAAGGCGAGCGCGTGGCGCGCTATGCCCAGCTGCCCTACAGCTTCCTGGTGTTTTTCGTCATGGGCCTGGGCGGCGCGCTGGCCGGTCTTGCCGGCAGCATCGAGACCTCGGCCACCCTGGGCCGTTTGCAGCCCACCGTCATGGTGGGCTACGGCTACACGGCCATCGTGGTGGCCTGGCTGGCGCGGCTCAAGCCCTGGGCCATCGCCTTCACGGCCTACCTGCTGGCCGCCTTCCGCGTTGGCGGAGAGGTGATGCAGCTGGAGCTCCAGATTCCGGCGGCCTTCGGGCCCATCATGGAAGGGGCCATCTTGCTGTGCGTGCTGGCCGGCCAGTTCTTCCTCACCTATTCCGTGAGCCTGAAGCGCCCGGCCAAGGGCCCGGCGGACTGCCCCGGCGCGGGCGAGGATGCGGCCGCCCCCACGGGTGAAGGAGCCCGCCCGTGAGCCCGGAACTGATC
>NZ_DATMYK010000257.1:0-3923 GCF_035560995.1 Humidesulfovibrio sp. | reverse complement strand
CGCATGTACCGCACCGGGGACCTTGGCCGCTGGCTGCCGGACGGCAGCATCGAGTACCTGGGCAGGAACGACGACCAGGTCAAGGTGCGCGGACACCGCATCGAGCTGGGCGAGGTGGAGGCGGCCCTCGGTCGTTGCGCGGGCGTGGCCCAGGCCGTGGTGCGGGCCTGCCGCGTGGGCGGGCACGACGCGCTGGAGGCCTTCCTGCTGCCGCGCGGGAATGCGGCGCCGACCCTGCGCGGCATTCGCGACGAATTGGCCGACATCCTGCCGGAGTATATGATTCCGGCGTTGTTCCACACCGTGGCCGAGATTCCCTTGAGCCCTTCCGGCAAGGCGGACCGCAAACGTCTCAAAGGGGCGCAGCTTGCGCCCGGCAGTTCCGCCGCCGCCGGGGTGGCGGAGGAAGGCGCCCTGCAGGGCGCGGTGGCCGCCCTTTGGCGGCGGGTGATGCCTGAGGTGGACGTGCGCGGCGCGGACCTGGGCTTTTTCGAGGCCGGGGGCAACTCGCTGCTCCTCGTGCAGCTGCACGCCCTGCTGGAGGAGCGCTGGCCCGGCGTGTTCACCCTGGCCAGCCTGTTCTCGGCGAGCAGCATCCGGGCCCAGGCGCAGCTCATTGAGCAAACAGGCCAGGCGAAGCAGGCGCACGGCGACGGGCGGCCGGTTTCCGCATCAGTCGCGCAGGACGCACCCGTGGCCATCATCGGCATGGCCGTGCGCATCGGCGACTACGAGGACACGGAGCGCTTCTGGGACGATCTGGCCGCTGGCGCTGACAAGAACGTGCCCCTGCCGGAAAAGCGCCAGCGCGAGGTGCGCCAGATCTTCGAGGCCGTGGGCTACGCCTTCGACGCCTCGAAGCTGCGCGAGGCCGCGTATCTTTCCGACATTTCGTCCTTTGACTGCAAGCGTTTCGGCATGTCTCCGGGCGACGCCAGCCTGTTCGACCCCAAACAGCGCGTGTTCCTGGAGGCCGCGCTGCGGGCCCTGGACGACGCGGGCTACGGCGGCGCGGCCCTTGAGGACGCCGCAGTGGGCGTCTTTGTGGGCGCAAGCCCGTACCGGCTGTTCCAGGACGCGGTGGGCAGGGCCTTCCCGGATCAGGCGGAGCAGATCTACCTGCTCAACGTGCCCTCCAACATGATGGCGCGCCTGAGCCACCTCAAGAACTGGAGCGGCCCCGCGGCCATGGTCGACACGGCCTGCTCCTCTGTGCTCAAGGCCGTGCACGACGCCTGCGCCAGCCTGCGCCGGGGTGAATGCTGCGTGGCGCTCGTGGGCGGGGCGCACACCATCGACCTGCCCATCAAGGCCGACAAGGCCTTCACCATCGAGGCCACCTCCGGCCGGACCAGGACCTTCGACGCCGAAGCCGACGGCGTGGGCGCGGGCGAGGGCGCGGCCGTGTTCGTGCTCAAGCGCCTTGACGACGCCCTGCGCGACCACGACGCCATCCGCTCGGTCATCGCGGGCAGCGCCGTGAACCAGGACGGCAGAGCCTCCAGCATCGCCGCGCCCAATCCGGATGCCCAGGCCGCGGTCATCGCCCAGGCGGCGGCGAACGCCAAGGTCTCCCTGGCGGACATCAGCTTCTTCGAAGCCCACGGCACGGCCACCATCCTCGGCGATCCGGTGGAGATAGAGGGCTTGAGCCGGGCCTTCGCCCAGACGGGAGCACGCCGGTTGGACAAGGCTCCCATCGGCTCCGTGAAGGGCAACCTGGGGCACCTGGACGCCGCCGCCGGGGCTGTGGGCCTGGCCAAGGCCGTGCTGTGCCTGGAGAAGGGCCTTGTGCCGCCGCAGCCGCATTTTACGCGGCCCAATCCGCACATCGATTTCGCCGCCGCCCCGGTGCGGGTGCCCCAGGCCCTTACCCCGCTGCCGCAGGCGGAGCGCCCCTGGCGCTGCGGCGTAAGCGCCTTCGGCCTGAGCGGCGTGAACACGCACGTCGTCGTCGCGGAGCATGCGCCAGCCGTGCTGCCCGAGGATGACGGCGCGTGGTTCTGCGTGCCTCTTTCCGCCCAGGACGAGCAGGGCTTGCGCGAATGCCGCCAGAGCCTGCGCAAGGCCCTGGCCCGCGACGAGGCCCTGCCTCTGCATGCCGTCGCCGCCACCCTGGCGACGGGCCGTGAACATCTGGAACTGCGCGCGGCCATCGTCGCGCAGTCCCGTCAGGAGTTGCTGGAGGCTCTCAACGAGGACGTCCCGGCCGTCTGCGCCGGGCGGCAGCGGCGCGGAACCGGTGAGGACGCTCCGGCCGCGTCCGCCGCCTGCGCCACGCGGGAACAGGCGGAGGCCGCGGCCCAGGCCTTCCTGAACGGGCAGGCGCTCGTCTGGCCCGCAGGCCGCCCCTTGCACCGGGCGCACCTGCCCGCCACGCCCCTGGCCCGCGTGCCGCTGTGGCCCAGGTTTGCGGAGAAATTCCTCTTTGGCCCCACGCGCACGCCCGCGGGCGATGCCTATGAAATCGGCATCGACCGGCCCGAGTTCTGGCCCGTGGCGGAGCACCGCCTGAACGGCGTGCCCACCCTTGTGGGCATGGCCATGCCGGACCTCATCGGCGGCGTTGCGGGCGGATTGCCGCTGCGCATTGCGGATTTGCGCTGGCGCAGGCCCGTGACCTCTGTTCCGGGCAGCCGGGCCACGCTGCTGGTGCAGGAGCGCGGCGAAGGCTTGTCCGTGGAAGTGCATCATTACGATGGCGCGGCGTGGAGCGTGGCGGCCAGCGCCGAAGTGCGGCCCCTCGCCCCGGCGCAGCCGCCCGCGCTGGATCTCGCCTCCCTGCGCCAAGGCCTGCGCGCCTTTGAAGCGCGGGGCGACCTGGGGCCGGTCAGCGTGGGCGAGCGCTGGCTCTGCCGCCAGGAGCTTCTGGTTTCCGGCGACGGCGGCCGCCTGCTGGCGCGGGTGGAGCTGCCCGAGGCCTTCCGGCACGACCTGCACAGCTTCCGCTGGCACCCGGCCATGCTGGACGTGGCCGCAAGCCTGGCCCTGCACGGCTTGTCCGGCTACGTGCCCGCCCGTTGCGCGGAACTGCGCCTGCACCGCCCGCTGCCCGCCCGCGTCCTGGCCCATGTGGAGATAACGGACAGGCAGCCCGGCATGGTCACGGCGCGCTGCACGGTCATGGACCCTGGCGGCAACGTGCTGGCCGAGCTGAACGGCATGCTGTTCCTCTCGCTCGCCCAGGCCCGGCCGGACGAGGCCAATGGTCAGGGCGATGGCCCGGGCAATGGCCTGGACGATGGCCAGGACGCCGCCGGAACGCGCCCGCTGCTCTACGCCGAGGACTGGGTGCCCTCCGGACCGCCGCTTGCGGCGCCGCCTTCGGAAGGCGCGTTCCTGCTGCTCGGCGCGGGCGGCGGAGCCCTTGGGGAAGCCCTGTCCGCGCGCGCCGGACTGAGGCGCGATCTGCCGGAGACGGACGCCGGACGCCAGGCCCTGGCCCAAGAGATCGCGCACGGCGAAATCCGCCACATCGTGCACCTGCCTTCGCCTGGCGATGCGACCTGGCCCTTCGCCAACCTGTTGCAGGAGATCTGCCGGGCCCGCCTGCGCAGTCCCTTGCGCGTCACCGCCGTGGCCGACGGCGGGCTCCTGAGCGTCGGTTCCGCGCCGGAACAGGCCCTCTTGCTGGGGCCCCTGTTGTGCCTGCCCCAGGAAGAACCGCTGATTTCAAGCGCCTACGTGGAGCTGGCGGCGCAGACGCCGGAAGCCCTGCGCACGCTCTTGGACGGCCTTGGCCGCCTGGACGGCCCCTGCGTCGTCGACGCGGACGGAAGCCTGCGCGTGCGCGGCCTTGCGCCCCTTGCTGCGTCCGCCGCCGCCTTCCCGGCCCTTTCGCCGGAGGCTTGCGTGGTCATCACCGGCGGGCTTGGCGGCATGGGGCTCACCCTGGCGGGACAGCTTGCCGCCGAGGGGGTCCG
>NZ_DATMYK010000256.1:0-10732 GCF_035560995.1 Humidesulfovibrio sp. | reverse complement strand
GGGCACGATGGAGTACGGCACAAGCGCTGCGATGGAATACACGCCAAAGGCCTGCCCGCTGCGCTCCGGCGCGATGCTCGTCACCAGAAGCGTGGTGGCCGAGGCCGTCATGAGCGCGATGCCCACCCCGTTCATCAGCCGCAGGGCGAACAGCCCCGGCACGTCCGTCTCGAACAAATACCCCACCCCGCAGCCGATCAACAGACCGATGCCCAGGAAGATGGCCCAGGGCGCGGTGCGTTCCGTCAGCTTGGGCGTGAACAGCAGGAACCCGGCGATGGTCGCCAGCGACGACGAGCCGATGATGGCCCCGCGCCAGGCCTGCGGCACCCCCAGGGACTCCAGGTACGGATACAGATTGTAAAAAACAGAAATGTTGCAGTAGGCCAGCAGCATGAACAGGCACAAGGCCAGGAAGCGGAAGGTGAACAAGGGGGGGCGGGGGGTCTGCATGTGTGCTCCGCGGGCGCTCGGCCCGTGGGCAAGCGCCTAGCTCCGGCGCGGGCGCAGGTCAAGGCGTAAGTGCCCGCCCGCATGCCGGAACGAAAACTCCCCATTCCCGCCGAGCCTGACCGCAACGAAACCTAGCCCCCGAAACGACTCCGCCGGATGCGCCGCCCGGCTTTGCGGGCGCGGCATCCGGCGCTGCGGGTCCAGGGGGTGCATACCCCCTGGCGGGGTCAAGGGGCGGAGCCCCTTGCCGACGCCCAAAGGACGCGGCGGCTACAACACCTGATGGTCCAACAGGATTTTCAGCCCAATGCCGATGAGGGTGACGCCGCCGAGAATCTCGGCGTAGCGGCTGACGGCGGAGACATGCCCGGCCATGCAGCCGATCTTCATGCCCAGGGCGGTGATGAGGAAGCAGACCACGCCGATGACCAGGGCGGGCATCCAGATGGCCTCGCCCAGCACGGCGAAGGACAGGCCCACGGCCAGGGCGTCGATGCTGGTGGCCACGGCCAGGATGAGCAGCTGCATGCCCTGGGTGGGATCCTTGGGCGCGCAGGCCTCGTCGTCATCCTTGGAGGCGAAGCTCTCCCAGATCATCTTGCCGCCCACAAAGGCCAGCAGTGCGAAGGCGATCCAGTGATCGTAGGACTCGATGTACTCGCGCACGGACAGGCCAAGCAGCCAGCCCGCGATGGGCATGAGGGCCTGGAACAGGCCGAAGGCCCCGGCCATGCGCAGGGTTTGCGCGGCCTTGGCCTGGCGCAGGCAGATGCCCGTGGCCAGCGCCACGGCGAAGGCATCCATGGCCAGCGCCACGGCGATGGCGAGCAGGGTCAGAAAGGGCATGGCGTTCCTTGAGGCCTAGAGGACGTCCCAGGTCTGGCCCTGCGGGGTGTCCTTGACCTCGACCTGCATGGCGGCCAGTTCGTCGCGGATGGCGTCGGAGCGGGCGAAATCCTTGTTCTTGCGAACCTCCAGGCGCTCGGCCAGCAGGGCCTCGACCCTGGCCGGCTCGATGCCCGCGCGCTCCGCCCGGCAGGCCTTGAGGGACGCCAGGAAGGCTTCCGGCTCCAGGCCGAACACGCCCAGCACCGTGGACCACTTGGCCACCTCGGCGCGGATGCGCGCAAGCAGGTCGCGCCCGGCCTCGGCCTTGCGCAGAGCTTTGTCCTCCAGAATGCGCCCGGCCAGGCGCACCATGCCGAACAGGTGCCCCAGGGCGGCGGCGGTGTTCAGGTCGTCCTCGAAGGCGTCCACAAAGCCCTGCTCGTACCCGGCCTGCTCGTCCAGGATGTCCTGGGGCAGCGGGGTCTTGGACCACTTGGTCCCGGCCAGCGCGGCGTCCACCTGGGCCAGGGCCGTGTAGATGCGGCGCACGCCCTTCTCATTCTCCTCCAAGGCGTCGAAGGAGAAATCCAGGGGGCTGCGGTAATGCATGGTCAACAGAAAGTAGCGCAGGGTCTCGGGCAGAAACTTGGCCAGGATGTCGCGGATGGTGAAGAAGTTGCCCAGGGACTTGGACATCTTCTCGGAGTTGATCTGCACGAAGCCGTTGTGCACCCAGAACTTGGCGAACTCCTTGCCGGTGGCCGCCTCGCTCTGGGCGATCTCGTTCTCATGGTGCGGGAAGGACAGGTCCTGGCCGCCGCCGTGGATGTCCAGCGGCAGGGGCATGTACTTCTCGCTCATGGCGCTGCACTCCAGGTGCCAGCCCGGACGGCCCAGGCCCCACGGGCTTTCCCAGGAGGGTTCGCCCGGCTTGGCCGCCTTCCACAGGGCGAAGTCCAGGGGGTCCAGCTTTTCCTCGCCCGGCTCGACCCGCGCGCCGGAAACCAGGTCCTCGATGTTGCGGCCGGAGAGCTTGCCGTAGTCCGGGAAGCTGCGCACCTTGAAATACACGTCGCCGCTCTGCGTGGCGTAGGCGTGGCCGCTTTCGATGAGCCCCTGCGTGAGGGCGATCATCTCCGCGATGTGCTCCGTGCACTTGGGCTCCACGTCCGCGCGCAGAACGCCCAGCGCGTCCATGTCCACGTAGAATTCGCCGATGAACTTCTCGGCGATCTCCTGCGAGCTCACGCCCACTTCGTTGGCGCGCTTGATGATCTTGTCGTCCACGTCCGTGAAGTTGCGCACGAAGGTGACGTCATAGCCTTTGTGGCGCAGGTAGCGCACAAGGACGTCGAAAACCACGGCGCTGCGCGCGTGGCCGATATGGCAGAAGTCGTAGGCCGTGATGCCGCAGACATACATGGACACGGCGTTGCCGCGCTGGGGGACGAATTCCTGCTTGGCGCGGCCAAGGGTGTTGTACAGGCGCATTGAAACTCCAAACGGTGCGATTCTATGTTGCGGGTGCAAGGCCAGGGGCTCCGCCCCTTGACCCCGGCAGGGGCGCTGCCCCTGCACCCCGCCAAAGGGCATGCGCCCTTTGGGATCCCAGTACGCTTGTGGGCTGCCGGGCAGACTTCGCTGCCCGGCAGCCCACAAGCGGTCATTCCAAAGTGGTCAGGCAAACATAAGCATGGAACATGGTCCGTCCAGGCGCGGATAGTCCAGCCTGAGAGAATCCGCAAGCCCTGCGCGCCCCGGTTGTAAAAATGCGAGGGAAGCGAGAGCGCGGACCTCAACATGTCCCAACGCAGTCGGCCCCCAACGGGGCCTGAGGCGACGCCCCAGAGAAATTCCTAAACTTCCAGCCCCTGCTCCCGGTACTCGTTCAGCTTGTTGCGCAGGGTGCGCACGGAGATGCCGAGGAGCTGCGCGGCCAGGGTGCGGTTGCCGCTGGTCTCGTCCAGGCTTTTCAGGATGAGCTGCTTTTCCATCTCGTGCAGGGGCATGACGGACACGGCTTCCTTCAGCGTGGCGGGCGGCGCGGGCTGGCTCAGGCCGTCCGGCCCGGCGCCAGACAAGACGGGCGGGGCGGGCGCGGCGGAGGAAGAGGCCGGGGCGCACCCGCCGTGGGCCGCCGCCAGGGCCTCGTCCTCGGGAAGGTCTATGCCCCAGGTGTCGCCATCGAGCAGGAAGTGCCGCTGCTGGATGGGCCCGCCCTGGGCCAGCAGCACGGCGCGCTCCATGAGGTTCTGGAGTTCGCGCACATTGCCCGGCCAATCGTAGGAGGCCAGCCAGGAGCGCGCTTCCTCGGCAAAGACCTGAGGGCCCATGCCGTAGGCTGCGGCGTACTTGCCCGCGAAATATTCGGCCAGGATGAGCACGTCGCCGCCGCGCTCGGACAAGGCGGGCAGGCGCAAGGGGATGACGTTCAGGCGGTAGAACAGGTCCTGGCGGAACTTGCCCTCGCGCACGGTCTGCTCAATGTCGCGGTTGGTGGTGGCCAGCACGCGCACGTCCACGCTGATGGTCTCCACGCCGCCCACGCGGTCGATCTCGCCCTCCTGCAGCACGCGCAGCAGCTTGGCCTGCAGGGCCAGGTCCATTTCGGTGATCTCGTCCAGCAGGATGGTGCCGCCCTGGGCCAGCTCGAACTTGCCCAGCTTGCGGTTGATGGCTCCAGTGAAGGCGCCCTTCTCGTGGCCGAAGAGCTCCGATTCCAGCAGGTGCTCGGGCAATGCGGCGCAGTTGATGGCCACGAAGGGCTCGCGGGCGCGGTCGGAATTGTGGTGGATGAAGCGGGCGAACATTTCCTTGCCCGTGCCGCTGGGGCCGCTGATGAGCACCGTGGCCTTGCTGCGCGCCACCTGCCGGGCCAGGGCCAGCACGCGCTGCACGGCCGGGTGCCGGCCGATGATCTGGAAGCGCCCGGCGGGCGGATCCTGCGGGGCGCTGGCGGTTTTGGAGACGCCCGTGGCCGCGGCATTGGACATGAGCCGCGCCCCGTGGCCCGAAGCGGAGGCCGAGGCGTTGGAGGCCAGGCGCGTGGCGGCGGAACCATAGCCGCCGGAAGAATTGGACGCCAAGCGCACCGCGCCCGAATGGCCGGACGAATTGGAGGCCAGGCGCGACGAGCCGTGCCGGGGCGCGTCGTCATAGGCCGGGGTGTCGTCGGGCGGGGGCAGCACCAGGTGGATTTTTTCCCAGGCCAGGGGCTCCAGCCAGTAGTCGCGCGCGCCGAGCTCCAGGTATTTCTGCGCTTCCTCCGCGCTGCCGGAGCGAGAGAAGATGATCACCGGGGGTTTGGGTTCGCCGGCGTCGCCCAGTTCGGCCAGACGGGAAAGCAGGGCCAGGGCGTCGTAGCCGGGCATGCTGGGGCGTGAGAAGATGAGCGCGGGCTGCGAGCGTTTGAGGAAGGTCAGGGCGGAGTTCAGGCCGTCGGCCACGCCAGCCTGCACCCCGGCGTCGCGCAGGGCGGGGAAGATGCCGCTGACGGATTGCGGCTCGGCAATGAAGAGGATCGTCCGCTCTGACATACCCTGCGCTTGTAGCCCCATCCGCAGAGATTATCAATAGAGGCCGGGCCATAGTCGGCTTTGGACAACGCCCAGGAACATTATCTATTTTTCGTCCGCCACCCTCGGCGGGCGGCCCATGTTTGCGTGTCGGCGCGGCATCTGGTAGCAGGCTTGGGCAGGAGTCATACGTGCCAACAAGCATTCCGGTCTTTTGCTACCACAATGTCAGCGACGTGGACGGCCACTCGCCCCGGCGCTTCGAGGAGCACCTCGCGGCCATACGGGACGCGGGCTTCCGCACCATTTCCGGCCGCGAACTGGTGGCCGGGCTCAAGGGTCTCGCCCCGTTGCCGAAGAAGGCCTGCGTGCTCACCTTCGACGACTGCCACCTGAGCAACTGGACCCTGGCCGCGCCGCTTTTGGCCAAGTACGGCATGACGGCCACCTTCTTCTGCGTCACGGACTTCATCGGCCAGGGCGAAAAGCGCCCCCAGCTGCCCCCCGGGGCGGGCGGCCCGGAGCTTCTGAGCGCGCCGGACTCCTTCCGCCTGGTGCTCGGCGCGGACGACCGCTCCCAGTTCATGAACGAAGCCGAGCTCAAGGCCATGATCGCGGACTTCGGCTTCGAGGTGCACGGCCACAGCGCCCGGCACCAGGGAACCTTCCGCAGCCTGGTGAAGACCGCGGAGTTCGGCGACGCCCACGCCCACTGGAGCGCCACGGGCATCTACCCCGCGCACATGCGCCACGCGCCGGAGGCGGCCCGGCTGCCGCTGTTCGAGACGGGCAGCAGCTACGTGTACAACGGCTATTGGCCTGTGGAAGGCAGCGCCCAGACAGGCGGCGGCGTGTACTACCGCCGCAGGACCGACGCCGAACGCCGGGCCCATTGCCTGGCGGACTTCCGCCGCTGCTACGAGCGCATCCGCGAGATCAACGGGTATGGCGACGAGCAGCACTTCTGCTGGCCCTGGGGCCAATACGACGAGCTTTCCGAGGCCTGCGCCAGGGAAGCCGGATTCACCGCCGCCTATACCCTGGAGCGCAGCGCCAACACCGAAGACGCCGACCCCATGCGCATCTACCGCATCGGCGTGGGCAAGACCAAGGACGGCGCCTGGGTGAGAAGCCGCCTGCGCATGTACTCCGGCTCCCTCTCGGCCCGCTTCTTCTTCAAGTTCCTGCGCAAAAGGCCGGAAGTGAAGAGCGTGCTGTACATGACCGACTCGGACAAGCTTTCCGGCGGCAGCAGGCAGATGGTGAACAACATCCTGGGCATGCGCGAAAGCGGCTTGCGCGTCACGGCGGTGATCCCGCCCGGCTCGGAAATCCGCGCGGCGCTCACTCCGCTCACCGGCGGCGAGAATCCCATCGAGCTGGTGGAATACGGCGGCTTCCGCCAGTACGTGCAGGCTGCGTCTTTTGTGGCCGGGCTGGCCGGGAAGGTGGAGGCCGACGTGGTGCACACCTTCCACGCGCGGGCCTACAAGAGCGCGGCCATCGCCAAGATGAAGGGCGCGCGCTTCAGCCTGTTCATCAACCGGGGCGTCATCTTCGCGCCCAACACCATCTTCGCGCTCTATTGCCTCATGGCCAAGGGCGTGACGGTGAACTCCCAGGTCTGCGCCGAGGTGCTGCGCAAGTACCAGGTGCCGCAAAACCGCCTGCGCCTTGTGTACAACTCCTTCCTGCCGGAGGACGGCGTTTTGCCGCCGGAGCGCCAGGCCCGCAAGAAACGCGGCTGCCGCGTGCTCTACGTGGGCAACGAGGGCCCGGCCAAGGGCTTTGACGTGTTCCTGCGCGTGGCGGCGGAGCTGGTGGAGCGCGGCGTGCGCGATCTGGAGTTCGTGGGCGCGGGCGTGCGCGACATGCGCTCCTTCGAAAACCTCGTCACCGCGCAACTGAAGAACCGCTTGCGCCTGCCCGGCCACCTGTCGCACGAGGCCGTGCTGGCCGAGCTGGAAGCCGCGGACGTGCTCATCCTGCCCTCCCGCCAGGAGAGCCTGCCCAACGTGCTGCTCGAGGGCTTCGCCTGCTGCCTGCCCGTGGTCTGCACGGCCGTGGGCGGCATGCCGGAGCTGGTGCACGACGGGGTCAACGGCTGCCTGCGCCCGGCCGAGGACGTTTCCGGCCTGGCCGACGCCGTGGCCAAGCTGGCCGAAGATCCGGCCCTGCGGCTGCGCATGGGACGCATCAACCGGCGGCTGGTGACGCGCCACCTGGGCAACGCGGCCAAAACCCTCACCCTCATGCGCGTCTATTTCGGCGAGGCCCTGTTCGAGCCACTGCCCATCGAGGCCCTGGCCAAACAAGTGGCTGCGGAGGAATCCCTGCAGCCGTTGAGCGAGGCGCCGCCATGCCAGCATCGTTAGCCGGGTCCTGGTCCGCCCTGCCGGAAACCGTTCGGCAGCGGCTGGCGCTGGCCTCCACAGGCTGGCGGCACCTGGCCCTCGCCGGTGCGCAGTGCCTGCGCCTGGCCCGGGCCGAGGGCGACGCAGACGAAAAAGCCCGGCTGTACGCCCTGGCGGCGGACATCCTGCTCTGGGCCTTTGGCGAGAATCCCCTTTCCGGCCCGCTGGCGGCGGAAATTTTGAGCGCAAGCGACCTGCCCCTTTCCGAGGCAGCGCGCGCCGGGCTTTCCGCCGTGGCCGGGCGCTGGCGCATGCCCGAGGCCAAGGAGAGCGGTCTGGCCTACTTCGAGCGCCTGGCGCAAAGGCGCGACACGCCCAAGCTGGCCGAGTTCCTGGCCGCGCAGGTGGCCAAGGATCCGGACGGCCTGTTCTGGCGCGAAAAGGCCCTGGCGCTGGCGCTCTACAGCGGCGAGGCCGAGCTTGCCCGCGCCCTGGAGACTGCGGCCCTGGAAGGCCTTTCCGCCATGCCCGGGCTGGCCCCGGCCGCGCGCATCCTTTCCGCCCAATCCGCCTTTCTGCGCAGGGACGCCGAATTTTGCCTGCATGAACTAATGAGCGACCTGCACCCCTTGCAGGAGGCCTACGGCCCGGCCTTTGCCGCCGCGCGCGCCGGGCTGGCGCTGCTTGCGGCGGGCGAGGACGCCGCCGCCCTGCCGCTTCTGCGCGACTGCCTGCGCGCGGCCCCCTGGCAGGCCGCCCTGGCCCAGGTGGCGACCGACGCCGAGTCCGGCCTGCGCCGGCAGCTCGCCCCGGTGCCCGGCCCGGCCCTTGTGCTGCTCTATTCCTGGAACAAGGCCGACGACCTGGACGCCACCCTGGCCTGTCTGGCCGCGTCCGATCTTTCCTGCGCGGGCGGCGGCCGCGCGCGCATCATGGTGCTGGACAACGGCAGCACGGACAAGACCGCCCAGGTGCTGGACGCCTGGGCGGAACGCCTGGGCGACGCCTTCCTGCGCGTGGACCTGCCGGTGAACATCGGCGCGCCCGCGGCGCGAAACTGGCTGGCCGCCACGCCGGAAGCCAAGGCGGCCGAAACGCTCATTTACCTGGACGACGACGTGACGCTGCCGCCGGACTGGCTGCAACGCCTGGGCGCGGCCCTCCGGGCGCACCCGGACGCGGGCGTGGTGGGCTGCAAGGTGGCGGACCACCAAGCCCCGCACCTGCTGCAGAACGTGGCCGGGCACCTGGTCATCCCGCCCGAGGCGACAAGCGACCGGCCGGACGTGGACTTCCAGAGCCTGACGCCCAATCCTTTCCGCCTGTGCGACGCGCACTTGCAGGGCCCGGACTGGGGCCTGTTCGATTTCATCAGCCCCTGCGCCTCGGTGACGGGCTGCTGCCACCTGTTCCGGCGCGCGGCCTTCGACGCCGTGGGAACCTTCTCCCTGGCGCTCGGCCCCTCGCAGTACGACGACTTCGAGCGCGACCTGCGCATGCTGGCCACGGGCCGCGCGGCCGTGTGCCAGGGGCACCTGCGCGTGCGGCACCGCAAACGCTCCGGCCTGGCGGCCCAGGGTTCACGGGGGCAGGAAGGCGACGCCTCGTCCAACGCCCAGGGCAACCGCTACAAGATGCAGACCATGCACTCCCGCGAAGAGATCGCGGGCTTCATCGCAGCCCAGGCCCAGCGGCTTGGCGAGGCCGCGGCCGGGGCCTTCGCGCTCCTGGACCGGACCGGAGACCCCACATGACCCAGCCCGATGACGACAAGAGCCAGCAGTTTCTGAACGAGCACGAGGAACTGGCCCCGGGCCAGGGCTTCCGCTTCGCCTGCCACGCCGGGGTGAGCTGCTTCGGGGCCTGCTGCTCCGCGCTGGACCTCATGCTCACCCCCTACGACGCCCTGCGCCTGCGGCGCAGCACGGGCCAGGCCTCGCGCGACTTCGTGCACGAGTATGCGGACCTGACGGCCATGCCCGGCATCGGCCTGCCCATGCTGCAGATGCACATGCAGGACACCGAGGCCAAGCGCTGCCCCTTCTCGCACAACAACGCCTGCGCGGTATACGAAAACCGCCCCTCTGCCTGCCGCACCTATCCGCTCGGCCGGGCCACCCGCCCCTGCCCCGGCGGAGTGCAGCAGCAGATCTTCGTCCTGCGCGAGGCCCACTGCAAGGGCTTTGCCGAGGCCAGCCAGTGGAACACCGCCACCTGGATGACCGACCAGGGCCTGGACAGCTACAACAGCGCCAACGACCGCTTCATGGCCCTGGCCTCGGACCTGCGCCAGTTCGAGCAAGACACCGGGCGGCACATGAACAGCCAGCAGGCGGGCATGAGCGGCCTGGCCCTGTACCAGCCGGACGACTTCCAGCGCTTCCTGGTGGGCTCGCACCTCATGGACCGCCTGGACATGACCGACGCCCGGCGCGAGGACGTGCTGCACGACGAGGAGGCCTGCCTCGACTTCGGCTACGACTGGCTGGAGCTGTCCATCATGGGCCACACCGAGCACCTGCAGCCCAAAAGCTAGGGGGAGCGCCCATGACCACCCTCAGCCATCCCAAAATCCTGACCCTGCCGGAATTTCTGGCCAAGCGGGCCGCGCTGCCGCCGGACTATCGTCTGGTGTTCACCAACGGCTGCTACGACATTCTGCATCCCGGCCACGTGGACCTGCTGGCCCGCGCCCGCGCCCTGGGCGACGGCCTCATCCTGGGCCTCAATTCCGACGCCTCGGTCAGGCGCATCAAGGGCGAACTGCCCGGCCCAAAGCGCCCGGTGAACAGCGAGGCCGAACGCGCCTTTGTGCTGGCCGGGCTGGCCAGCGTCGATTTCATCGTGCTCTTTGACGAGGACACGCCGCTGGAACTCATCCGCGCCGTGCGGCCGCAGGTGCTGGTCAAGGGCGGCGACTGGGACGTGTCGCGCATCGTGGGGCGCGACCTTGTGGAGGCCGACGGCGGCCGGGTGGTGAGCTTGCCGCTCTTGCCCGGCTACTCGACTACGGGGCTCATCGAGCGCTTAACGCGCTAGGGCTCATCGAGCGCCTGGCGCGCCAGGGCTGACGCCCCCGGAGACGCGGAGCCGGAAAACCCGGCTTGACAACGGGCCGCGCCCAAGCTATGCAGTTCTGCTCAGACGGTTTTCGGGCCAATAGCTCAGTTGGTAGAGCCCCCGGCTCATAACCGGATGGTCCCAGGTTCGAGCCCTGGTTGGCCCACCAGACGACACTGGCCGCCAGCCGGAGAATGGTTCCGGCCGGACGACGATATCGTTTTCAAGCCCGCTACCCCGGACGTTCCAGCAGGACGCACCAAGGACGCACATTGACCAGACGCGCCGCAGCGAAGGCCGCCAAATTTACCGCCCGGACTTGTGCAGGCGAACGCAGATGCTCCCAGGGGGAAACCCTACGGGAGCATCTACGCGTTTTGGGGGACTAAAATGAACGCAGACAAGGCCCTCTCCCGCATCCGCGCCCTTGCGCCGGAGGCCTACGCCGCAGACTGGGACAATTCCCGCGTGCAGATCCGCGGCGAACGCGCCGAGATCAAGAAACTCGCCGTGGCCCTGGAC
>NZ_DATMYK010000255.1:0-3522 GCF_035560995.1 Humidesulfovibrio sp. | reverse complement strand
GCATTGGGGTGATGACGCTGCCCCAAGGCCCAAGAACGCCCAGGCCCACCAGTTCGCGCGCCACGTCCATTGTGCTGGCGCAAGGGCCGCACAGCAGCACGCCGTCGCTGGCGAACGCTCCGGGCATGGATGAAATTTCGCCAAGGGCGGCCAGGTCGGCCCGCCACAGGGGGTGCGCCTCCGCCAACGCGGCAGCGGTGACGGGCTGCGCCAGTTCGGCAAGCCCATTGGAAAGCAGGAAGAAATCTCTGGGCATGGGTTCCTCGCCCCGGCAGGTCGGGCCTGTGGCGGCTTTCTTTCCGGCGCGCATGCTGCTAGCATGGCGCAATGCGCATACTTCTCGTTGGCGGGGCCGTTCGGAACATGCTCCTGGGGCTGCCCGCCAGGGACAGGGATTACCTTGTGCTTGATGCCACTGTCGAGGATTTCCTTGCCGCCCACCCCACGGCCAAGCCCGTGGGCAAGACCTTCCCGGTGTTCATCCTGGACCACCAGGAGTACAGCTTCGGCCGCGCGCAGACGCTGGAGCAAGACCTGACCCTGCGCGACTTCACCATCAACGCCATGGCCATGGACGATACGGGCCGCCTGTTCTGCCACCCCACGGCGCTGGAGGACCTGCAGGCCCGCGTGCTGCGCCCGGCCTCGGCCTCATCCCTGTCCGACGATCCCTTGCGCGCCATCCGCGCGGCCCGCTTCTGCGCGCAGATGCCGGGCCTGAGCGCCCACCCGGAACTCCTCGCGTCCATGCGCGGCGTGGCGGCCTCTGGCGCGCTGGCCGAACCCTATGCCGAGCGCGTGGGGCAGGAAGTGCAAAAGGCCCTGGCGGGCGAACGCCCGGGCGAGTTCCTGCGCCTGCTGGACCGCACCGGCTGCCTCCTGCCCTGGCTGGCGGAGCTTGACGGCGCGTCGGCCATTCCGGCCGGGCCGCCCCAGTACCACGACGCCAGCGTGCTGGAGCACACGGCGCGCGTGATGGACCGCCTGGCGGGCGACGCCATGAGCGTGTGGATGGCCCTGTGCCATGACCTGGGCAAGGTGACCACGCCTGCGGACATTCTGCCCCGCCACTACGGCCACGACCAGCGCGGCGAGGAATTGGCCATGGCCCTGGGCCAGCGCCTGCGCCTGCCCACACGGCTCATCAACGCCGGAGCCGACGCCGCCCGCTGGCACATGGTGGCCGGGAACTACCCGGAGCTCAAGGCCTCCACCCGCGTGGACCTGCTCACGCGCCTCAAAAGCCGCGGCGTGTTGCGCGAGATGTTCCGCCTGGAACTGGCCGACAAGAACCGCGACCACGGCGCACAGGTGCAGGCGGACCTTGCCGCCATCCTGGCCGTGAAGCTGCCGCCGGAGGACCGCGACCAGGGCGAACGCTCCGCCGAAAAACTGCGCGCCCTGCGCATCACAAGCCTGCTCCACGCCGCGCCTCGCGCATAGCCCCTGAGCGCCTCCTCCGCTCCGGCACCAGCCTCCGAAACAAAAACCGGAAAAATTCAGCGTTGCGTAACACGATTATCAGATTCGTCCTTGCAAAAGGTTTACGGATTCGGTAAGCACTCAACTGCGCAGCGCATCGTGAGCACATATCCGACTGCGGGCACAGGGCGGGACGCCGCGCCTGAAGGCCTCGCTCCGGCAACACGCACCCCCCAAGGAGGCTTTCAATGAAACGCGTCGCCCTTTGCCTGGCCCTTTTGCTCGGCATGTCCCAGGCAGCCCAGGCCCACTTCGGCATGGTCATCCCCTCCCAGAGCGTTGTGGAGGACAAGGCCAAAGCGAACATCGCCCTGAACGTGAGCTTCATCCACCCTATGGAGATGAACGGCATGGACATGGCCAAGCCGCTGGAATTCGCCGTGGTCTCCGCCGAGGGCAAGACCGACCTGCTGCCTGGCCTCAAGGAGGCCAAGGTGCTGGGGCACAAGGCCTGGCAGGGCGCCTTCGCCCCCAAGAAACCAGGCCTGTACACCTTCTACACCGTTCCCGCGCCCTACTGGGAGCCTGCGGAGGACAAGTTCATCCAGCACATCACCAAGGTGGCCGTGCCCGCCTTCGGCGACGAGGAAGGCTGGGACAAGCCCCTGGGCCTCAAGACCGAGATCGTGCCCCTGACCCGGCCCTTCGGCAACTATGCCGGGAACATCTTCAGCGGCCAGGTGCTGCTGGACGGCAAGCCTGTGGCGGGCTGCGAGGTCGAGGTTGAGTTCTACAACAAGGATAAAAAGTACACCGCGCCCAACGATCACATGAACACCCAGGTGGTGAAGACAGACGCAGGCGGCGTGTTCCACTTCGTGGCGCCTTGGGCCGGCTGGTGGGGCTTCGCCGCGCTGAACGACGCGTCCGAAACCATCAAAAAGGACGGCAAGGACAAAAAGATCGAACTCGGAGCCGTTATGTGGCTGGAGTTTGTTGCGCCCAAGACCGCAAAGAAGTAACACCAACCACGCGAAAGTATTCCGGGCGGGGCATTCCTCGCCCGGACATCGTCACTTAGTACTACACGAGGCCCATTGATGCACATCTCCGAAGGAGTCCTGTCCGCCCCCATCCTGCTCGCAGGCGCGGCCCTTGCCGCCGCAGGCACCTTCGTCGGCCTGCGCAAGCTGGACAACGAACGCCTGGTCACAGTGGCCATTCTCTCCGCCGCTTTCTTCGTGGGCTCGCTCATCCACATTCCCATCGGCCCCTCCAGCGCGCACCTTATTCTGAACGGCCTGCTGGGCGCGGTGCTGGGCTGGGCGAGCTTCCCGGCCATCCTGGTGGGCCTGCTGCTCCAGGCCGTGCTGTTCCAGTACGGCGGCCTTACCGCCCTGGGCGTCAACGCCTTCGACATGGCCGCACCGGCCGTGCTCTGCTCGGTCCTGTGCGGCCCGCTCTTGCGGCGCACCGGCCGCGCCCGCGCCTTGGGCGCCTTCCTCTGCGGCTCCCTGTCCGTGCTCCTGGCCGCAATCCTTACAGCCACGGCCTTAAGCCTTACGGACGAGGGCTTCGTGCAGGCCGCCACCACCCTGGTGCTGGCCCATATTCCGGTCATGCTCCTGGAAGGCGGCTTCACCATGCTGGTGGTGGGCTACCTGACCAAGACCATGCCCGAACTCTTTCAGACCCGGCTCGCGGCCTGACGGACGCAGGAACCCTCGGAGAAATGATGCACCGCCCTCTCGCCAAATCTTCCTGCGCCATGGCCCTGTGCCTGCTGTTCTGCCTGCTGTGGCCCGCCGCGGCCCTGGCCCACAAGGTCACGGTCTTCGCCTATGTGGACGGCCCGAACATCGTGGTGGACGCCTTCTACTCCAAGTCCAACAAGGTGAACAAAGGGACCATCACGGTCAAGAACGCCGCGAGCGGCGAGGAATACGCCCGCGCCGTGACGGACGAGGCCGGGGCCCTCGCCCTGCCCGTTCCGGCCAAGGCCGTCGCCGCCAAGGCCGACCTGCGCGTGCTGCTGGTCGCGGGCGAGGGACACCAGGACGAAATTCTGGTCAAGGCCTCGGAGTTCGCCGGGCTTTCGGC
>NZ_DATMYK010000254.1:0-5845 GCF_035560995.1 Humidesulfovibrio sp. | reverse complement strand
ACCCCGAAGGGAGCGAAGGGGGCGAAGGGGGCTAGAACATGTCGTGCAAGAAGAAAGGATTGTGCGTGCGTTCATCGGCCGCGCTGGTCTCCAGCCCATGGCCGGAGTACAGCACCGTGTCGTCCGGCAGGGTGAAGATGTGCCGCTGCACGGACTCCTTGAGCTGCGCGCTGCTGCCGCCGGGGAAGTCCGTGCGGCCCACGGAGCGGTAGAAGATCAGGTCGCCCACAAAGGCCGCGCCCGCCTGGGGGAAATAATAGCTGATGCTGCCGGGCGTGTGGCCGGGCGTGGCCAGGCAGTGGCACTCCAGGCCGATGAACTCCGTCTGCCCCAGCGGCACGGGCTGGCTGGCAAAGGGCTCCACTACGGGGAAGCCGTACACTCCGCCGCGCCCGAGCTCCAGGTCCATCAGATAGGCATCGCCCGCCGGGGCCAGCACAGGCGCTCCCGTGGCCTCGGCAAGCCGCGCGCAGCCGTAGATGTGGTCAAAATGCAGGTGCGTCACCAGGATGTGCTTGAGCGCAAGCTTCTCCGCTCGCAGGAAGTCGAGCACCTCGGCCGGGTCGCCGCCGGGATCCACGGCCAGAGCCAGGCCCTCGTGGTCCAGAACGTAGCAGTTGGTTTCAAGGGGACCCAGGGAGTAGGACGTGATGCGCATGAAAGCCTCCGGCGTGTAACGTTGGCGCAAGGGTAGCCGCCCAGGCCCGCCTTTGCAACCCGCGCGTACTGCCCATGTTTGCAACAAAGCCCTTCACAATCCCCCAGCCAAGCCTTATCAGTAAAGAATACCACAGGAGGCAGCCATGACCACCACACGGCGCAGCATGCTCAAGTTTCTGGCCGCAGCGGCGGTAACGGCCGGGGCGGCCCTGTGGGGCCTGCTGCCCGAAGGCGCCCGCGCAGCCATCGCCGCGCGCTTCCCCACCCGCACGGTGGAAAAGAACACCTTCCGCTTCGACCCCGCCCGGGGCGAGGTGGTGTGGAAGGACGGACGACGCGAAGCCTACCGCCTGACCCTGGACGGGCTGGTGGAGACCCCGGCGCAGCTTTCCTACGCCCAGCTGCGCGCCTTGCCGCAGGTGCGCCGCACGGCGGACTTCCACTGTGTGGAAGGCTGGAGCGTGGAGGCCGCGCCTTGGGGCGGCGTGGACTTCCGTGAGTTGTTCGCCCGCGTGCGGGTGCAGCCCCAGGCCCGCTACGCCGTGTTCCACTCCCTGGGCCAGACCGACCCGGCCGGAGGGCTGACGCACTACGTGGAGAGCCTGCCCTTGGCCGATCTGCTGAATCCGGCCATGGGCGCGCTTTTGGCCCTGGACCTGGAAGGAGCGCCCCTTACAGACGCGCGTGGCGCGCCCGCCCGCGTCATCAGCCCCTTTGATCTGGCGTACAAGAGCAGCAAGTTCGTCACGCGGGTGGAGTTCTCGGCCCAGGCCGTGCCCGGCTGGTGGACCCGCGCCAACCCCATTTACCCCGTGCACGCGCCCGTGCAGAAGAGCCGCCTGCGCAGCCCTGATCCGCGCTCAAGCTGACCCCTCCCAAAAAGGACAAAAGTGTCAAAGAATGGCCATGGACCAGATTCCTGGCCTTTGGAGGTACCAAGGCGAAGGGACTTGATGTAAGCAGAGACATCGCCGGGCCGGATAGGTCAATTAACAGCCGCGATGCTCTTGAGGACGCATGAAACTCCGCAAGGCTACCACGCTTTCCATCTGCCTGGGCACTTTGGTGCTTCTCGCTGTCATTTCCGTGGCCACCCACCTGATTATCGACGCGACCTTCGATGAGCTGGAGAGCGCGCACGCCGTGCGCAACATAGAGCGCGCCCGAAACGCCGTGCAACAGGAACTGGCAAGCCTTGATGAGATCATCGTGGACTGGGCCGTGTGGGACGATTCCGCGCGCTTCATGCGCGGCAAGTCCAAGGATTTCATCGAGTCCAACCTGAACGACCGCACCCTGGCCTCTTTGCGCCTGGCGGCCATCGTCTTTCTGGACAATGGCGGAAAGGTGGTGCTGGCCCAAGGTTTCGACCCCATCAAGGGCATCAAGTCGCCGCTGCCGCCGGGCCTCATGGAGCGGCTTGTGCCCGGCTCCACTCTGCTGGCGGCGCGAAACGTGGAAGATCGGGCCAAAGGCCTGATGCTGCTGCCGCAGGGGATCATGCTCGCGGCCAGCTGTCCCATCACCAAAAGCGACGGCGCGGGCCCGCCCTTCGGCACCCTGGTCATGCTGCGCCCGCTCACCGCGCGAGAAGGCGTGGCCATAGCCGAACGCGTGCGCCTGCCGCTCTCCCTGGAACGCGCCGATGAGCCCCTGGGCGAAGACATCGCCCCCCTTGCGCGCGAGCTCACCGGAGGAATGGCGGAAGGGCCGGTCACCGACGACCTGTACGCCGCGGTGCTGATTCTGCCGGACCTCTGGGGCGAGCCGGCCCTGCGCCTGGTGCTGCGCGACACGCGCGAGATAATGATCCGGGGCGACCGGGCTTTGGACCTCACGCACATGTGGATGGTGCTGGGCATCCTGGTGAGCTTCGCCCTGCTGATGCTGTTTCTGGAGCATCGGGTGCTGCGGCGCCTGGAACGCCTGAAGCAGCAGATGGTGGTCATCGAGGCCCACGCAGCCGCTCCCGATGCCGCCGGAGACCACTGCCAAATTCCCGCGCCCCTGGGCCGGGTCGACATGCCCGGCGGCGACGAGCTCTCCGCCCTGGCTCAGGGCATCAACGGCACCCTGAAGGAATTGGAGCGTTCGCGCCAAAACCTCTCCACCCAGTGCGCCATGACCCAGGAGCAGGAGAGCTATCTCCAGCAAATCCTCGAATCCATCAAGGCCGGCGTGATCCTGGTGGACCCGCAGACGCACCTGATCCGCGAGGTCAACGCCTTTGGCGCGGCCAGCGCCGGGCGCAGCCGCGACGAGATCGTGGGCAAGCTCTGCCACGGCTTCATCTGCCCCAATGAACGGGGGCGCTGCCCAATCACCGACCTCGGCCAGGGCAGCGAGCAGAAGATGTGTTCCATCATCCGGGCCGACGGCTCGGAACTGCCGGTGCTGAAAAGCGTGTCCACCATCGAACGCAGCGGCAAACCTCTGCTGCTCGAGACCTTCATCGACGTGGAGGAACTGCAGAAGGCCCAGGAGGCCCTCAAGCGTTCGGAGGAAACCTACCGCGCTGTGTTCATGAACACCGGCACGGCCACCATCCTCATCCAGCCGGACACCACCATCAGCCTGGCCAACCAGGAATTCGAGAACCTTTCCGGCTACAGCCGGGCGGAGGTGGAAGGCCTGCGCCGCTGGACGGACTTCTTCGTCCCCCAGGATGTGGAGTGGATGCTGCAGCACCACGTGAAGCGCCGCCAGGCGCCGGAACTGGCGCCGCGCAATTATGAGGCCCACTTCGTCACCCGCCGGGGAGAGGAACGCATCGCCCTGCTCACCGTGGGTATGATTCCCGGCTCAGGCATCAGCGTGGCCTCCATAGAGGACATCACCGAACGCAAACAGGCCGAGGAGCAACTGCGCCACCAGGCCTTCCACGACAGCCTGACCGGACTGCCCAACCGCCAGCTGCTGCACGACCGCGTGGAGCGGGCCATGGAGGCCGCCCGGCGCGAAGGTGAGCAGGTGGCGGTGCTGCTCATGGACCTGGACCGCTTCAAGGACATCAACGACTCCCTCGGCCACACCGCGGGCGACCGCCTGCTGAAGCTGGTGACGGCGCGGCTGCTGGCAGCGGTGCGCCGCAGCGACACAGTGGCCCGTCTGGGGGGCGACGAATTCGTTCTCGTGGTTGGCGGACCCGGCGAGAAGGAAACCGCCGCCCAGGTGGCGGAGCACCTGCTGGAATCCTTCGCCCAGCCCTTCAGCCTGGACGGCATGAGCCTGCACGTGCGGCTCTCCATCGGCGTGGCCCTGTTCCCCCTGCACGGCGAAACGCCGGAGGAACTGCTGAAAAACGCCGACCTGGCCATGTACCAGGCCAAGGAACTGGGCCGGAACACCTTCGCCTTCTTCACCAAGGATCTGAACGATCAGGTGGTGCAGCGCCTCGCGGTGGAGGCCGGCCTGCGCCGCGCCCTGGCCACCGGCGGCATCGAGGTCTACTACCAGCCCAAGGTGAGCGAACCCGGCAGCCGCCTCACCGGGGCCGAGGCCCTGGTGCGCTGGCGGCGCGACGACGGAACCCTGGTCTCCCCGGCGGACTTCATCCCCGTGGCCGAGAACACCGGCCTCATCATCCCGCTGTCTCGCTTCGTCATTGCCGAGGCCTGCCGCCAGGTGGTCGAGTGGCGCAAGGGAGCGCACAAGGACTTCGTGGTGGCGGTGAACCTTTCGCCGCGCCAGTTCCTGCATCACGGCCTGGCGGAGCGCATCCGCGCCGTGATGCAGGAGACCGGCGCGACGCCGGACGCTTTGGAGTTCGAAATCACCGAGAACCTGCTGCTGGACAACCGGCCGGACGTGCTGGAGAACCTCTTCGCCCTGGCGGAGATGGGCTCTTCCGTGGCCCTCGACGACTTCGGCAAGGAATACTCGTCCCTCTCCTACATCAAGAAGCTGCCGGTGCAGGCCATCAAGATCGACCGCTCGTTCATCGACGGCCTGCCCGAGGACGAGGACGACGCCAGCATCGTGCGCTCCGTGCTTTCCCTGGCGCGGGAGCTGGAGCTGCGCGTGGTGGCCGAAGGGGTGGAAACCAAGGCCCAGCGCGACTTCCTGCTGGCCCAAGGCTGCACCGAGTTCCAGGGCTATCTCTTCGGCAAGCCCATGCCCGCCCTTGACATGACGGAGCTTCTGGCGCAGGGCAACCCCTTCGAAGCCCTGTAGCACCTCAGACACAAAGGACGCCCCATGTCCCTTTTCGACCAGAAGCGCCCGGTCCTGGTGACCTGTCCCAAGGCCCTGCCGCCGTTCCTGGCGCGCGAGATGGCCGCCCTCGGCCTGCCGGGCCGCGAACTGGCCGCCGGCGTGCTGGCCGAAGGCGACATGCGCGACTGCATGCGCCTGAACCTTGCCTTACGCACCGGCCACCGCGTGCTGCTGGAGCTGGCCCGCCTGCGCGCCAAGGACCCGGACGCCCTGGCCACGGAGCTGGGCCGCCTGCCCTGGGAGGACATCATCCCGGCCGACGGGCACCTGACCGTTGATTCCAGCGTGCAGAACGAGCACGTGCGCGACAGCCGCTTCGCCAACCAGAAGACCAAGGACGCCATCGTGGACCGCATCGCCTCGCGAAAAGGGCGCAGGCCGGATTCCGGCCCGGACCCGGTGGGGGCCTGTGTGTTCCTGCACTGGCGGGAGGACGCGGCCACGGTCTACATCGACACCACCGGCGCGCCCCTGGCCCGGCGCGGCTACCGCAAGATGCCCCACAAGGCCCCCCTGCAGGAGACGCTGGCCGCGGGCATCGTGCTGGCCACGGGCTATGCCCAGACCGAGGGAGCCCGGCACTTTCTTTCCCCCATGTGCGGCAGCGGCACCCTGGCCGTGGAGGCCGCGCTCATCGCGCTGAACCGCGCGCCCGGACTTTTGCGCTCCGGCTTCGCCTTCCAGCACCTGCTGGGTTTTGACCCGGAAGCTTACGCCGCCCTGCGGCGCGAGGCCCAGGCGGGCTCGAAGAAGGAGCTGCCCGGCCGCATCATCGCCAGCGACCTGGACCCCGAGGCCGTGGCCGCGGCCAGGCAGAACGCCCGCACCGCCGGGGTGGAGGCGCACATCAGCTTCGAGGTCTGCGACTTCCGCGAAAGCACCGTGCCCGCCGAAGGCGTGGGCGTGTGCGTGCTGAACCCGGAATACGGCGGCCGCCTGGGCGACGCGCCGAGGCTGGAGCCCATGTACG
>NZ_DATMYK010000253.1:0-4093 GCF_035560995.1 Humidesulfovibrio sp. | reverse complement strand
TCGGCTTTGGCGCGGGCATGGTGCGCATCGACCTGGGCAGCCTTTCGGCCACCGAGAAGGACGACAAGGGCGAGCCCGTCCTGGAGACCCGCGAACGCCTGGTCATGCGCCCCGAGGCCTTTCTGCAGATGCTGATCGCCTTCGACCACATGGCCAAGCGCCTGGCGGACGCCAACATCCTGCCGCAGAATCCCCCGGCGCAGGGCGGCCAGTAGCCGCCGACCCGCCGACTCGACCAGAAAAAAAGGCCGTCTCCGCCAGGTTGGTTCCTGACGGGGCGGCCTTTTCCCTTCGCCTGCGGCGCGTAAACGCCCGGCGTTACACCTTCACTTCATAGCCCAGTTGCACCAGATCGGCGCGCTGCCCGCCACGGATGCCGAAGTTCTCGCGCGGCTGTTCGATGAGCCGGATGAACACGTCGTTCTTGTCCATGCCCAGGCCCTCCAGCGCCCGCACGATCTCGGCGTAAAGCAGGCCTTTGGTCTCCGGCGTCCGGCCCTCGAAAAGCGCGATCTCGATGAGCGTGAAGCGCGGGCTCTTGCCCTCGGGCAGCAGCCATTCGTCCGGCTCGTGCTCGCACAGGCGCAGGTAGCGGTCGTGCGGGGGCAGCTTGAGGCCTGTGACGATGGCCTGTTGCACGGCCTCCATGAGGGCGCGCTTCTCTGCGTTTGTGCGGCCTTTTACGGTGCTGACAAGGGTGACGGGCATGGCGGTCTCTCTCTTTCTGGCGGCCTACGTGGCCTACAGCTTGGCCATGCCGGTAGCCGGGACGCATTGTTCCAGCGCGTGGGCCGCCTGCAGCATGCGCGCCTCGTCGAAGGCGCGCCCGGTGAGCTGAAGACCGACAGGCATGCCGGTCTCGCGGCCCAGGCCAACCGGCAGGCTCATGCCCGGCAGGCCGGCCAGGTTGGTGCTGATGGTGAAGATGTCCATGAGGTACATCTGCAGGGGATCGCTTGTCATTTCGCCCACCTTGAAGGCCGTGGTGGGGCACACCGGCCCGGCCAGCAGGTCGCACTGCGAGAGTGCGGTGTCGAAATCCTGGCGGATGAGGCGGCGCACCTGCGCGGCCTTGCGGTAGTAGGCGTCGTAATAGCCGGAGGAAAGCACGTAGGTGCCCAGGATGATGCGGCGCTGGACCTCGTCGCCAAAGCCCTCGGTGCGGCTTCGCACGTACATGTCCATGAGGTCCGCCGGGTTCTGGGCCCGGTGGCCGTAACGCACGCCGTCGAAGCGGGCCAGGTTGGAGCTCGCCTCGGCCACGGCGATGATGTAGTACACCGCGATGGCGTACTGCGAGAGCTTCAACTGCACGGGAACGGTTTTTGCGCCCAGTTCCTCGGCCTTTTTCACGGCCGCTCCGCAGGCTTCGGCCACTTCGGGCGAGAGCCCCTTGTCCCAGTATTCAGAGGGCAGGCCGATGGTCAGGCCTTTCAGGTCTCCCTTTGCGGACAGCGCGGCCAGGTAGTCGGGCACGGGCGCATTCACGCTGGTGGAGTCGCGTTCGTCGTGCCCGGCGATGACCTGGAGCATGCGCGCCGCGTCCTCGACGCTTCTGGCCATGGGACCGATCTGGTCCAGCGACGAGGCGTACGCCACCATGCCGAAGCGCGACACGCGGCCGTAGGTGGGCTTGACGCCCACGATGCCGCAGAAGCTGGCGGGCAGGCGGATGGAGCCGCCCGTGTCGGTGCCGAGCGCACCAAAGCACTGTCCTGCCGCCACGGTCGCGCCGGAGCCGCCGCTGGAACCGCCGGGCACCCGTGCCAGATCCCAGGGGTTCTTGGTGGCGCAGTAGGCGGAATTCTCCGTGGTGGAGCCCATGGCGAACTCGTCCATGTTGGCCTTGCCCAACAGGATCGCTCCGGCGTCCTTCAGGCGGGCCACGGCCGTGGCGTCGTACACGGGGCGGAAATTCTCAAGGATCTTGGAGCCGCAGGTGGTGGTCACGCCCTTTGTGGCCAGCACGTCTTTCACCACCAGGGGCACGCCCCACAGGGGTTTGGAGGCGTCCGGCCCCTGAGCGTCCAGGGCTTTGGCCTGGGCGCGGGCTTCCTCGGCCTGCACGGAGAGCAGGGCCTGCACCTTGGGTTCGGTTTCGGCGATGCGGGTGAGCGCGGCCTCGGTTGCTTCGGCGGCGCTGACGGTCTTGTCCGCAAGGGCTTTGCGGACCTCGGAAAGGGTCATCTGCGTAAGTTCGGGCATGTGGTGTATCCGTGGGGAATTATTGTGTCGGCTTCGGCGCTTACACGATGCGCGGCACGATGAAGAAACTGCCGTCGGTTTCGGGCGCGTTTTTCAGGATGTCCTCGCGGGAGTAGTCCTTTTTGACTACGTCGTCGCGCATGACGCTCACCTGGTCCACCGGGGTGTACATGGGCTCCACGCTCGCCGTGTCCAACTCGGCAAGCTTGTCCATGTAGCCCAGGATGTCGTCCAGCTGTTCGGCATACTGGCCGATCTTGGCCTCTGTCAGGTCGAGCCGGGCCAGCTTGGCCACCTTGGCCACTTCTTCGGGGCTGATCTTCATTGCTGCTCCTTAATCCTTCACGTCCTGGGTCAGGCTGCCGGAGCCGCCCGCCCTCTTGTTCTTTTGAATTTCGCGCGACATGACCAGCCGCTTCTCGCGGCGGTCCTTGCTCTTCTGGATGCTGGCGCGCATGGAGTCGGCGTCGATGAGGGCCTTGCCCTCCTTGCGCGGGGTGAACAGGTACAGGTTCTGCCGGGCCACGCCTTCCGCGTTCCAGCTCACCGGGGCCATGCTGTAGTCCAGGTCCTTAAGTCCCGCAAGGCGCGCGTTCACCGCCGCGGGGGTCCAGCCCTCGCCCAGGCCCAGGCGGTTGGCGAGGCGGACGAAATCATAGCCCAGAGCCACCCAGAAGTCGGCCTGGCCCAGGTTCTGCTCGTCCATGACGCCCTGCAGGGCGCGGCCGCCATTGGTTTCCGGCCACCAGGCGCCGGGGCAGGCGGCCTGCTGGAAGTAGGTGTCGTCCACGTCCTTGGCATTGTCGAGCCCCACGCTCCAGAGGTCCGTGCCCAGGAACAGCAGGTGCTGGCCTTCGAAGAAGTGGAAGTTCGAGGCGAGCAGCTCGGCCTGGCCCCAGTCCTCGGGCATGAACACCGCGCCGAAGTCCGGCATGGGCAGGGGCATGTTCTTGTTGTGGCGGAAGCCCTCCGGGATCTTGAGCAGCCTGCTCACGCTGTTCAGCCAGCGCGGGTGGTCGTCGGGCGGGTAGGTTTCGCTGGCGGCCACGCGTACGCCCTTGGCCTTGGCCTCGGCCTGGAAGACCTCGGCCATGCGCTGGCCGTAGCGGTTCTTGGGGGCCAGCACGGCCACGGAGCGGATGCCCAGTTGGGTGGCGGTGAGGTCGATGAGGGCGCGGGCCTGGTCCTGGAAGCTGGGGTAGAAGCGCCAAGCCTGCTTGCCTTCCTGCACCGGGGCCAGGTCGGGCTGGAAGGCGAACACGGCGCGCCGGGTCACGGTGCCGTCGGCCGCCAGGGACCGCAGGGCCTCCACGTTCAGAAGCGGGCCGCCCACGGTGGCCACCCCCGCCGGAAGGGCGGAAAGCTGTTCGCGCCAGTCGGCGGAATCGGCGTTGATGACGGTGATCTCCACCTTGCGACCTTGCTTGGCCAGGCGCTTCTGGGCGGCGCCGGCGCCGCGCAGCACCTTCTGCCCCGTGGCGGCGAAGCGCCCGGTGAGCGGCAGCACCAGGGCCAGCCTGGTCACGCCGTCGCCAGCCGGAACGAGGGCCAAGGGCTGGTCGCTTTGCTGGCGCGTGGCGTTTTGGGCCAGCAGCGGGCCGGGAAGCGGCACCGACATCGCGTTTGGCGCGGTTGTGGGAGCGGCGGTCGGCTGAATGGCAGGCTGGGGCGTCGTCAAAATGGCGGCGGGTGCAGCGGCGTAGACGGCCGGAACGAAACCTGCGCCCATTCCTGCGCGCAAGCCCCGGCGGGCCAGTTCGCGCTGGATGACGGCCTGGGGGAACATCTTGCTGTTCGGCCCGGCGGCGCGCGCCAGGGCCACAAGCTGCTCCTCCGGCAGGTCCAGCAGCGAGGTGGCGTACAGGCCCTGCAAAAGAAGCTTCGAGGC
>NZ_DATMYK010000252.1:5000-15580 GCF_035560995.1 Humidesulfovibrio sp. | reverse complement strand
CCTGAAACTCGTCCACCAGCAGGTGGTGCAGGCGGTCGCCCAAACGACAGAAGGCGTCGGGCACGCCCATGTCGCCGTCCAGCACCTCGCCCACTATGCCCGCCATCTGCGAGCCGAAGAGGAAGCCCTTCTCGCGCTGAGCTTCGTCCAGCCCGCGCAGCAGCAGCAGGGCTATCTGCGCGCAGGGGGCCAGGGCGTAGGCGGCGGAAAGAATGGCCTGGCAGCGGATGTGCTCCTGCGCGGCGTCGCGGAACTGCTCATAGGCGCGGCTGGCGGCTGGTGAGCATTTGCCGCGCGACTTGGCCAGCAGGCACTCGTCCAGGCTGTCCTTGGCCAGATAGGCGGAATCCGCCGGGAGGTCGCCGAAGAGCTCTGCCTCGCGGAACTTGCCCAGCATCTTGCTGAAATTCGCCTGTGGAGCCAGGTCCTCGCCGCTGATGGCCTGGGTCAGGGCGTCAAGCGCCAGGCGCATCTCGCCGTAGGACAGGCCCAGGAGGTCGGCCATGCGGCCCTGGTCCGTGGTCAGCGGGCCGGGCAGGATGGGCAGAATATGCAGCAGCAGGCGTGAAAGCTCGATGAGCCTCTCGCGCAGGGCCTCCTGGAGCCAGAAGCCGTCCTTGTCCTCATGTTCGATGAGGGTGCGCACGGCCTGCTCGTACAGGGCTTCTTCCGGTCCGCCCGCCTCGCAGCGGGCCAGGAAGGCGTCGAGCAGCAGCTCCAGGGCCTGGCTCTCGTCGAAAATGGTGTCGAAGTCCGGCTTGAGCCCCCTGTCCAGGGCGAAGAGCCGCACCAGCATGGACAGCAGGCTGTCGATGGTGCGGATGCCCAGGTGCTGCGTGTGGCGCAGAATCTCCAGCAGCAGGCGGCGAGCCTTGGCCGGGTCCAGGCCCTTGCCGGGGGTGTCCGTACCGCCAAGGGCGCGTTCCTTCAGCGCGCCCAGAACGCGCTCGCGCATCTCGGCAGCGGCCTTGTTGGTGAAGGTGACGGCCAGGATCTCCGGCCAGGTGTAGCGCCGACGAGGGCCAGTGGCATCCGCCGCGCAAGCATAGCCAGGGCGGCAGCCCGGCCCCTGGCGACCCTCGGCGTCGTCCGGTTCGGTGTCTTCCGGTTCATTATCCTCGGCGCACCCGGCCAGCAGATCCAGAAAGCGCAGGGTCAGGGCGTAGGTTTTGCCCGATCCGGCCGAAGCCTTGACCTGGCGGAAGGGCGCGGCCATCAGGTCGCGGCCTCGCCAGCCTGCCGCGCTGCGCCCCGGCTGCCGCCCAGGATGGTGCAGAGCACGGCGGCCAAAATCAGCGCGCTGCCTGCGTAGCCCATGAAGTCGAAGCGCTCGTCCCACCATACGTAGGCCAGCCCCGCGGCCAGCACGGGCTCAAGCGTGGCCACGATGGCCGTGCGCGTGGCCGAGAGCCGCCTGAGGCCTGCGTAATACACGCTGTAAGCCCCGTAGGTGGTGGTGACGGCGAGCAAGGTCAGGAAGAGCCAGGCCTCGCCGCTTTTGGGCGTGAAGGTGACAAAGGGCAGAAGGCCCAGGCAGCCCACAGGCAGGGCGTACAGGAACAGCGTGGGCGTGGCGTAGCGGCCCAGGTAGCGTTTGCCGAAAATATAATAGGTGGCGTAGCTGAAGCCGGACAAGAGTCCCAGCAGGATGCCCGGCAGGTTCACCGCGCCCAGCCCCTGGCCAGACACGAGGGCCGGGCCCAGGCTGACGCAGGCCACGCCCACGAGGGTCATGCTGAGGGCGATGAGTTTGTGGGCGTGCATCTCCTCGCCGAGCGTCAGCCAGGCCAGCACGGCCACCCAGGCGGGTGCGGTGTACAGAAGCACCGAGGCCAGGGCCGCTCCCACCATGCTGATGGACAGGATGTACGCGCCGAAGAGCGTGGATACGCCGATGATGCCAAAGGAGGCGATGGCCGGGGCGTCCTTGCGCTGCAGGCGCCAGGCCCCGGTGGCCAGGGCGTGCACGGCGAAGAAGCTCCAGCCGATGGCCGAGCGCCAGAAGGCCGCCTCCAGCGGGGCAACGCCAAGGGCGATGACCTGCTTGGACAGCGGCCCGATGAGCGCCCACAGCGCGGCCGCGCAAAGCACGTACAGGTAGCCTGCGCTCTTCATCCTACAGTTGCACCCAGGTGCCGGTCTTCATCTCCAGGGCCTTCTCGTACAGCAGGTGCCCGGTCATCACGTCGTCGAGGGCGATGCCCATGAGCACGGCGGAGCGGCGGCCTTTGCGCGCACCGGGCTTCTTGCCCGCGCAGATCTCGCCCATGTCCGAGTGCAACCCGGCCTTGGATGGGTAGCCGTTCTGGAAATAGGTCCCGTGATCCTGGGTCCACAGGTACTGGGTCTCGCTGTCCGTGGTGAAGGTGACCGCGCCGCTCATGGTCTCGGCGTCGAAGGCCGAGTCATAGTCCACGGCGATGGCCAGCACGTCTTCTTTCAGCCATTCGGACTTGATGAAGCGCTCGGGCTTTTCAACGATGGGCGTGCAGGTGATGACCACGTCGGCCCCGGTGACGCAGGCTTTGGGGTCCGCGCAGTTGATGAAGCGCGCGTTCGGCAGCAAGGGCTGCATGTCGGCCGTGAAGCGCTCGGCCTGTCCCGCGAAGGGGTCGAACATGCGCACTTCCTCGATCTTGGGGAAGACCTCGATCATGGCCCGCAGGTTCATGTGCCCCTGCACGCCAAGGCCCACGATGCCGACGCATTTCGTCTCCGGATCGCCGAAGTGCCGGGCGTACACGCCGGAGGCCGCGCCCGTGCGCCAGGCCGTGATCCAGGCCGCGTCCATGACCGAGCGCACCAGCCCCGTTTCGGGGTCGATGAGGGTCCAGATGCCGGTGATGTATGGCAGGCCTTTTTTCTGGTTCGGCGGGTAGCCGGAAACGACCTTCACCCCGGCCATGTCCAGGGTGCCGCCCACATAGCAGGGCATGGAGTGGTTAAAGCAGTCCTTGCGGGTGTGGATGCCGATTTTCGCAGGCATTTCCACCTCGCCCCGGCCCATGGCGGCGAAGCCTTCCTCGACCACGTCCATGATCTCGCGCATGGTGAGACCCAGGGTATCCATGTCCGCGCGGGACAGCCAAAGCACGTCAAAGCTCATGGTGTGCTCCTGAAGTGTAGGTTTTGTGAACCTTTTTACAGTAGGCTGTTTCGCCTGGTTCGTCAAAAGCGGATGCCCGCCCGCATGGTTGCGGGAGCCCTCTTGCGTGGTTGCGGATGCCCGGCCCAGCGCGTAGTATGGGGAAATGACAGTGCAGACGGACGCGGGACAGCCGCGTGAATTTTTGGTTGGGGCGGACCTGGAAGGGGAGCGGCTGGACCGCGCCCTGGAGGCTTTGTTGCCGGGCTCGGGCCTGCGCCTGCGCAGGCGGCTCATCGAGGCGGGCAGGGTGCTTGTGGAGGGCCGTCCGGCCCCGGCCGGGCTCAAGCTGCGCCCGGGCCAGCGGGTGAGTCTTTTGCCAGACGCCGCCGGAGACGCGAGCGAAATCGAGGCCGCTCCGCGCTTCAGCGCGCGGCAGGTGACGATCGTCGAGCGCACCAAGGACTATGCGGCCCTGGACAAGCCCGCGGGCTTGCACAGCGCGGCACTGGCGGGCGGCGGCGGGCACAGCCTGGAGGCGCTCCTGCCGGAACTGTTCCCCGGCATCACCCCGCGCCTGCTGAACCGCCTGGATTTTCTGACCTCCGGCATCGTGCTGGCCTCCATGAACGCCCGCGCGGCCAAGGTCTTCGCGGCGCTGAAGCCCAAGGACGTGGTCAAGGAATACCTGGCCGTGGTCCAGGGCGTGCTTGCTGAGCCCTTGCAGCTCAAGCGCAAGCTGGACACGGACGACCGCAGGCGCACCCGCGTGCTTGGAAAGATGGAGAACGAATCGCGCGGCTGGACGCTTGTCTGGCCCGAGGCGGCCCTGGCGGACGGACGCACCCTGTTGCGCGTGCGCATCCAGGCCGGGGCCCGGCACCAGATACGCGCCCATCTGGCCGCGGCGAACCTGCCCATTGTGGGCGACCCGCTGTATGGCGACCCCGTTGAGGGCGAGCCCGGCGAGGGGGGCGCAGACGCTGTGGAAGCGGGCGGCCGCCTGTACCTGCACCACAGGAAGCTGGAATTTCCGGGCTTCAGGGCCTTTTGTCAGCCGCCCTGGCTCAAGGAGTTGGAACGCATCGCCCCGGCGCGGCCAATGCCTGCCGCCGAGGACAACGAGTAGGGAGGAGTCATGAAGAAGAGCCCCATCAGGATGAGCCTTGTCGCCCTTGCCGCCAGCGCCCTGCTGGTCTGCTCCAGCCTGCCCGCCCTGGCGGACATGTCCAAGGGCCAGACCCTGTACGTGCCCTGCTACTCGCACATCTACCACGGCGTGAAGACGCGGCCCTTTGATCTGACCATCACCCTCACCGTGCGTAACGCCGACGCCCGGCGCAGCATGCGGCTGTCCAGCGTGGACTACTACGGCTCCGACGGGAAGCTGCTCAAGCGCTTCGTTGCCGGTGAGCAGCTGATGCCGCCCATGAGCACGCGGGAGTTCGTGGTGGACCAGACCGATTCCTCCGGCGGGGCAGGGGCGTCCTTTCTGGTGCGCTGGCGCGCGGACGCGGCCATGAACGAGCCCGTGGTGGAGTCGGTCATGATCGGTACGGCCAACAGCCAGGGCATTTCCTTTTCCAGCCGGGGCGTGCAGGTTCAGGAGTAGGGCGGGTATGGACGGAAAAGCGACGCGCGCCCAAGCCATCAAGGCCTTCTATGCGCGGGCGGCGGCCGGGCGCAGTCTTGACGAACAGCTGGCCGCAGTGCGCGAGACCGGCGGACATGGCGCATTTTCCGTGCTGCGGGCCGGTGCACTGGCGGCGCAGGGCATAACCGTGCCGAAGCCACAGGCGGATGTCTGCCTCGTGTTCGGGTGCTACCGTCCCTTCACCACGCCGCAACTGCTGGGCCAGGCGGTCCGCTTGTTCGGGGCGCTTGGCATGGAGTGCACGTGGCTCCCCGACGAGGTCTGCTGCGGCTTGCCTTTGGTCAGCCAGTCCACCGGGGACGAGCGCGAGGCCATGCTCTCCGCCTCGCGCGGGTTCATCGAGGACAACCGGTCCCGGGCGCGGGACCGTGGCGCGCAACGCGTGGTGTATTGCTGCGCCGGTTGCGCACAGGCGGCAAAGGGGCTCGTGGGGGACACGGGAGACCTGTATCTGCTGGACGCGTTGATTGACGCGTTGCAAGGAAGGAAGCTCGTCGGCGCCGGACGCATCGCGTATTTCGAAGGCTGCCACACGAGCTACAAGGCGCAGTTCCCAGCCGTAGACCTGAATTGGAAGCGCTACCGGGAGTTTCTCGGCTCTGTTCCGGGGCTGGAGCTTTTCGATGTTTCCGGCCTGTGCTGCAAGCATGTTCCCGGTGAAGTGGTGGAGCGCGCCCTGGCCCAGGGCGCACAGCGCCTGGTGTGCGCGTGTTCCGGCTGCGTGGCGGGACTGCGCGCGGCGGCGCAGGGGCGCATCGCCCTTGTGAGCTACCCTGAGCTGCTGCTGGAGACGCTCGGTTTGGGCTAAGCGCTATTCGCCCAGCAGGGCCTTGGCGAAGTCCTCGCCCACGAAGGGCCGCAGATCTTCCATCTTCTCGCCCAGGCCCACGAAGCTGATGGGCAGCTTGTGGGTGATGGCCACGCCCACCATGACGCCGCCCTTGGCCGTGCCGTCCAGCTTGGTCAGCACGATCTCGTCCACCCCCACGGCCTCGTGGAACAGCTTGGTCTGGGACAGGGCGTTCTGGCCTGTGGTGGCGTCGATGACCAGTACGCTTCTGTGCGGCGCGCCGGGGTGCTTCTTGTCCAGCACACGCTTGATCTTGCGCAGCTCCTCCATGAGATTGACCTTGGTGTGCAGGCGGCCCGCGGTGTCGAGCAGCACAAGGTCGTAGCCCTCCTTCAGGGCCAGGTCCACGGCCTCGAAGGCCACGGCCGCCGGGTCCGCGCCCTCGTGCTTGGAGAAGATGCCCGCGCCCACGCGCCCGGCCCAGATCTCCAGCTGGCCGATGGCCGCGGCCCGGAAGGTGTCGCCCGCGGCGATGAGCACCTTGCGGCCCTGCAGGCGCGCCCGGTAGGCCAGCTTGGCGATGGTGGTGGTCTTGCCCACGCCGTTCACGCCGATCATCATGACCACTTCCGGCGGCGCGGCCACCTTGGGCTTCTTGGGCAGGGGGAACAGCTCGTCCAACTCGCGGGCCAGCACCTCGCGGAAGCGCGCGGCTTCGGTGACGCCCATGGCGCGGGCGCGGTTGCGCAGATTGCCCAGGAGCTTGCGCGTGGCCTCGGAGCCCACGTCGGCCATGATGAACAGCTCCTCAAGCTCCTCCCAGAAGGCGTCGTCCAGTTCGCCCTTGCGGCCGAACAGCGCGCCAAGGCCCACGGAAAGGCGCTCGCGCGTCTTGGCCAGGCCGCGGGTGAGCTTCTGGAACACGTTGGTGCGCTCCTCCTCCTCCTGCTCAAGATCCAGGGAGAGGATGAGGCGGTAGCGGAGCTCGGAGCGGAACTCGTCCACCTTGGTCAGGTTCATGGCCCGGGACCAGACCTTGAAGTCGTTGATGAAGGTCTCGGCCTCGGCTTCTGGCGCGCCCAGGGTGGCAAAAAGGAAGCGCAGGCGCAGCCACAGGGAGTCGTCGGCCGTGTCGAGCCCGGAGAGCAGCAGGCCCAGCCATTCGGAGATGCGCGCGCGCGAGCCGCGCAGGGAGGCCTCAAGCTCGGCCTTCCAGGCGTCGGTCAGCACTGCGGGCGGCAGGCTTGCGGCGGCCTCGACGCCAGCTTCGACGTCAGCCTTGGTGCCGGGCGCGGCAACAGGCGTGCTCGCGGGCGCTTCCGGGGAAACCGGCTGCCCGGCGGCTTCGGTGGACTGGACGGGGGCCTGTTCGGCTGCGGAATCGCCGCCCCAGAGCTTTTTGACCTTGCTGAAAAATCCCATGCGCGCGCTCCCTGGATAGGTGATGTGTGCGCCGCTTCTACCCCAGGCGCGGGTCCGACGCAACTCTGTTGAAATCCTTGGCCGGAGGCACTAGAAGAGGTGCTTGTCCAAGGAGGGCTTTTCATGCAGCGCACACGCATCATCGACATTTTGGCCAGGGAGGCGGGCGGCCCGGTGCTGCTCAAGGGCTGGGTACGCACCCGGCGCGACTCCAAAGGCTTCTCGTTCCTGGAGATCAACGACGGCTCCTGTCTGGCCAACGTGCAGGTTGTGGCCGATCACACCCCGGAACTGCTCCCCGCCCTTGAAGGCGTGGGCACCGGGGCGGCAGTGTCCGTCAGCGGCCAGCTGGTGGAATCACCGGCCCAGGGCCAGCGCTGGGAAGTGCGGGCAGAGGCGATGGAGGTATACGGCCTGGCCGACCCGGAAGCCTTCCCGCTGCAGAAGAAGCGCCATTCGGACGAGTTTCTGCGCAGCATTGCGCACCTGCGCCCGCGCTCCAACAAGTACGGGGCCATGCTGCGCGTGCGCTCGGAAATGGCCTTGGCCGTGCACGACTTTTTCCGCCAACGCGGGTTCTTCCACGTGCATGCGCCTATCTTAACCGGTTCGGACTGCGAGGGCGCGGGCGAGATGTTCCGCGTGAGCAATCTGGAGGCCGAGAAGGCCGCTGCCATGCCGCCCGAGGTTCGCGCGGCCGAGGAGTTCTTCGGCCGTCCGGCTGGCTTGACCGTATCCGGCCAGCTGGAGGCGGAGCTCATGGCCCTGGCCCTTGGCAGCGTGTACACCTTTGGCCCCACCTTCCGGGCCGAGAACTCCAACACGCCCAAGCACGCGGCCGAGTTCTGGATGGTGGAGCCCGAGGTGGCCTTCGCCGACCTAGCCGACGACATGGACCTGGCCGAGGCGCTGGTGTGCCATCTGGTGCGCCACGCCCTCACGGCCTGCGCGGCGGACTTGGCGCTCTTTGGCAACTTCGTGGACAAGACCCTGCTGCCGACCCTTGAGAACATGCTGGCCGCCCCCTTTGCGCGCCTGACCCACGCCGAGGCCATCGCCGTGCTCAAGCAAAGCGGCAGAAGCTTCGAGTTCCCGGTGCATGCGACGTCCGATCTGCAGACCGAGCACGAGCGCTTCCTGTGCGAGGAGCACTTCAAGCGTCCGGTCATCGTGTATGACTACCCCAAGGAGATAAAGGCCTTCTACATGCGCCTGAACGACGACGGGCGCACGGTGGCGGCCATGGACCTGCTGGTGCCGCGCATCGGCGAGCTGTGCGGCGGCAGCCAGCGCGAGGAGCGCCTGGACGTGCTCACCCGGCGCATGGCCGAGGCCGGGCTGCCGCAGGAGCCCTACTGGTGGTATCTGGACACCCGGCGCTTCGGCACCGCGCCCCACGCAGGCTTCGGCATGGGTTTCGAGCGCCTGCTCATGCTGGTCACGGGCATCGCCAACATCCGCGACGTCATCCCGTACCCGCGCACGCCGGGCCACCTGGAGTTCTAAAGAGAGGAGGGCGCCCCCGACCTGCCGGAGCGCCCTTCTTCATTACTTGAGCGGGATGTGGATGTCCGTCAGCAGCTCCTGCGGCGGGGTACGTGTGGGGTCGTTCAGATAGGCCTCGAAGGTCGGGCTGTCGTCGCGCATCTCCCGGCCGCTCTGCGGCAGCCATTGGCCCATGATGCGCTTGTAGGCCTCCTCAAGCCCCTCGTACGGCCCCTTGTGGGTGATGATGGCATACTCGCCGCCGGGCATGACGTCCGCCACCACGGGGGCTTCGGCCTGCACCGGGCGGTCCACGGTCATGGCCGCGTCGTAGCGGATCTTCTCCGGCGCAGTGATGGTCGGGTCGTCGTGCCCGATACCGAGAAGCATGGTTGAGGGACCGAAGAGGCCCTTCGGGCCGGCCCATTCGCACAAGGTCTTCCAGGCCCGCTCGGCGGACTCCTTATATGGTCCGGTTTCGCGCACGCGCAGGATGGCCCGTTCGGGCAGGGTTTCAATGCGGACGTTCATGACTGCTGCTCCTGTGTCGTCGAAAAGGAATTCCACTATCTCGCCCGCGCTGTAGTGCACACCCGAAGGCGCTTCCAGGAAGCGTTGCTCCCGGCTGTCGCGGCTTTGACTGGGCGAGAGCCCATAACTCTTGCGGAAGGCCCGGCTGAAGGCTTCGAGCGAGTCATACCCGGCATCAAGGGCGATGTCCGTCACGGACTGCCGCGTCGTGGCCAGCCGCAGGTGGGCGCGCTCCAGGCGGATGCGCCGCCTGTGGTCCATGATGGTCTCGCCCAGCATGCCCTTGAACACCCGGTGGAAGTGGGAGACGGAGAAGCAGGCCAGTTCGGCCAGGGCCTCCAGTTCCAGGGGCTCATCCAGGTTGCGCTGGATGTGGTTCAGGACCTTGAGCATGCGCGCGGCGTAGGTGTTACGTGTGTCGAGTTTCAGCATTTTCCTTCCTGGAGAGGGGGTATAGGGGATGCGCGCCCGGCTGGCCTGACCAAAACTCTCATGTTTGCTAGCGCTCCATGGCCTTCCTGCGCCAGTCGGCAGGCATGAGCTCTATGGCGTAGCGCAGGGCAACGCGAGGCATGCGCGCCCGGCGAGCCAGCACGAAGTCCAGCACCTCCTGTGGCCAGGCCTTAGAGGTCTCCTTGAGCATCCAGCCATACCCCTTGCGCACCAGGTCGTCGTCATCGGTCAGCAGCGCATCGGCCACATGGAACACTTGGTCCAGGAACAGGCCGCGCCGACCAGGAGGCACAAGGGATACGGCCGCGCCCCTGCGAAGCCAGCGGTTGGGGCTCGCCAGCCAGGGCAGGGTGCGTTCCCAGAGCTCTGGGTGGCGCATGAGCAGGGGGCCCAGGCACCCCGTGCACAGCACGTCGCAGTGAGCCCAATTGTTCACGCGTGTGGACAGCCAGCCTTCGAAGGTTTCAAAAGCGGCCGGGCCCAGCTTGGACACTGCGCGGGAGCACCACTTGCTGGCCAGAGTCGGGTCCTCGAAGACGTCTGACTGCCAGAGGGTGTTGCACATCTGAAGCAGAACCGCCGGATCAAGAGTGCGCAACTCGCGCCAGCGCCGTGCCACCAGGGCGTTCAGCTCCGATGAGCGCACGCCGAGTGGGCTGATGGCCTCCTTGAAGAACCAACGCAGCCCGTCTCGGTGGGCTGGGTCGGCGCATTGCACCATCTCGGCGCGCAGGTCGGTCAGAAAGGCGGTTGTGTCGAACATGGCCGCATCATATTATAGGGCCGCTGGGGCGTCCACGCTTGTTCCTGCCGCCCAGGGGCTTGGTGAAGCTGAAGATCAGTCTCTCTGCTCCCAGGTCACACAGCGGCAACCTACTATAATCACGTTGTTTTTCAAAAACATCCCCTGATTCGGCAGAAAGCGGTTGACTCTTGTTGCTGGTTCACCTAGAAACGCCCCTCGCCGCTTTGAACGGCCGGAAGGCGCAGTGACGGGCAGCGAAGGTTTTTTGAAAAGGTTGAAGAAAAGGGTTGACGAAGGGACGCGGTTCACATAGAAACGCCCCTCGCCGCAAGTGAACGGCCGGAAGGCACGGAACAAGCGACGCGATCTTTTGAAGATGAATGAAGAAAGTTCTTGACGAAGGGTGACGGTTCAC
>NZ_DATMYK010000251.1:0-2924 GCF_035560995.1 Humidesulfovibrio sp. | reverse complement strand
GAACAGGGTCAGGCGCACGTCGTCCTTCTGCTTGAAGAAGCCGCATACGAAACGCAGGGCGCGCAGGGCGCTGGGGTCATCGGAAATGGTGACGAGCAGGTGCTTGTTCATGTGCCGCTCCAGGGGGGCGTGGACCGGCGGCCGGGACGAGAGGGAGTTCCGGCCGCCGGGGCGGGGCAGGGGATTTTAGACCGCCTCGACGAGGCAGTTTTCATCATAGCCGGTGCTGATGCGGAAGTCCTTGCCGCCCGCGCTGATGATGAAATCGTTGCCGGGGAAAAGCTGGCAGGCGGCGTTGAAGTCGTCGTTGAGCATGATGTCCTTGGCCTCGCCGCTGGTTTCGTAGCGTACGGTGCTGCCGTCGTCGAAACGCACAAGGTCGTCGGGATGGATGCGGACCGGAAGATCGCTTTGGGTATACTCCGCCATGGTGTTCCTCCTGCGCTTGAAGGTGGCCGGACGGTCACGACAGGCCGCCCGGAGTATCTTTCACCTGAGTGATAGCGCAAAAAATCCTGGGTGTGAACCTGTTTGGCGAAAGATTGGGAAGAAAGGCGCAAAGTCTCAGCGCTTTTGCACGTCTTCCTCCAGGCCTTCCAGGATGAGCCCGGTGGCCTTGTCGCCGCGCAGGGCCTTGGTGCGGTCGATCATCTGGCCCAGGCGCGAGCGGTCGCTGGCGGAAAGGAGCGCGGTCTCCTCGGTGATGGTTCCGGCCTCGTACAGGGCCAGGAAGTGTTGGTCGAAGGTCTGCATGCCGTAGGTGGCGCCTTGCTCCAGCACGCCGTAGAAGGTCTTGTCGCCGCTTTCGCCCTGGAGGATCAAGTCCTTGATGCGCAGGGTGTTCTTGAGCACCTCGAAGGCGGCCACGCGCCCGCCCGTGACCTTGGGCAGCAGGCGCTGCGACACCACGAAGCGCAGGCTCTCGGCCAGGCGCATGCGGATGAGCCGCTCCTCCGACGGGGAGAACAGGCCCAGGATGCGGTTCACCGTGGCCCCGGCGTCGGTGGTGTGCAGGGTGGAAAGCACCAGGTGCCCGGTGCCCGCGGCCTGGAGCGCAATCTCCATGGTCTCGGGGTCGCGTATTTCGCCCACCAGGATGACCTTGGGCCCCTGGCGGAAGGCGGCGCGCAGGCCGGAGGCGAAGGTGTCGAAATCTATGCCCAGCTCGCGCTGGTTCACGGTGCCCTTCTTGTGCGGGTGGGTGAACTCCACCGGGTCTTCCAGGGTCACGATGTGCCCGGCGCGCGTCTCGTTGATGCGGTCGATGAGCGCGGCCAGCGAGTTGGACTTGCCGGAGCCCGTGCCGCCGGTGACCAGGATGAGGCCGTTCTGCTCCACGGCCATTTCCTGGAAGGCCCTGGGCAGGCCCAGTTCCTCCATGCCGGGGATGCGCGAGGGCAGACGGCGCATGACCAGCGCCAGGCTGCCGCGCTGGCTGAATATGTTCACGCGGAAGCGGCCGCGGCCCGGCAGGGCGTAGGAAAGGTCGCAGGAGCCCTTGGCGGCCAGGGCTTTTTGCAGGCGGGCGTTTTCGCCGATGAGCGCCAGCGCCATGGCCTTGGTGATGAGGGCCGAGAGCCTGCCCAGGTCCGGCGTGGTGACGGCGTCCTTGAGTTCGCCGTCCACCTCGGCCTGGATGGCCTTGCCCGTGGTGATGATGACATCGGCCACGTCCGGGTGCTGCTCCAGCACCTGGGACATGAGACCGTCAAACTGCTGGCGCGTCATGTTCATCGGACGCCTCCCCCGTTGCCGCCGCCCAGCTTCTCCAGGCACACCTGGATTTTCTCGCGGTTCTGGCCCTGGGTCAGGGCGTCCTCCGGGCTGATGATCCCGCCTTCGAGCAGGCGGCAGATCTCGTCGTCCAGGGTCTGCATGCCCGCCTCGCGCCCGGTTTGCAGCACGCTGGGCAGCTGGTGGGTCTTGCCCTCGCGGATCATGTTGCGCACGCTGGGGATGCCCATGAGGATCTCTTGCGCGGCCACGCGGCCGGGCTTGTCCACGCGGCGGAACAGCGTCTGCGAGACCACGGCGCGCAAGGATTCGGCCAGGCTGGCGCGCACCTGGGCCTGGGAGTCCTCGGGGAAGACTTCGATGATGCGGTCGATGGTCTTGTGGGCGCTTTGGGTGTGCAGGGTGCTGAAGACCAGGTGCCCGGTCTCCGCCGCTTCCAGCGCCAGCTGGATGGTTTCCAGGTCGCGCATTTCACCCACCAGGATGATGTCCGGGTCCTCGCGCAGGGCGCCGCGCAGGGCGGCCTTGAAGCTGCCGGTGTCGCGGCCTACTTCGCGCTGGTTGATGAGGCAGCCCTGGGGCTGGTGCACGAACTCGATGGGGTCCTCGATGGTCAGGATGTGGTCGCGCCGGTTCTTGTTGGCGTGGTCGATGATGGCGGCCAGCGTGGTGCTTTTGCCGCTGCCCGTGGGCCCGGTGACGAGCACGAGGCCCTTGTTCAGCATGGCCAGGTCGCGCAGGCGCTCCGGCAGGCCCAGCTGCTCAACGGTCATTATCTCTTGCGGAATTTCCCGGAACACGGCGGAAATGCCGCGATGCTGCATGAAGAAATTGACGCGGTAGCGCGCCACGCCGGGCAGCTCGTGGGCGAAGTCCACGTCGCCGGTCTCCTCGAAGTGCTTGATCTTGGGCTCCGGCGTGATCTCGTAGAGCATGGTCTTCAGTTCCTCATGCTCCAGCACCTTGTATTTTATGCGCGTAAGCTGGCCGCGCAGGCGCAACAGCGGCTGCGAGCCGCTGGCCAGGTGCAGGTCGCTGCCGCCGTATTCGTGCAGCATGCTGAAGAAGGCGTTGATCTGTGCCATGCGTGGTCCGGCCTCCGGGAAAGGCGTTGCGCGCGCGCGGAGGGGCCAGCGGCGCGGGGCTGGCGGGAAAGGAAATACCGATCCCGACCATACGTAGGACTATAC
>NZ_DATMYK010000250.1:0-19205 GCF_035560995.1 Humidesulfovibrio sp. | reverse complement strand
TCGCCCGCCCACTCGCCGCATGAAACGTCATTGCTCGCAATGTTTGGAATGGCACAGACGCAGGCGCGCATGCTTTGTAAACACCTCAGCAGTCTCAGCCGCGCCATGATCTCCCAGGTTGTCGCCCGGCGCGGAAGCGTTCTGGAGAATCGCCGCAGATGGTTGCGCAACATTGACCAAGGGGCCGCATGGACATCCAATTTTATCAAGAGCTGCTGAATTCCCTGTCGGACGGGGTTTATTCCATCGGCCGGGACCGCCAGGTGACTTACTGGAATAAAGCGGCGGAACGCTTGAGCGGCTATTCCGCCCGGGAAGTCTTGGGGAGGTCGTGCGAGGAGAGCATTCTCCGGCATCTCGACGCTATGGGAAGGCAGGTACAGGAGCCGGACAGCCTCATTCTTGCGACTTTAAGCGATGGCCAGCCGCGCGAGGCCGCAGTCTTTATGCACCATAAGTACGGATACCGCGTGCCGGTCGTCATCCACACTTCCCCCCTGCGTGGAGAAAATGGCGAGCTGATGGGGGCTGTGGAGGTGTTCTCAAGCAACGTCCGCAGTCTGAACATCATGAAAGAGCTAGAGGCCCTGCGCAAGGAGGTGCTGACGGACCAACTCACCTGCATCGGGAACCGGCGCTTCTACGACATCACAATCAAGGTCATTGAAAAATCCTGGACGGAAGGCGGAGTGCCGTTCGGGGCCCTGTTCGTGGACATCGACAACTTCAAGGCCGTGAATGACACCTTTGGCCACCCCGTGGGCGACAAGGTGCTGCACATGGTGGCGCAGACCCTGGCAAAAAGCCTGCGCGCATTGGATATCGCCTGCCGCTGGGGTGGGGAGGAGTTTTTGCTGTTGCTGCCGAACTCCAATCCGGATTCGCTTTTAAAAATGGGCCAGCGCCAGCGCACGCTGGTTGAGAACAGCTGGCTGGAGCACGACGGAAGCGCAATCAAGGTGACGGCTTCGTTTGGTGGGGCTGTTTCCAGGGATGGCGAGGTCGCCGAGGAAGTGGTGAACCGCGCCGATAAACAGCTTTACAGAAGCAAGCACTCTGGAAGGAATTGCGTAAGTATAAGTTGAGTGCACGACGATTGGCGAATGTTTCTACCGCTATACTGCGGTCAAAGGGACTCTGGCCCCCGTCGTTCCGTATCCTGGAGCGCCGGGACGCATCCAAAGAGCGGGCGTGGCCTGGAAAGGAAGATGGGCTACGAGGGCAGACCGTTTGATTTGATGTCCCTGCACGTCTACGAGCATTGTTGCGCAGGAATGACTCGAGGCATTGTAGAAAAATTTACGCCCTGCATTTGCGAAGAACCACTCCGAGCCGACCCGCTTTCTGCCGTTTGCCTGCGAGCAGCGTGGCGCTTCCCGCTTGCGCCCGGCCAGCCCGACGCGAACTGGCAAGACAGATCTTCCGCCTCTCTCCTCTCTGCCCCAACACAGCAAAATGCCCCGCAAATCCCGTTCAGTTGGCTGGCGGGTCCAAGATGTCGTTTTGCCGCCAAGGGTGATGGTGCGCCGAAATCGCGTCCGCGTTTCAGCGTGCACTCATCAGTCCATGAAATATTAAATCGAAAAAGTGCGGCATAACTTTGGCGCGCCAGAAGGTAGGGGCAGGGGCGGTTTCACATGGCGGGCGCTCATTAATTTCATAAGCGGGGCAACGAACAGACGTCGTGGCATTTCGTGGCCATTGTCCATGAGCCATCAGCTTAGCGTATCGCGGATCACGAAACCAGCGTGAATCTACCGGTGAGAGGACGGCAGCCTTCCGCGCAAGCGGACGCCCGTGGGGGGAAGTTGGAGGCTGCGGTTCCCGGAAGGGGCAGGTTGGACGTGTGGCGGAATAGGCCACTCCTGCGCGGTATGCGACGGGTTCTGTTCTCCGTGAAGCAAAGGCCGCCCAAGAGGAGTGGGAGGTCGGCACTGGGGTGCGGAACAGCTGTACGGGCGTGGCCGTGTGCACGAGGCGTTGCAAGAATTTTCTGTAACCTGCAGAGTAAGGAGAAGATTATGAAAAGTTGCAAGGCCCTGTTTATGAGTTTGGCCCTGCTTGTGGTTTGCGCCACCAGCGGTTTCGCGAGTCCGGTCGTCAATACCATCCCGCTGAGCACTGCGGGCGACTACTACATGGGCCAGGAATGGCAGGACAGCGTGACCATCGCTCCTGGCGTCACCTCCGCCTACTTCAAAATGAACGTGAACCTGCTGGGCGGAAGCTGGAACACCAATGCTGAGAAGGACCACCTCGTCCTGTTCAGCGCCGCTTCCGGCAATGACATCTTCATCGTCGGTCACCACCCGAACGGCAATGAGGGAACCTTCGACATCACCGGCTACCTGAACCTCGTCACCGGCCCCGGCCTGTACGCCCTGAGCGTCGTGGCCAACGACATCTGGGGCGCCAACGAGGCGGCCCACTGGACCATCAACAGCGCCTCTCTGACCACGACCAGCCCCACGCCCATCCCCGCGGCCTTCCTGCTTCTGGGCAGCGGCCTGCTTGGCCTGTTCGGCGTGAACAAGTCCCGCAAGCTGAGCAAGAATTCCGTGGCCTAATGAGCGGAACAGCAGAATCGCAAGAGTCACCTCCGTATCATGTGGTGACAAGATAAATTAAGCCTTTGCATTCATTTGCCGTGGCGTCATGGGAAACAGTTCCTTTGGCGTCACGGCTTTTTAATGCGTGAAAATGCGACGCAAGGAAATTCTGTGTGTCATGTCTGCTTTTGGATAACTTCAGAAACGTGAAAAACACATCATTATTATCATTCAATATGCTGTCATTGCAGACTAAAAATGTTCATGCAGAGTTCTTGGCAGGCATGGACTCGCAGCATGGAGCCTGTGCGCGGCCTCATGCCGCATATTCGCAAGTCAGGAATGGTCGCGATGCCTAAAATATCGAACCGCTGTCCAAAGATGCAAAATTCTACCAGCATCTGGCGCGACATCAAAAATATGATCGGCTAAGTGCGATGCCGTACAGACTCAATTGTGGTCCACTGCCAATGTCATGAGGCTGACAGTCCGCTTCATGGGAGACAGAAATTTATTTGTTCAATTCATGTTGAGGCTTTCATGGGCACAATACAGCGCTGCAAGGGGGGTGGTCAGGCAATGCGGACAGCACAAAACCGCCTTGCGCGACAGTTCAACATGCAAGAAGCGTCAAATTGAACTCACATCAACACTAGGCCAGAGGTGAATTATGAAGATGTGCAAATCTCTGCTGATGAGCGCTGCCTTGCTTGTGGTCTTCGCCACAAGCAGCTTCGCGCTGACTACGGTTGATCCCTACGACCTGTACGGCAACAATTACGTATCTGGTACGGACACGGTCTATAACAAGGGCGATGGCGTCAACGTCACCTTCGGTAGCGTGGGGAATCCCGCGGCCATTGGCAATGGTGGAGTGATCCATCTCGACGTCATGATCACCCTGAAGAGCGTGTGGGACAATGTCGGCAAAATCACCGCCAAGTTCTACGAGGAAGGCAGCGGCCAGATCCAGACCGCCGTGGTCACCGGTTCCATCGGTGGCGTGTTCAACCTCGTCTTCAACAACATTCCTGAGCAGACCAGCGGCATCTACAGCTTCCTGCTGCATTCGGAAGCCACCGGCAAGCACTTGGCGGACTGGACCCTGAACTTCGCCACCTTGAAGGATCCCCCCGTCACCCCCAGCACGCCCATTCCGGCCGCCTTCCTGCTGCTCGGCAGCGGCCTGCTCGGCCTGTTTGGCGTGAACAAGAGCCGCAAGCTCGGCAAGGGCTCTGCGGCTTAGCTGATTCAATGCACCGCCTTTGCGACTGCCGTCTCCGTGTGCTGCGGCGCTGGCGTCTCAAAGGGCTTGAATATGTTCCACGTGGTGCCGAGAGGCCTTGCATCTTTCTCGGCACCACGACCTTGCAGCATTCCACGCTTGAAAATGGTTGAAACCGCAGAAGGTGAGAGGAGTATCGCTTGAAAATGTACACGCAGGCTTTGACAATGGCAGCGCTTGTGCTCCTCCTGGCCGCATGCGGAAATTCCACCGACAGGCGGGATTCGTTCTACGAGAAAGGCAAGCAGGCGCTGGCTGCGGGCAATGCCCAGGACGCGCAGATAGCGCTCAAGAACGCCATCAAGATCGACCCGCAGTTCGCCAAGGGCTACACCTTGCTTGGGGCCGTGCAGATTCAGGACAGAAATTTCGCCAACGCCTATGCGAGCTATGCCCGCGCCGTGGAGTTGGACCCCAATGAGATGGATGCGCAACTCGGGCTCTGCAAGTTGTTCTACCTGCAAAGAAGCATGGACAAGGTCGAAGAGAAGGCGGACCTCATCCTTGCAAAGCTCCCGGACCACGTCGAGGCCGGGGTCATCAAGGCCATAGTCCTGTCCAAGCAGGGACGCACGGACGAGGCCTTGGCGCGTCTTACGGCGCTTCAGGCCAAGCATCCGGAGAACGTCGACATCATTCTGGCCAAAAGCGAAACCTACACCTTGCGCAACGAGTCCCCCGAAGCAGAGCGAACCCTGCTCGAGGGATTGTCGAAGAATCCCAAGAGTCTTCTGTTGCATATGCACACGGCGAGGTTTTACGCCCAGCACAACGACCTGGATTCCGCAGAGCGGCACTTTTTGGAGGTCGTGGCCATCGAGCCGGAAAATCCCGGCGCGAACATGCTGCTGGTGAATTTCTATACCCAGACCGGGCAGGCGCAAAAGGCCATGGACGCCCTGAATTCCCTGGTGAAGCGCTTCCCCCAGGAGGAGCAGTACCGCTTGGCCCTGGTCAATGCCATCGCCAAGAAGGGCACCGCCGCGGACATCGAGGAGGCCCTGGTCAGCGCCAGCAGGGACCTGCCTGGCTCCAACCAGATTAAGCTGGCCCTGGCTGAGCACTACTCGCGGACCATGCAGGTCGGCAAGGCGGAGGCGCTCCTGAAGGAGTTCATCGCCAAGGACCCCGACCTGCCCCAGGCCGTGCGCGCTCGGCGCATCCTGGCCGGGGCGTACCTTGCCAGCCAGCAGGTGGACAAGGCGCAGACCGAGCTGGACGCCGTGCTCAAGCGCAACCCCAGGGACACGGAAGGGCACCTGCTCATGGGGAGCCTGGACCTCCAGAAAGGCAAGGTGCGCGAGGCCATCCTGGAACTGCGTCAGGTGGTGGACGCAGACCCGAAGAGCGTGCGGGCGTACGAGATGCTCGTCCGCTCCCACCTGCTGAACAACGAGGGGCTGCAGGCCGAAGCCCTGCTCGCCAAGACCATCAAGGAGAATCCCGACAGCATGCAAACGCGCATGCTGCTGGTGGAGACCCTGGCCTCCACGGGCAAGACCGACAGGGCCCTCGTCGAGCTGAACGCCATGGCGGCGAAGGATCCCACGAACCCGGCGATTTTTGTGACCACGGGCGACATCCAGGCCCAGAAGAAGAACCTGAGCGCCGCGAAGGCTGCGTACAAGCGGGCCATGGAGATAGCCCCCAAGGAGCCGCTCCCGCTGGTGCGTCTTGGCCGGGTGCTGATGGCCCAGCAGGACTTCCGCGGGGCGCACGACGCCTTTGACAAGGCCCTGGCCCTCTCCCCGGACGCCAGGGAAGCCGCAGAACTCAAAGTCGCCCTGTACTTCCAGGACAAGCGTCCCGATGAAGCGCTCAAGTTCACCAGGCAGCGGGTTTTGGCCCAGCCCAAGGACGCCTTCAACAACCTGCTGCTTGGGCGGGTGCTGATGGAGACCAAGGATTCGGCCGGGGCGGAGCAATATTTCAATCAGGCCATTCTGCTCGCGCCCGAGGCGCCCTCTCCCTACCAGTACCTCGGCCAGCTCAAGATCCAGCAGGGCAAGGTCCAGGAGGGCATCCAGAAGTACCGCGACGCCTATGCCGCGAATCCCGGCGCGCCCTCGGTGGGCTTGGCTCTGGGCATGCTGCTGCAGGCGCAGAAGAATGCGGAAGAGGCCAAGAGCGTCTACGAGCAGCTTCTGCAAAAGAACCCGAATTATCTTCCAGTGTTGAACAACCTGGCCTACCTTTATGCGCAGGATCTGCCGACCCCAGAGAATCTGAAGAAGGCCCAGGGGCTCATTGAAAGGCTCAAGGGCGTGGACAACGGCGGAAGCCTGGACACCATCGGCTGGGTGCACTTCAAGACCGGAAACAAGGATGAGGCCCTGGCCCAGACCCTGCGCGCCTGGGAAAAGATGAAGGATGCGCCCACGGTCGCCTACCACCTCGCCGTCATCTACAACGCCAAGGGAGAGAAGACCCAGGCGCTGAAGTGGTACGAGAAGGCCCTTGTGCTCCCCGGGGCCTTCCCGGAGCGCGAGTCGGCAAAGCTGGAGCTGGCGGAGCTCAGGCGCAAGTAGCATGACGCCGCGCAGCCCCATGACCACTGGCGACGACGCTGTAACCGCAGGAAAGGCCGAATGATCGTTTCCACACCCGCCCAACGCTACACGCAAACGCTGTCCCTGCTGCTTATGCTTGCAGGCTGCGGCTTCATGTTCAGGAATGATATCGCCATGATGGCCGCCCAATGGGTCCAGGAGGACTTCTCCTACTGCCTGCTGGTTCCGTTGGTGGCCGGGTATGCGGTCTGGCAGAGGCGCCGCGAGCTGGCCGCGAGTCAGGGGGGGGCGCGGTGGCCCGGTTTCGCGGGGATAGCGTTCGCCGGACTGCTGTTCCTCATGGGGCATTTGGGCACGCTGGAGCCCTTGATGTACCTGTCGCTTTGGCTGTGCGCCCTCAGCATCGCCATCGTCTGCCTGGGCATGAAGGCCCTCAGGCTGCTGCTCTTCCCGGCGCTGCTCTTGCTGTTCATCATCCCGCCGCCCGCCTTCATCGAGCGGACCCTGAGCTTCCAACTGCGGCTTATCTCCTCGGACCTGTCCACCAGGCTGCTGCAGGCCCTGTCCGTGCCGGTGTTCCTCGAGGGGAACGTCATCGACCTGGGCACCATGAAGCTTCAGGTGGTGGATGCCTGCAGCGGGCTGCGCTACTTCCTGCCCACGATCTTCCTCAGCCTTGTGGTCGGGCACATGTTCAACCGCAGCATCGTGTCCCGCGTTCTGCTCGTGCTGCTCTCCGCGCCCGTCTCCATCGTGCTCAACGCCGTGCGCATCACGGTGACGGGCCTGCTGGTGCGCTACGTTTCCCCCACCTTGGCCGACGGGTTCTTTCATGACTTCCAGGGCTGGCTGATCTATCTGGCCACCCTGGTGCTGCTGCTGGGGGCGAGCCGGATTCTGCGCTTCTTTGAAAGCAGGGAGCCGGCGGCGCAGCCCGTTCAGCCGGAGCAGGCCGGGATTGCGGAGAATGCCGAGACTGCGGAGGACGCGTCAGCAGAGCCTGCCTGGCCTGGGCTGTCCGTGCGCCATGGCCTTGGCGTGTTTGCGCTCTTCGTCTGCCTGTCCCTCGCCTTCACGGCCTTCCTCCAGGTGCAGACCGTGCCCAGGTGGAACAGCCTCGACACCTTCCCGCTAGAGCTGGGCGAATGGCAGGGCACGCGCGGCTACCTGGACCAGGCGACCCTCGACAGCCTGTGGTCCGACGACTACTTCCTGGCAAGCTACCGCAACCGCACCACAGGGAGCTCGCTGTCCCTGTTCATTCCCTACTACAAGCTGCAGACCGCCCAGCATACCGCCCACGCCCCCACCTCGTGCATGCTCGGTTCCGGCTGGGAGATCGCCAGCCGCAGGCAGCTGGCGGCCAATCCGGCGGGAGGGCGGGCCTTCGCCATCCAGCAGATGGTGCTCATGAAGAATGGCGAGAAGCTCGTCTCGAACTTCTGGTTCCAGCAGCGCGGCCGGATCATCGCCAGCGAGTTCCAGAACAAGTTCTATCTGCTCTGGGATTCGTTGACCCTGCACAGGTCCGATGGGGCGCTGGTCCGGGTGGAGATGGGGCTGCCGGGCGACCGGGCCCTGGATGATGCGCAGTTGGAGCTGGACGCTTTTTCCGGCCGGGTGTCGAGGGCGCTTGATGCGCACATTCCGAACCAGACGGGGAACATCCTTCCGTAAACAGGGGGCGAGCGCGATGTACCAGCAGCAGGTCCAATTCGTCATCAACATCTTGATGCTGGTCGATGCGCTCATCGTCATCGGCGTCGTGTATGCCGCGTCCTACGCCAACTGGATCGTCAACCACTACGACTGGCGCCTGGACAACCTCGACGCCGGGTACGTCGCCCTGTTCCTGGTCTTCGTCAACAACTTCATCCTGGGGCAGATGGGCCTGTATTCCGACAGGCGGCCGCCGCAGTTTCTGGCCACGGTGCGCAGCGTCATCCTGTCCGTGGTCATCCTCTTCGTCGTCTTCAGCGGAATGCTGTTCTTCCTCAAGGTGGACTTAAGCCGCCTGTTCACCGTGGTCTGCGCAAGCGCGATAGCCATCGGGTTCATCGTGGAGCGCGCCTTTCTCGAGGTCTATCTCTCCGGGCAGCAGCGCACGGGCTTCAACTGCCATCGCATCCTGCTGGTGGGCTCGCCCGAGCGGATCAAGGAGCTGAACACGGCCCTGGGCATGCAGAACAGCTGGGGCCACAAGGTCATCGGCTATCTGCTGGAGCCCGGGTATCTTCCCACGGCGGAGATAGAGACGCTGCACCTCGGCGGCGTCGACGACCTGAACGCCATCCTCCTGTCGACCAGCGTGGACGAGGTGATCTTCGCGTTCTCGCAAGAGTGCGTGTCCGTCAACCTGAAGGCGAACATCGACCTCTGCGAAGAGGTCGGAACGACCTACCGCATCGTTCCGGCGTTGTACGACCCGAACGACAAGCTGAACATTCGCGTGGAAACCATCCAAAGCATCCCGACCCTGGTGAAGCGCGCCGTGCGGATCAATGCGGCGGGCGCGCTCTACAAGCGCATGCTGGACTACTCCGTGGGCATGGTGGGCCTGCTGTTCTTCATGTTTCTGTACCCGGTCATCGGCCTGCTCATAAAAATGGACTCCAGCGGGCCTGTGCTGTTCAAGCAGCCGCGCGTGGGCGAGCACGGCCGCGTGTTCAACATCTACAAGTTCCGCACCATGGTCACGGGCGCGGAGTCCAAGCTCGGCACGCTGATTGGACAGAACGAGATGAAGGGCCACATGTTCAAGATGGAGTCCGACCCCCGGGTGACGAAGATCGGGCGCTTCCTGCGGAAGACCTCGCTGGACGAGTTCGCCCAGTTCATCAATGTCATGCGCGGCGAGATGAGCCTGGTGGGCACGCGGCCGCCCACGGTGGACGAGGTGGCGCATTACGAGTCGCGCCATAGGCGGCGGATCTCCATAAAGCCCGGCATCACGGGCCTGTGGCAGATTTCCGGCCGCAACAAGATCGAGGACTTCGAGCAGGTGCTGAAGCTGGACCTCCAGTACATCGACAACTGGCAGATCATGGATGACCTTTTGATCATCTGGAACACCGTGTGGGTAGTGCTGTCCCGGAAGGGCGCGCGCTAGGCCTCGCCCTTGCTGCGGCCGGGCGCGCGGCGCCCGTGTGCCGCGCCCGTTCGCCATACCGTTCCAACAAGAAAGGCCGTGATTGATGGCTCCCGGAGCTTCGCTGACCAAACAGTCCATGGTTCTGGTAAGCGGCAGGCTGATCGCCTTTGCCGTGTCCATGGTCTTGCCGATCATCCTTGTGCGCATGCTGACCAGGGAGGAGTACGGCCTGTACAGGGAGATCTTCCTGATCCACATAACCCTGATGCCCATCGTGCAGCAGGGCATAGAGCAGGGCCTGTTCTACTTCATCCCCCGCGAGCCGGACAAGAAGCGGCAGATCATCCTGCACACGTTCCTCTTCGTGCTCATCATCGGCACGGCGGTGCTGCTCGGGCTGCTCGTGTTCCGGGAGGGGGTCGCCCGGCTGTTCAACGCCCCGGCAATGGCGGGCTTCGTGCCGGTGCTCGCCGTGCACCTCTGCCTGTCGATCTACTCCTCATTCCTTGAGAGCTGCATGATCGCCGAGGGCCGCGCGACCCTGGCCTCCCTGTTCACCGTGGGCATCCAGATCACCACCTCGGCGATCATCCTGTGCGCCGTGCTCTATGACGCGTCGGTCATGACCCTCATGTACGCCAACATCGGCGGCTCCCTGGCGCGGCTGGCGTTCCAGCTGTATTACATGAAGCGCTCCGTCGGCGTTTCCCTGCAAAATTTCGAGCGGCCGCTGTTCCTGGCGCAGCTTCGGTTCTCCGCCCCGCTCAGCGTGGCGAACATCGCCTGGACGCTGCAGACGCGGATCCACAACTTCTTCATCTCCTACCTGTACGACGCGCGCACCTTCGCCATGTATTCCATCGGCGTGTACCAGATTCCCGTCTTCGCCCTGATCGCGGGTTCCGTGGCGAACATCATGACCCCGGAGCTGGCCCGCCTGCGTGCGAAGAACGACGCGGTCGCCATGCGGCGCGTGTGGAACAACGCCATCCGGAAGATGAACCTCGTGATAATTCCGGCCTGCGTGTACCTGTTCGCCGTGTCCTACGAGTTCATCACCCTGCTGTTCACCCGCGAGTACCTGGAGAGCGTGCCCATCTTCCAGCTTTCCCTGGTGAACTTCCTCATCGCCGGGGTGAACACCGGGGCGGTGCTGCAAGCCTACTCCGAAACCACGTTCCTGATGCGCCTGGGCATTCTGCGGCTGCCCGTCACCATTGCCATGATCCTGCCGCTGATACACTTTTTCGGGCCAGGAGGCGCAGTGGCGGCCAATATCTTCTCCAACATGCTCTTCCGCTACGTGGAGCTCGTGCGCGCCTCACACTGCCTCAACATCCGCGTGGCCGACTCCATCGCCTGGCGCGTCAACGCCACCATCCTGGGCGTCGCCGTCGTGTCGACCCTGCCTGTTCTGCTGCTCAAGGCCTATTCCGGCTGGCCGCCCCTTGTCCTGCTCGCCGTGTCCGGGCCGGTGTATCTTGTGGTCTGCGGGCTGCTGCTGGTTGGCACAAAGTCCGTTGAACAGCACGAAGTGGACGCGTTCAAGGGCTACATCGGCAGAAAGCTCGGCAGGGCGGCAGGCTGATGCGCCGGGTTCGCAACAGCCTGGCGGCGAAATCCACGGGGCGGGCACATGGCTAAGATCCTCGTGGTCTACCCGGAGTTGCCCCTTCCGCTGACGCACGGCGTGCACCTGCGGATCTTTCACCTGTTTCAGGAGCTTGCGCGGCGGCATGTTCTGGAGCTGGTGGTGTTCAAGGAGATAGGGGAAGAGGCGTGGGAGAAGTGCGCGCACATCTTCCAGCGCGTCCATCACATTGCGCCGCCCGCGGGCCGGCCCCGGCGGCGCGGGTCCTTCCGTCTGAGCAACGCCTGCTATCTGGAAGCCTCCTACCCGGAGGAGTTCGCCCGGATCACCAGCACTCTGCGGGGCATTGCGCGGCGTTTCGAGCCGGACTGCATTTACGTGAGCCCCATTGATCTGGCCGAGTACGTGGCGCCGCTGGCCGGGTTCCGGCGCGTCGCCGACGTGGTGGATTCGGTGTCGCTGACGCTTTTGCGCAAACGCCGCTACGCAACGCGGGGGATGCCCTGGCGCCAGGCCGCACGCTACCTGCTGGGCTGGTTCCGGTACCGCCGCTTCGAGGCCGGGCTGACCGCCAGCTTCGACCAGGTGCTGACCATCTCACCCGTCGACCGCGAGCACATCCGCTCCCTCTCCCCCCACAGGCCGGAGGCGGTGAGCGACCTGCCCAACGGGGTCTCGCCCAGTCTGGAGGGCTGGATCCAGGACGCGGCGGAGGAGCCGCGTTCGCTGATCTTCTGGGGCAATCTGGACTTCTCGCCGAACATCACGGCCGTGGAATTCTTCTATGCCCAGGTGTTTCTGCCGCATCTCTCGGGCAAGGGCTACCGCTGGCACATCGTGGGAAAGAACCCGACCGCGAGCATTCTGCGCATGGCCGAGCAGCACGAGTCCATCATCCTCCCCGGCTATGTGGAGGACCTGTACCGCTATGCCTCGGCCGCGGCCATCGTCATCAATCCCATGCAGCTGGGCAGCGGCTTGAAGAACAAGGTCATCGAGGCCTTCGCCCTGGGCAAGCTGGTGGTCTCCAACGCTCTGGGCATGGAGGCGCTTCCGCAGGCGCTGCCGGGAACGCACTACGTGCTTGCGGAACAGCCGGAGGAGTTCGCGGCCCGCATTGTGGAGTATTCGGACGACAAGCCAGCCAGGGACCGCATCGGCGCGCGCGCCAGAGAGCTGGTGCTGGCGCACGCTACCTGGCCCAGGGTCGCCGCAGCCTTTGAGCGCCAGCTGCACCTGCCGGGCGGGCCGCCCCGCGCGTCCTGAACCGGCACGGCGCGGCGCGAGTTGTAAACGCGCGCCGCGCCTGGCCAGCAAAGTGGAAAGAACTCCAGGGTCTACGTACCATCTGTGCGCCACCGTACAGACGCCCTGCGTACGCGGTGTCAGTAATGCACTGTAACACATCGATCAACTTGTGAAAAACGAGGGTGGTCCGAGGCTCATCGTGAAGGGGCGGACCGTGTTGAAGACATCTCGTAACCCGGAGAGAAGCGTGGGCAGGCAATCATGAGCACAATCCTGGTCAGCGGCGGCGCAGGCTACATCGGGTCGCATACGGTCAAGCGGCTCCACGAGCAGGGCTTCACCCCCGTGGTGCTGGACAACCTCTCCACCGGGCATAGCGACTTCCTGCGTTGGGGAAGCTTTGTCCTTGGCGATGTGGGCAGCGCCGAAACTCTGGACGCCGTCTTCTCCGCCCAAAGGGTTGACGCGGTCATCCATTTCGCTTCCTCCATCTGCGTGGGCGAGTCGGCGACGGACCCGCTGACCTATTACGCCAACAACGTGGCCAACACCATCGCCCTGCTGCAGGCCATGCGGCGCAACGCGGTGCCCTTGTTCGTGTTCTCCTCCTCCTGCGCGGTGTATGGCCCGCCCTTTGACGGGCTGCTGCGCGAGGACCACCCCGTTGGTCCCATCTCTCCCTATGCGCGGACGAAATTGATGGTGGAGCTGATTCTGGAGGACTGCGCCAGGGCCTTCGGACTCAAGTACGCCTGCATGCGCTACTTCAACGCCGCCGGAGCCGACCCTGGCGCGCAGGTGGGCGAGCGGCACCTGCCGGAGACGCACCTCATTCCCCTGGTGCTGCAGGTGGCCCTGGGCCAGCGCCCGGAGGTCAAGCTGCTGGGCGACGACTATTCCACGCCGGACGGCACCTGCATCCGCGACTACATCCATGTTCAGGACCTGGCCGAGGCCCATGTACTGGCCCTGCGCTACCTGGAGGCCGGGGGCCGCTCCGGGGCCGTCAACCTGGGCAACGGCACGGGCTACTCCGTGCGGGAGGTCCTCGACGCGGCCGCGTCCGTGACGGGCAAGGCTATTCCGTATTCGGTGGTCCCGCGCCGCCCCGGCGATTCTCCGCGCCTCGTGGGCGACGCCTCCAAGGCCCGGGATGTTCTGGGCTGGAAGCCGGAATATCCCGACATTCGCGAAATTTTGGCCACGGCCTGGCAGTGGCACAAGGCCGACTACGGCTCCCACTGACTGGCGCGGGAGCCCGCGCCATGCGCCTGGAGGGGCGGGCCCCTGGCCGCCCGGTTGCTCCGCTTGGCGCGCCTTTCCGTAAAACAGCAACCAGCCCGGGGGGAAAGTGTATACAATCAGGCCAGTCATCTTGTGCGGCGGAAGCGGTACGCGTCTTTGGCCCCTCTCCCGCGAGCTGTATCCCAAGCAGTTCATGGAGCTGGGAACAGGCACCCTGTTCGGCAACACCCTGCAACGGGTCGCCGGGCTGAAAGGCCTCGGCAAGCCCATAGTCCTGTGCAACGAAGAGCAGCGCTTCTTCGCCGCGGGCATTCTGCAGGAACTGGGCGTCAGGGCCGAGGTCATCCTTGAGCCCACGGCCAGGAACACCGCCCCGGCCATCGCCCTGGCCGCCCTGGCCGCCAGAGAAGACGGCGAGGACCCGCTGCTGCTCGTCCTGCCCTCGGACCACACCATCGAGCCCGCCGAGGCCTTTCATCGGGCCGTGGACCACGCGGCCCAGGCCACCGGGGAGGAGATGCTCATCACCTTCGGCGTCACGCCCACCCGGCCAGACACCGGCTTCGGCTACATCCAAAGCGGGGAGGAGGTCTCCCCGAACCTGTTCCGCGTGGCGCGCTTTGTGGAAAAGCCCCCCGTGCAAGAGGCCGAGCGCCTGCTGGCCGAGGGCGGCAGCCACTGGAACAGCGGCATTTTCCTCTTCCGGGCCTCCACCTACCTGAAGGAACTGGAGCGCCACGCGCCGGAGATTCTCTTGGCCTGCCGGGAGGCCTGGGCCTCCCGCACGCGCGACATGGACTTCGTCCGCGTCGGCAAGGAGGCCTTCAGCTCCGCACCGGCGATATCCATCGACTACGCGATCATGGAGCACACGGACAATGCCTGCACCGTGCCCCTGGACCTGCACTGGAACGACCTCGGCTCCTGGAGCGCGTTCTATGAGGCCGGAGTGAAGGATGCCCAGGGCAACGTCATCGTCGGCGACGTGGTCACCCAGGACACCGAGGGCTGCTACATCCACTCCACGCGGCGCCTGGTGGCCACCCTCGGCATCAAGGATCTGGCCATCGTGGAGACGGCCGACGCCATCCTGATCATCGACAGGATGAAGGCGCAGGGCGTGAAGACGCTTCTGAACACCCTGCGGGCAAGCTCCCGGTGCGAGGCCAATACGCACATAAAGGTCTACCGGCCCTGGGGCTCCTATGAAGTGCTCGTCTGCGGGCTGCACTTCCAGGTCAAGCGGCTCATCGTCAAAGAGAACGAGGTTCTCTCGCTGCAGATGCACTTCCACCGGGCCGAGCACTGGATCGTGGTCAGCGGCACGGCCCGCGTCACCGTGGGCGAGAACGTGCTGCTCCTGGGCGAGGACGAGTCCACCTACATCCCCCTGGGCACCAGGCACCGGCTGGAAAATCCCGGCAGAATCCCCCTGGAGATCATCGAGGTGCAGACGGGCTCGTATCTTGGCGAGGACGACATCGTCCGCATGGAAGACACCTATGGACGTGTATGAGCGCACGGCCGCACCACAGGCGGGCCGCAATGCCCGCCGCTGAAGGAAACATCTGATGTCCTGCTTCAAGGCCTATGACGTGCGCGGAAACGTGCCCGAGGAACTGAACCCCGACCTGGCCTGGCGCATCGGCCAGGCCTATGCCCAGGAAATGTGTCCCCTTGAGGTGGTCGTGGGGCAGGACGTCCGCCTCTCCAGCCCGTCGTTGTGCCAGGCGCTGACCGAGGGCCTGCTGGATGGCGGCGTCAACGTTGTGGACCTGGGCGTCTGCGGCACCGAGGAGATCTACCACGCCACCTTCAGCCAGGGCTTCGACGGCGGCATCGTGGTCACCGGGAGCCATAATCCGGCGGACTGCAACGGCATGAAGTTCGTGCGGCGCGGCGCGGTGCCCATCAGCGGCGATTCCGGCCTTCAGGCCATCCGCAGCCGGGCCATGTCCGGCGACATGTCGCCCGTAAAGCGGCGCGGCGTGCGGCGCGAGGAATGCTTCCGCCCGCAGTACGTGGACCACCTCATGGGCTACGTGGACCCTGCCGGACTGGCGCCCCTGAAGATCCTGGCCAACCCCGGGAACGGCTGCGCGGGAATGGTGCTTGAGCCCCTGCGCCGCCAGCTTCCCTTCGCCTTCACGCTCATCAACCAGGAGCCAGACGGCACCTTTCCCAACGGCGTGCCCAACCCGCTGCTTCCGGAGCGCCGCCAGGACACGTCCAGCGCGGTCGTCGCCTCCGGCGCGGACCTCGGCATCGCCTGGGACGGCGACTTCGACAGGTGCTTCATCTTCGATGAGAAGGGCGCGTTCATCGAGGGCTACTACCTCGTCGGCCTGCTTGCGGAGTCGCTGCTGGGCCGCTCGCCCGGTGGCAAGATCATCCACGACCCCCGGCTGACCTGGAACACCATCGAGATGGTGCGGGCCGCGGGCGGGGTGGCGGTGGAGAGCAAGACCGGCCACGCCTTCATCAAGGAGCGCATGCGCGCGGAAGACGCCATCTACGGCGGCGAGATGAGCGCCCACCATTACTTCAGGGACTTCGCCTACTGCGACAGCGGCATGATCCCCTGGCTGCTCCTGGCCGCGCTCATGAGCGCCTCCGGGCGGCCCCTTTCGGCCATGGTGGAGGAGCGCATTCGCGCCTTCCCGTGCAGCGGGGAGATCAACCGCAAGGTTGCGGACTCCGCTGCGGCCATCCGCGGCGTGCACAGGCATTTTCAGCCCCAGGCCATTGAAGAGAGCTGGATCGACGGCCTGTCCATGGGCTTTGGAACCTGGCGCTTCAACGTGCGCAGCTCCAACACCGAGAGCCTGCTGCGGGTCAATGTCGAGTCGCGCGGGGACAGGGCGCTGATGGAAGGCAAGACGGCGGAGATACTTGGGATTCTGAACGTGTTTTTATGAGGCGCGCCTGCGGTCTGCACCGGTCGGCGCTCTTGGGCGTCTGCCTGGGTTCCGCCCTGGCCGTGTGCGGCTGCTACGGCAGGATGAGCGTCAGGCCGCATGTGGAGGCCGTGAAGAAGCCCTATGTCCTGGCCTGCGGAGACATTCAATACGACGGGAATGCGCGTTATCTGCCCGCCACGGTGGCCGCCTGCGAGAGTGGCTCCGGCAGCTACACCATGTCGTTCTCGCATGCGCAGGACTACACCGGCACGCGCGCGGAATACGAGCTGGTCCTGTCGCTTTTGCCCTCGTACCTCGTGGGCTCGCCCACGGGAAAGGACAAGGTCTACGTGTATTCGCAACTGAAGGTGGCGCAGGACGGGCGCGAGGTGGCGACCTACAGCGCCGCGTGCCTCAAGGAATCGTACCGCACCATATTTTCCGGCGCGGTGAACAACTCCGAAGGCCGGCTGCAATGCCTGGACGCCCTGCGGGTGAACATCGAGAACCAAATGCTGCGCGATGAGCAGTTCTGGACCCGGCGTGCGGAGCGCTGAGCCGCGTGGGGGCGGGTGAAAGCCGCGCCTGGGCGCGTGCGCGTGGCGTGGTTGCCTGCTGCGTTGGCGCTTGCGGGCCTCCTTGCCGGTGCGCTGTGTCTGGCCGGGGCGGCCCTGGCCCAGCAAGACGCCGCGAACCAGGTGTCCGCAGCGGACCCGGCGCCGGCCGTGATCGGCCCGGCGCCGCTGGCGACCATACATGTGTACCGCACGAAATCCCTCATGGGCCTTGGCGTGTACTTCGACGTGTACGCGGGGGACGAAAAGGTCTGCCATCTGCGGGAGGGCCAGTACTGCACCCTTCAGGTTCCGCCGGGCGAGGTCGAGATCTGGTCGAAGTTCATGACAAAGGGCGCGGTGACCCTGGATGTGCGCGCCGCGCAGGAATACTACGTCAAAGCCAGCGTCACCAAAGGATTTTTCCTGTTCTGGCGTCCGCATCTGGTGGAGGTCATGGAGAGGGTGGGGAAGGGCGAGCTGAGCCGCTGCGACCACGCGAGCGAGTGAATCACTGACCGTTGAACAAACGTATACAACCTGCAATGCATGGCACGAGTCCGCTCTTGCCGCGAAAGGTGCGTTGATGTCCCGCAAAGTCGCTTTGATCACAGGCGTTACAGGACAGGACGGCTCCCTGCTGTCGGAGCTGCTGCTGGGAAAGGGCTACATCGTGCACGGCATCAAGCGCCGGTCCTCCTCCTTCAACACCACGCGCATCGACCACATCTACCAGGACCCGCACGAAGTGGAGCGCAGGTTCGTGCTCCACTACGGCGACCTGACGGACAGCGCCAACCTGTTCCGCATCGTGCAAGAGGCCCAGCCCGATGAGATTTACAACCTCGCGGCCATGAGCCACGTGGCCGTGAGCTTCGAGATGCCCGAATATACGGCGGACGCCAACGCCCTGGGCACGCTGCGCATGCTTGAGGCCATCCGTACCCTTGGGCTGGAGAAGAAGACGCGCTTCTATCAGGCCTCCACCAGCGAGCTTTTCGGCCAGGTGCGCGAAATTCCCCAGCGCGAGAGCACGCCCTTCTATCCCCGCAGCCCGTATGCCGTGTCCAAGCTCTTTGCCTACTGGATCACGGTCAACTACCGCGAGGCCTACGGCATGTACGCCTGCAACGGCATTCTCTTCAACCACGAATCGCCCCAGCGCGGCGAAACCTTCGTCACCCGCAAGATCACCCGGGCGCTTTCGCGCATCAAGCTGGGCCTGCAGGACTGCCTGTACCTGGGCAACCTGTGCGCCCTGCGCGACTGGGGGCACGCCAAGGACTACGTGGAAATGCAGTGGCTCATGCTCCAGCAGGAAAAGCCGGAGGACTACGTCATCGCCACGGGCGTGCAATACAGCGTGCGTGATTTCGTGAATGCCGCCGCAGCGGCACTTGGGATGGCGATTTCCTGGTCCGGCGCGGGGCTTGAGGAGACCGGAACGGATGAAAAGGGCCGTGTCGTCGTGCGCGTGGACTCCAGATACTTTCGGCCCACTGAGGTGGAGACCCTGCTTGGCGACCCCTCCCGCGCCCGCGATGAACTGGGCTGGGTGCCCAAGATCACCTTCAGCGAGATGGTTGCGGAAATGGTGGACGAGGACTTGAAGAGCGCCCAGCGCGATGAGCTTGTGAAGCGCAACGGCTTCATGGCCTATAACTACAACGAGTAGGCGAAACCCATGGACAGAGACGCACGTATCTATGTAGCCGGGCACCGCGGACTTGTGGGCTCGGCCCTGGTGAGGCAGTTGGAGGCGCAGGGCCATTCCCGCATCATCAAGCGCACCCACACGGAGCTTGACCTGGCGGATAGCGCCGGTGTCCGCGGGTTCTTCGAGAAAGAGAAGCCGGAGTACGTCATCCTGGCCGCGGGAAAGGTCGGCGGCATTGTGGCGAACAACACCTACCCGGCCGAGTTCATCACCATGAACCTGGCCATCCAGCTGAACGTCATCCAGAACGCCCACCTGCACGGCGTCAAGCGGCTGCTTTTCCTCGGCTCCTCCTGCATCTACCCCAAGCACGCGCCGCAGCCCATGAAGGAGGAGCACCTCCTTACCGGGCCGCTTGAGCCCACCAACAGGCCCTACGCCCTGGCCAAGATCAGCGGCATCGAGATGTGCTGGAGCTACAACCGCCAGTACGGCACCAGGTATCTGGCCGTGATGCCGACCAACATGTACGGCCCGGGCGACAACTACCACCCCCAGAACAGCCACGTCATCCC
>NZ_DATMYK010000249.1:0-3996 GCF_035560995.1 Humidesulfovibrio sp. | reverse complement strand
CCATCTCCGCCTGGAGCTACCCCGAGGGCCTGCGCATCGGCCTTTCCACCGACGCCCGCGCGGCCGAGGCCCAGGCCGCCGCGCTGGACGAAGCCGTGAGCGTGCTGAACCTCTGCCAGGTCAAAGCCCTGCGCAAAGGTGACGAATATGTCATTCCGGCCGCTGCGCCGAAGCTGCCCAAGGCCCCGGCCCTGCCCATGGACCCGGCCCTGGCCGCCTATGTGCTGGCCGTGCCCGCCATGGCGGGCGGCTTTGCCCGCCTTTCCGGCGAGCTGACCCTGGCCGCCCCGGTGCTGGCGGACTTCAAGGCCCTGGGCCTGGCCCCGGCCTTCGAGGGCGGCGCGGCCATCTGCCGCAGCGCGCCCCTGAACGCGGGGCAGAGCCTCGGCATGGGGCGCGATCCTCGCTACGTGGCCCTGGCCATCGCCCTGGCCCTCAAGGCGGGCGGCGCCACCGTGGCCCTGCCCAGCGGTCTGGCCGGAACGGCCTGCCGCGCCTGGGCCATGGACCTGCTGGACCGCCTCGGCGCCGCCTTCAGCTCCACGGACGAGCCCGGCGACGACACCCTGGTCATCACCAGCGGGCCGCAGTCCGTGTGGGAGAATGTGTGGACCGCACCGGACGCCTGGTGCTCCATGGGCCTGGCGCTCATCTCCTTCATCCGCCCCGGCATCGCGCTGGACAACCCCGGCGGCCTGGCCGCCCTGTGGCCCCGCTTCTGGGCCCTGTTCAACTCCCTGCCCATTGCGCGCGACCCCGCGCCCGCGCCCAAGGAGCCTGAAAAGCATGACGCAAAGCCCAAAAACCGCAGAGTCAGAGTCTCGGGTTGAGGCCATGGCCCGCTGTGAGGCGGAGCTGGCCCAGTTCACCCAGGAGCGCGACGACTGCGTGAAGCGCTGTCGCGAGCTCCTCGCGGCGGAGGACCCCGCCGCCGGGGTCTTCCACGCCGCCGAGATTTTCCGCCTGCAGCAGAACAAGCTGCGCCTGGAGGTGGAGATGGAGTTCCGGCGCAAGAAGATCAACCGCATCCGGCTGGGATATGACGAAGTCGGCGTGGACAGCGCCGGCGGCCTCGTTTTCTAGCCAGAGAAAGAAATTCCAAGGAAGCAAAGGAGCATCCCGCAGATGGCCAAAGCACGCAACCTCACTCAGAAGATCATCGCCCAGCATCTCGTTTCCGGCAAAATGACCCCCGGAGCCGAGATCGGCCTGCGCATCGACCAGACCCTGACGCAGGACGCCACGGGCACCATGGCCTATCTCCAGTTCGAGGCCATCGGCATCCCGCGCGTGCGCACCGAACTCTCCGTGAGCTACGTGGACCACAACACGCTCCAGACCGGCTTCCGCAACCCGGACGACCACCGCTACCTGCGCACCATCGCCGAGAAGTACGGCATCGTGTTCTCTCCCGCCGGCACGGGCATCTGCCACCAGCTGCACCTGGAGAACTTCGCCAAGCCCGGCAAGACCCTCATCGGTTCCGACTCGCACACGCCCACCGCGGGCGGCGTGGGCGCGCTGGCCATCGGCGCGGGCGGCCTGTCCGTCGCGCTGGCCATGGCGGGCGAGGCCTACATGCTGCCCATGCCCAAGGTGGTGCGCGTGAACCTGACCGGCGCCCTCACCGGCTGGGCCAGCGCCAAGGACGTCATCCTGCACCTGTTGGGCAAGCTCTCCGTCAAGGGCGGCGTGGGCAAGGTGATGGAGTTCACCGGCCCGGGCGTGGCCACCCTGACCGTGCCGGAGCGCGCCACCATCACCAACATGGGCGCGGAGCTGGGCGCAACCACCAGCATCTTCCCCAGCGACGGCCAGACCAAGAAGTTCCTGTCGCGTATGGGCCGGCCCGAGGACTTCGTCGCCCTGGCGGCCGATCCCAAGGCCACCTACGACGAAGAGGTCGAGATCGACCTCTCCGCGCTCGAGCCCCTCGCCGCCGCCCCGCACATGCCCGACCGCATGGTGCGCATCAAGGACCTGGCGGGCATGCAGGTGGACCAGGCGGCCATCGGCTCCTGCACCAACTCCTCCTACACGGATCTCAAGGCCACGGCCGAGATCCTCAAGGGCAAGCGCATCAACCCGGCCACCGATCTTCTGATCGCCCCGGGCTCCAAGCAGGTGCTGAAGCTTCTGACCGCCGAAGGACTGCTCGACCCGCTGCTGGACGCTGGCGCGCGCATCCTCGAATGCGCCTGCGGCCCCTGCATCGGCATCGGCGGTTCGCCGGTCTCCAAGGGCGTGTGTGCGCGCACCTTCAACCGCAATTTCGAGGGCCGCAGCGGCACCCAGGACGCCCAGGTGTACCTGGTGAGCCCGCAGACCGCGGCTATGGCCGCCCTGAACGGCAAGTTCACCGATCCCGCCACCTGGGGCACCCCGCCCAAGAAGGCCGAACTGCCCAAGCGCGTGCCGAGCATCCGCCAGCTCTTCGTGTTCCCCCCGCAGGACGGCAAGGACGTGGAGATCCTGCGCGGGCCGAACATCGTGGCCCTGGAGCGCTTCAGCGGCTTCGAGGGCAAGCTTGAGGGCACAATCGCCCTCAAGGTGGGCGACAACATCACCACCGATCACATCATGCCCGCGGGCGCGGCCATCATGGCCCTGCGTTCCAACATTCCGGCCATTTCCGAGCATGTGTTCACCAAGGTGGACCCCGGCTTCGTGGCCCGCATCCGCTCCCTCGGCGGCGGCTTCATCCTGGGCGGTGAGAACTACGGCCAGGGCTCCAGCCGCGAGCACGCCGCGCTGGCCCCGCGCCACCTGGGCGTGCGCGCCGTCATCGTGAAGTCCCTGGCGCGCATCCACCGCGCCAACCTGGTGAACTTCGGCATCCTGCCGCTCTTGCTCGTGAACAAGGACGACTACGAAACCCTGGCCGAAGGGGCCGCGCTCACCATTCCCGCCGGAAGCCTGAAGCCCGGCAAGCCCATCGACATCCTGGTCGAGGGCGGGGCCAAGGTCGCGGTGACAAATGATTTGACGGCCAAGGAACTGGAGATTATCCAATCGGGCGGACTGCTCAACACCGTCCGCCTTTCCTGATCCCCCGTAGGGCATCGGGAATTTTCCGCGCCGCACGCAAGCAAACAGTCCGCAAAGCATCGGAGACAGCATGCTCGAAAGGTTACGCCAAAACGCCGGAAGCTTGGGAATCAAGATCGCCTTTGGCATCATCATACTTGTTTTCATATTCTCCTTCGGCATGGGCAGCTTCTCGGACCGCAAGGAACCGGTGGTCGCCTATGTCGGCGAGGAAGCCATCAGCGCCCGCGAGTTCCAGAAGGCCTATGAGGATTCCGTCACGGCCATGCGCCGCCAGAATCCCGGCGCCAGCGCCGAGGAGCTGAACACGCCGCAGTTCAAGCAGGCCATCCTCACCCAGTTGGTGGATACCAAGCTGCTTCTGAACGCCGCCAAGAAAATGGGGATCACCGTGTCCCCGGCGGAACTGCGCGCCGTCATCAGCAGCATTCCGGCCTTCCAGGGCGCTTCCGGCGGATTCGACGCCGCCATCTACAAGAACGCCCTGGCCCAGAACCACACCAGCCCCAAGCGCTTCGAGGAAGACCTCCAGAACAGCCAGGTGATCCAGAAGATGCAGGGCTTCTCCGCCGTGGCCGCCCTGGTCACCGAGCCCGAGGCCAAGGGCCTGTTCCAGTGGGCGCGCGAGACCGTGCGCATCGATACCCTGAGCTTCCCCGTGAAGGGTTTTGCCGACCAGGTGAAGCCCACTGATGAGCAGCTTGCCGCCTACTACGAGTCCGCCAAGGACCGCTTCAAGGAGCCTGCGCGCGTGCGCCTGGAGTTCCTGCCCATCACCGTGGCCGATCTGGCCGCCGCGCAGAAGATCAGCGATGAGGAAGTGAAAAAGCAGTACGAGGCCGGCGCCGATGCCTTCAAGCATCCCGCCCAGATGCGCGCCCGGCACATCCTGTTGCTGGTGCCTGCGGGCGCTCCGCAGGCGGCCGCGGACAAGGCCCTGGCCGACAT
>NZ_DATMYK010000248.1:0-3118 GCF_035560995.1 Humidesulfovibrio sp. | reverse complement strand
GGGCTGGGCAAGGGCGGGCTGGGCCACGCCCTGGCAGTGGACGATCTGGCCGCGCTGATGCTGGAATTGCAGCTCTCCGGCGCGCACAACATCAATCTCGTCACGCCCTCGCACTTCACGCCCCAGGTGCGCCAGGCGCTGGTTCTGGCCAAGGCGAACGGCCTCACGCTGCCGGTGGTCTGGAACTCCAGCGCGTACGAAACCGTGCAGGCCCTGCGCACCCTGGAAGGCTTGGTGGACATTTACCTGCCGGACCTGCGCTACATGGATTCTGCGGCCGCGGCGCGCTATTCCGCCGCGCCGGACTATCCGCGCGCCGCCACCCACGCCATTGCGGAGATGCGGCGCCAGGTGGGCCCCCTTGTGCTGGACGAGGCCACGGGCCTGGCCCGGCGCGGGCTTCTCGTGCGGCTGCTGGTGCTGCCGGGCGATGCCGGGCGCGTGGACCTGGCCCTCTCCTGGCTGGCCGATACCCTTGGCCCGGACACGGCGGTGAGCCTCATGGGCCAGTACTACCCGGCCCACCGCGCCCTGGAATTCCCGGAGCTGGCCCACGGCGTGGCCCCGGAGCAGTATGCCGCCCTGCGCAGGCGGATGGAGGAACTCGGCTTCACGCGCGGGTATGCGCAGGCCGTGGGCTCCGGCCCGGAATGGACGCCGGATTTCCACACCTAGGATTTCAGGGCGCGTGACTTCCGGACATGGGACTTCCGGCAAAAGTGGCTCCCGCACCTCGACGCGCTGCGCAAAGCCTGCTAGGACGTATGCATGCCGACCTCTGAACAGGATTTCCTGAACCTCATCGATCGCCACTTCCCGAACCACGGGGAGCATGTGCTGCTGGGCCGCGGCGACGACTGCGCCGTCATTGACCCAGGCAAGCCGGGCGATGATCCGGATACGTCAGGCGACCCGCGTGGCCCGCACGGAAGGGGCCAGGCCGGAAAGCCCGCGCCCTTCTGCGTCAGCACCGATCTTTTCGTGGAGGACGCGCACTTCCGGCGCTCGTACTTCGCCCCGGCGGACATCGGCCACAAGGCCCTGGCCGCCGCGGCCAGCGACCTTGCGGGCATGGCCGCCACGCCCCTGGGCTTCGCCCTGTCGCTTATGCTGCCGGAGAATCTTTCCGACGACTTCCTGGACCAGATGCTCGGCGGCATGGCCGCGCTGTCACAGGAACTGGACATGCCGCTCGTCGGCGGCGACCTGAGCCGGGGCCCGGTCCTGGCGCTGGATGTCGTGGTCTTCGGGCGGCCCGGCCCCTGGGGGCGGCTGCTCAAGCGCGGGCAGGCCAAGCCCGGCGACGCCCTGCTGCTCCTGGGCGACATCGGCCTGGCGCGGGCGGGCCTGCTGGAGCTGGAAAGCAGAGGCTGCTGCCAGCTGGACAACTGGCCCGCCGCCATCATGGCCCATTTGCGGCCCGTGCCGCGCATCGCCGAAGGCCTGGCCCTGGCGCAGATCACCACGCCCGAAGGCCCGGCCATTTCCGGCCTGATGGATGTTTCCGACGGACTGGCGCGCGACCTGCCACGCTTCCTGGGCCCCCACGGCGCGGAGCTGACCCTGGGGCGCGACGACCTGCACCCGGAGGTGACGGCCTATTTCATCGCCCACGGCGAAGACCCGCTGGAGGCCGCCATACTGGGCGGCGAGGACTACGCCCTGCTGGCCTGCGCGGATCCCAAGCGGCTGCCCATCGTGCTGGCCGTCATGCCCCAGGTAAAGGTCATCGGCCGTGTGACGGCCGAACCGGGCCTGCGGCTGAACAACGGCCAGGTGCTGCGCCAGGGCTTCGACCACTTCGCCAAACACGAGGCCGACTGACCGCTTGACGGAGCATCTAGCGGACCGGCTGGCAGTCTGACCGTCGCGCCCATGGCCGTAACGGCCCGCTTTTCCTACCCGCCACACGGCCACCCCACCCCCGCACAGAGGAGGCCACACATGGACATGCTTGTTGAACGGCCGCGCCTGACCATCATCGGCACCGTGCGCTCCAGCCTCACCGACCGCGACGGCGCGCCGAAGTCCGGGTCTGAGGGCGCGCCCGAGGCCTGGATCGAACTGGAGCCGCAATACGCCCCGGCCCTGCTGGGCCTGGAGCCGGGCCAGCGCATCCTCGTCATCACCTGGCTGCACCAGGGCGACCGCAACGTGCTGCAATGCCACCCGCGCGCTGACAAGAACCGGCCCCTGCGCGGCGTGTTCGCCACGCGCTCGCCGGACCGGCCGAACCCCATCGGCTTGCATGAGGTGGAGCTGCGCGAGATCATCCCCGCCGAAAACGGCAAAGCCATCCGCCTGCGGGTGTTCCCGCTGGAGGCCATCGACGGCACGCCGGTGCTGGATGTGAAGAATCTGGACAGGCTGCCGTCGAGCGAAACGGGCGAGACGCCAGCGGGGTAAGGCCAGCCTGGTGGTCGGCCTGCCGAAAACGGGGGGAGGCGTGGAATCGGCGCGGGCGGTTTTGCGCGGGCGGAATCGGCGCGGGGCTTCCCAGGCGGTGCGCCGCGCTGGCCTGCGGCCTAGGCCTGGCCCTTGATGATGAGGCTGAGCTTCTTCACGTCGGCGTTCATCACCGCGCGGGCCTTCTCCAGCTCCGCGATGCGGCCCTGCAACTCCTCCAGCTTGCGCCGGGAAGCCTCCTGAAACTTCAGGTGGCGGGGGTCCTTGCTGGTCTTGAAGGAGGGCTTGGCCTTCTCCTCGTCCAGCAGGCGGTGCAGGTGTTTGAGCGTGCCCTCGCACTCGGCCACGCGGCCGGACAGCGTCTTGCGCTTCAGCTTGAGCGCCTCGATATCCACTTCTTTCTTCGCGGCCATGGGTACACCTTGGGGCTGATGGGATTGTGCGCCGCGGCCGAATGGCCCCGCGCGCTGCCCTGCTTCGCCCGTGGGGCTGGGTTTGTCAATGGTGGGGGCTGGGGAGCCTACAACTCCCTGCCCCCATTCAGGTCAGTTCTTCGGGACCAGCAACTGAGTCTTAACGACCCGCACCGTCTCCTTTGCGACATCTTCAAAGACATACTTCCAGGCATCAATGGTATAGCCCCCACCAGCGGCGATTGAGCGCTGAACGGGAATCCTAGCAACTTCCACGTTGTCAGTGGTATACACTATGC
>NZ_DATMYK010000247.1:0-7095 GCF_035560995.1 Humidesulfovibrio sp. | reverse complement strand
GAGTAAATCTCAGCAGCAGCCCATCTCCCTCCGATGGCGGCGCGGCTCTCCACAGCAGGAGCCGCGCCGCCCCTCTTTTTTCGCCCTGCGGGAAGCCCTGGCGCCTCCGCTCCGCTTCGTCCCATGGGCCCGCGAGTACTTGGCCTTAAGTTGTTGCCACGGCAGTCCGATCAATGCACAGTGCTGAGAACCGCCGGGGTCGTTTGCCCGGCGTACCCGGAAATATGGAGCCCGCCATGCGATGCGCCCGCGCCGTTCTCCTGAGCTGCCTTCTGGCGCTGTGCTTCGCGGCCTCGGCCTGGGCCGACATCACAGCCCTGGCAGGCCAGCCCGAGCAAGGAGCGGCCTCGCCCTCCGGCCTGTCTTCGGACCAGGCCGCCGTGTCCGTCACCTCCACGCCGGTCTCCCCGTCCACCGGGCAAGCCGCCGCCCAGGCCGTTCCGGCGCCCGGCATGCCGGACTTTCCCATCACCAACCGCTACAAAGCCACGGTGTACGGCACCCCGCCCGCGTACCGTCACAAGATTCCGGCCGAGGCCCTGGCCGCCCGGGCCGAGACGCGCAGCATCACGATCGAGGGCCGCCGCGTGCCGGAGCTGTTCTGGTACACCGAGGCCATCGAGTATTCCGCGCTGCTGCAGGACAAAAAGGCCCCGCTGATCTTCATCATCGCGGGCACCGGGGCGCGCTTCAACTCCTCCAAGGTGCAGTTTCTGCAACGCCTGTTCTACAGCGCCGGGTACCACGCGGTGGGCGTGTCCTCGCCCACGCACTTCAACTCCATCGTCAGCCTGTCCAGGCATGGCTTGGCGGGCTACGTGCCCTACGATGTGGACGACCTGCGCACGCTGCTCGGCTGGATCAAGACAGAGGTGGAGGCCAAGGCCAAGGTGACGGGCTACAGCATCACCGGCTACAGCCTGGGCGCGCTGCACGCGGCCTTCCTGGCCGAGCGCGACAGCCGCGAGAAGTTCTTCAACTTCCAGAAGGTGCTGCTCATCAACCCGCCGGTGGACCTGTACAACTCGGCCCTGACCTTCGATTCCTGGCTGAAGGAGACCGACGCCAGGACCGGCGGGCCGGAGCAGGCCGTGAACAAGTTCATCGAAAATTTTTCCGAGTTCTACCAGACCAACCACATCGGCAAGCTGGACAGCGACATCCTGTACCGCTTCTTCCGCAGCCTCGACGTGAACGATACGGAGCTCAAGCAGCTCATCGGCGTGGGCTTCCGCATCACGTCCGCGTCCATGGTCTTCACCTCCGACACTTGTCTGGACGCCGGGTACCTCAAGCCCGCGGGAACGAAGATCGCCACCAACGAACCGCTGCTGCCCTATTTCATCGCCGCCAGCCGCATCTCCTTTGAGAATTACGTGGACGAGTTCCTGCTGCCCTATGTGCAGTACCGCGAGCCCGGCATGACCAAGGAGCGCCTGCTTGGGGCCTGCACCTTGTTGCGGCTGGAGGGCTATTTGCGCAGTGCGCCCAACGTGCTGCTCATCGGCAACGAGGACGATCCGATTCTGAATGGGGCGGAAGTCGCGTTCCTGAAGCAGACCTTCGGCGCGCGCGCCACGCTGTTCTCCAGGGGCGGGCACTGCGGCAACCTGCAGTACACGGGCTTTGCCGCCGAAATGTTGCGGATGATGGCCGTGGAGGACGCACGATGAGCGCCCTGAACTGCATCAGGATGGTCTTCGCCCTGGCCTTGCCGCTTTTTCTGTGTGCCTGTGCGGGGAAGAAGACAGCGCCGGAATACGCCCTGCCGGAGTCCGGCTTCCGCACGCCTGTCTCGCGCGCGGTGCAGGACAGGGACGTGCGCAAGGCCGAGCGGGAGTCCATGCTCACTGTGTATGACCCGGCGGAGCGCGCCAACCGGCTGGTGTACAACTTCAACGCCCGTTTCGACCGCGCGGTGCTGCTGCCCGTGGTGGCGGGCTACCAGTTCGTCTTCCCCGCGCCGGTGCGCACCGGGGTGAGCAATTTCATCGGCAACCTGAACGAGGTGCCGCGCCTGGCCAACAGCGCCATGCAGGGCAGCCAGACCAAGGTCAACCTGACCGTCATCCGCCTGTTCACCAACACGGTGTTCGGCCTGGGCGGCCTGTTCGACGTGGCCACGGGCCTGGGCTTCGAGCGCCAGAACGAGGATTTCGGCCAGACGCTGGGCGTGTGGGGCGTGCCGGAGGGGCCGTACATCGTGCTGCCCTTCTATGGGCCGTCAAACGGCCGCGACACCCTGGGCACCGCGGGCGACATGGTGTTCTCATATTATCAGATGGAATATCTCTTCGACCTTGCGGGCGTTTCCGACCATGCCACGGCGGGCTATGTGAACACCGGCGTGCGCGCCGTGGACACTCGCGCGGACACCCCGTTCCGCTACTACAGCACGGACACGCCCTTCGAGTACGACATCCTGCGCTTCGCCTATTCCAAGGCCCGGTTCCTGCAAATCATGGAATAGCCGCGGCGTGCGGAAGAGCGCGGCGTTGGCTAAAGGTTCAGCAGCCGCAGCAGTTCCGCAGCATCGTCCGTTTCGCCAAGGTCGAGGCGCAGGGGCTGGTCCGGCCCGTTCTCCAGGCGCTGCCCCGGCACCCCCAGCACCAGCTCGCAGGCGCGGTCCAGCAGCGCACGTTCCGCCAGCACATCCGGCCCGTGCACATGCCCCTGGCGCTGCCCCTGCGACAGGCGCACCTCGAAACTGGCCTTGCCGCAGGCGTCCTCAAAGGCCTCGGCCAGGTGCAGCATGCGTGACAGGGCCGCGCGGCGCTCGCGCAGGGCCTCGCGCGGGGCGAAGACTTCGCCCGCCAGATCCAGAAAGCCGAGGGCCCAGGCCGTGAGCGCGGGCAGATCGTCGCCGTCTTCCGCGCGCTCCAGCAGGGCGGCCAGGAAGAACACCCGCGCGGGCGACCATTTGAGGCGGCTGTGGCGCAAAAGGGCGCACAGTCCCTGGCTTTGCTCCTGGTCCGCATCCTTACCACCGCAGCGCCGGCCGATGACCCGGCGGAGCTCCGGCGGGGCCGTGGCCCCCGGCCGCAGGCGCAGCACAAAGCCGCGCACGTCCTCCTGCCGGGCCGGATAGTCCAGGCGTTGGCCGCCCGGCAGCAGCAGGGCCAGGGGCCCGGCCGCAAGGGCCCCCACGCGGCGGGCCAGTTCTGCGGCGTCCGCCTCACCCATGTCCGCCGCGGTCAGGACCGGCTCCAGTTCGCGGCGCATCGCCGCCCCGGGCGAGAAGAGCAGGGCCACGAGCGGCGCGTGCTCACAGGCTCCCGGGTCCGCCGCAAGCAGGGCCAGGGCGCGGGCCGGGTCCGCCTCGCCCAGGGTCTGCCGGATGACCGAAAGGGACTGCGCGTCCAGGGGCAGGCCGCGCTTCAGGTATGCGGCCAGATCTACAGCGAGATCCGCCGCCAGTTCCGCACCCGGCTCGGCCATCGCGGATGTCCCCGCTACTCCTTCACCCCGGCCACGATGCCGGTGTGGTTCGGCCCGCTGAAGCCCAGGCGGGTGATGCGGGTAAGGCCCGCCGCCGCGAGCATGTCGCCCAGTTGCGCCCCGGAGTAGGACTGCCCGCCGTCGGTGCCCAGCAGCATGTTCAGCGAGAACAGGGCCGGGAATTCCGGTCCGTCCAGGCTGTCGGAAAGCAGGAACTCGTGCACCATGAGCACCCCGCCGGGGTTCAGCCCTTGGGCCGCCTTGCGCACGATCTGCGCGGCCATGTCCGGGGCCTCACCGTGCAGGATGTGCGAGAGCCAGGCCAGATCGAAGCCCTGGGGCAGGGCGTCCCGGGTGTAGTCGCCGGGCGCGAAGCCGAGGCGGCCCTGGCTGTAGGACAGTCCGAAGCGCTCGGCCGTGGCCTCGGCAAAGGGCCGGGTGGTGGGCATGTCGAACACCGTGGCCGAGAGGCCGGGGTGGGCCAGGCAGAAGTGGATGGCGTAGGTGCCGGGTCCGCCGCCCAGGTCCAGCAGGCGCGTGCGCCCGGCCATGCCCGGAAGCCCGGCGGCGGCGAGCTGGGCGTCGAGCAGCGGGGCCAGTTTGGGCGCTATGCCCATGGCCATGTTGAACATGCCGAGCAGAAAGTCCTGGCGGTCGGCCTCGGTCCACTGCTGCCCGCCGCGCACGCGTTTGCCCGTGCGCACGGCCTGCTCCAACTGGCCGAAGGATTCCACCAGATTCGCGTGGTGGCGGATGATGTGCCCCTGGTAGCGTGGTGAGCTGCGCACCAGGAAGGCCGCGGCCTGCTCGGAAAGGGCGAAGGCGTCGCCCTCACGCGTCAGCAGCCCCAGGCCGCACATGGCCGTAAGCAGCATGCCCAGGGCGCGGGTTTCGCAGCCAAGGGCCGGAGCCAGCTGGGCGGCCGTGGCCGGGCCTTCGGCCAGGGGCGTGAACAGGTCGAGCTTCACGGCGGCGTGCAGGGCGCAGGACTTCCAGTACGCGCCGGAGAGGGACAAGAGCGGGCCGGGGGAAAGGTCGGCATCGGGCATGGGGGGCTCCTTGGAAGCGGTTTCCGGGATTGGTGCAGCAATAGCGCAGAAAATGCGCGGCAGGCAAGGGCGCGGCCGTCGCGGAAACGTCACACAGTGTTCACCGTGGCAGCACCAACCAGACGTCTGTGCGGGGTAGGCGAGGGGCTTCGGGGCCGGCAGCGGTCCCCACCCCCCGCACAAGGAGCCCGCCATGCGCAACATTCCGGTCTGGGGCAAGATCGCCCTGGGTCTCGCCGCTTCCTCCTTCATCACCCTGGCCGTGGCCGCCGTGGGCTACCTGGGCATCCAGAAGACCGAACGCGCCCTGGCCGACACGGTGAACAGCCGCATGCCCGCCCAGCGGCACCTGGCCGTGCTGCGCCACAGTTTGACCGCCATCCAGCGCGCGGAACGCACCATGCTCATCCCGGAAACCATGGAGAACCCCGTGGTGCTTGAGCGGCAGAAGAACAACCTCACCCGCTACTGGGCCGAGGCCGAGGCGGCCATGAAAGCCCATGAGGCCCTGCCCCGGTTGCCGCTTGCCCCTGCGCAGGGAAACCAAGCCGCAACCAACGCCACGGACGCGGCCAACGGGACCGACGCCGTCTCCGTCGAAAGCCCTGCCTGGGCGGAATTCAAGGAGGCCTGGGAGGCCTGGGGCGCGCGGCACCGCAAGGTGCTGGAGCTTCTGGAGGCTGACATGCGCTTCGGGGCCATGGCCCTTTCCGTGCGCGAGGCCCGCGAGGCCCTGAACCGCGTGGAGCAGGCCCTGGACGCCCTGCAGGCGGAGGAGAGCGCAGGCACGGCGGCTTTCGTGGCCCAGGCCCTGCCCCAGGCGGAAAAGGACCGGCTGGTGCTGCTGGTCGCGGCCGCGCTGGCCGTGCTCACGTCCCTGGCCTTTGGCGCGGTGGTCACCACGAACATCAACCGCCCCCTGAAAAAGACCCTGGCCTTTGCCGAGCGCGTGGCCGCGGGCGACCTCTCGGCCGAGCTGGCCATCGACCGGCGCGACGAGCTGGGCAAGATGGCCCAGGCTCTGCGCAGCATGGTGCAGGAGCTGCAAAAGGAGATCGCCTTGGCTGGCGAGCGCGGCGAGGAGGCTGCGAGCGAGGCCGAGCGCGCGCGTCTGGCCGTGGAGGAAGCGCGCGAGGCGGGCCTCCGGGCCGAGCTTTCGCGCCGGGAGGGCATGCGCAGCGCAGCGGGCCGCATGGCCCAAGTGGTGGAGCGGCTGGCCGCGTCCTCGCAGCAGCTTTCCGCCCAGGTGGAGCAGTCGGCCCGCGGGGCGGTGGAGCAGTCGCGCCTGGCGGGCGATACCGTCTCTGTTGTGGAGCGGCTGCTTACCGGCGTTGCCGAGGCCGAGACCGGGGCCGCCCGCGCGGCCGAGACGGCCGAAACCGCCCGGGCCCGCGCCGGGCAGGGCGCGCAGACCGTGGTCGAGGTGGCCCGCGTGGTGGCCGCCGTGCAGGACCGCGCCGAGGCCCTGCGCCAGAGCATGGACGCCCTGCGCGGCAGGAGCGAAGACATCGGGCGCATCATCACCGTAATTGACGACATCGCCGACCAGACGAATCTGCTGGCCCTCAACGCCGCCATCGAGGCCGCGCGCGCGGGTGACGCGGGCAGAGGCTTCGCCGTGGTGGCAGATGAGGTGCGCAAGCTGGCCGAGAAGACCCAGACCGCCACCAAGCAGGTGGATCAGGCCATCCGGGGCATCCAGACCGAGACCCGCGCCAGCCTGGAGCAGGTGGACCTGGCGGGCCGCGCGGTGAACGAGGCCACCAGCCAGGCCGCGGCCTCGGCCGCCGCGTTGGACGAGATCGTGGCCTTGGCCTCCCAGACCTCGGAGGAGATCCGCGCCATGGCCGTGGCCTCCCGCCACCAGGGCGAGGCCGGGCGCGAGGTGGGCGAATCCGTGGGGCTCATGCGGAGCATCAGCGGACAGACCAGCCTGGCCATGGACGAATCGGCCAAGGCGGTGGTGGAGCTGGCGGACCAGGCCCGCCGCCTGGGCGCCATCGTGGAGGACATCCGCCTGGACTCGAATGACTCGAATGGCGCGGGCGCTGCGGAGGGCGGACCGGGGGCAGGACCGTCCCTGGTGCGCGCGGCCTAGCTGGCCGCAAAGAAAAACGGGCGGCCCCTCCCAACCGGAGGAACCGCCCGTTTGTCGCGTCGAAAGGGGCTAGCGCGTGATTTCCGTGCCGATGCCGCAGGCGGTGAAGAGTTCGAGCAGCACGCAGTTCTCCACGCGGCCGTCGATGATGTGCACCTTTTCCACGCCCGCCATGATGGCCTCCAGCACGCACTGCAGCTTGGGGATCATGCCGCCCACCACCACGCCGTCCTCGATGGCCTTGAAGGCCTGGGTGCTGGTCATGCTGGGGATGAGGTTCTTGTCCTTGTCCAGCACGCCGGGCACGTCGGTCAGCAGGTGCAGGCGCTTGGCGCGCATGGCCCCGGCCACGGCCCCGGCCACGGAATCGGCGTTGATGTTGTAGGTGTTGCCCAGCTCATCCACGCCCACCGGCGCAATGACCGGAATGACGCCGATGTCCATGAGGGACTTGAGCACTCCGGTCTCGATGGCCGTGACCTCGCCCACCTTGCCCAGGTCGATGATCTC
>NZ_DATMYK010000246.1:0-6384 GCF_035560995.1 Humidesulfovibrio sp. | reverse complement strand
TGGGTGCGGCCCATGCACAGCTGGTCTTTGTGTTTGAAGGCCATGTCTTTCAACACGGCGAGCACCGTGTCGATGTCGGCCAGGATCATGTTGCCCGCGCGCACCAGAAGCACGGCGTTGGCCGTGTCCACAATGTCGGAGCTGGTGCAGCCCAGGTGGATGAAGCGGGCGCTCTCGCCCACCTTTTCCTCCACGGCGGTGAGGAAGGCGATGACGTCGTGGCGGGTCTTCTCCTCGATTTCGAGGATGCGCGCCACGTCAAAGGCGGCCTTGGCGCGGATGGTCTCCATGTGCTCGGCCGGGATGACGCCGAGTTTGGTCCAGGCCTCGCACACGGCCAGCTCCACTTCGAGCCAGGCGCCGAAGCGGGCTTCCATGGTCCACAGGGCGGCCATTTCTGGGCGGGAGTAGCGTTCGATCATGGTGGTGCTCCGTCCGGGGATTGCGGGTCCGAATGTGTGCCCTATCACTCCGCGCGTATTGCTTCAAACATTTTTACGCAAAAATGGGCGAGGGCATGAAAAAGGCAGCCTTGGGCTGCCTTCCGTGACTGTGTTTAGCTGGTGGCCGCCGTGGCTGAGGCGGCGGGTGCCGCCGGAGCGCTCCCGGCCGGCTTTGCGTCCGCTGCGGGCGCCGCCGGGGCTGCCGGGGCCGCAGGGTCCGCCGCGGCTCCGCCCGCGCTGGCGCTGTTGTAGCCGCTGGCATACCAGCCGCCGCCCTTCAATACGAAGGAGGTGCTGGAGATGATGCGGCTGGCGTTGCCGCCGCACACGGGGCAGGGAATGTCCCTCTCCTCGTAGTCCTTCTGCCATTCCTCGAAGATCTGTTTGCAGTCTTGGCAGTTGTACTCGTAGATGGGCATGGATGTTCCTCCAAACCAGAAAAGGGCCACGAAAGGGCCCGGAACCGACGGGGCGGCCCCACTGGGGAGCCGCCCGCCTGACAGTTGCGCCTATTTGCCCTTGGCGGCAGCCTTGGCTTCGCGGATGCGCTCCTTGAGGCGCTCTTCACGACGCTTGCGGCGACGACCGATTTCTTTCATGCGCTCGACTTTCTTGTGCTTGCCCATGTGTCCTCCTGAAAAAAAATACGCGGATTGCCTGCGTGAATGCGCGCTTCTAGCGCACATCTCCGGGCATGTAAAGCGTCCTTGCGGCGCGTGCCCGCATTGCCCTTGACGCGGCCCCTTCAAGGCCCCATTATCCTCCTGGCGGGCAAGCCCGCAACAATCAACGATTCCGAGGAGAGCATCATGGCAACCGATACCTTCACCAACGCGGTGGCTGACATCGCCGAGGTGTTCATGTTTGAGCAGTGGCTGCGGCACTACTTCGTCGTCGAGAAAGACGGCAAGCTGTTCATCGAGATCCCCCATGAAGACCTGAAGGAGATCTACGCCCAGCAGGAGCATCTTGGCGGCCTGGCCGACATGTTCAACAACAGCGAGATCAGCTACGAGATGTGCCAGGCCACGGTGTGCTCCTTCGTGGGCGCCCGCTACGACGGCAGCAAGTATGGCGCGGACGTTGTGGCCCGGGCCCTGGACAGCAAGGCCTTCAAGGTCGAAATGTACGTGTTCGGCGTGTGGATGAAGGGCCACGAGCAGTACCTGGACGCGCGCCGTCTGCCCTTCTCCGAGTGGCGCGAGATGTATGCCGGGTGGAACGGCATGGCCGAGGTGAAGGAATACCGCAAGAAACTCATGGCCGGCGGCGGCAACCCCAACGAGCCAGCAAGCAAGTCAGTGCATTAGCCCACAGGCTGGATCGGAGCTTGCATATGAGTCATGCCGGGGACAGCTCCGGCATGACATTCCCCCTGCAACGAACCAGTACAAGCGAGGTCAACGCACGTGTGCGCCCTCTGGTCCAAGAACGACGACGACGAGAAGCGCAAGAAGCAGATCATCCTCGACCTGCTGCAGGACATCCGCGACCAGCGCGCCAAGCTCAAGCTGGAATTCGACGAAGGCGTCACCAGCATCAAGGACCTGACCGGCACCTTGCTTGAGTACGACGAGGGCGGCCTGGTAGTCGAGGTTTCGAGCCTCAAGGGAGCCACCAGGGCCTTCGACGGCGTGCTGCTCTCTTGCTACTTCCGAGTGCGCGACCGTGAAACCCGCGGCCGCGAACAATATTTGACCTTCGACACCAGCGTGCGCAGCGTGACCATGCGCCCAAGCGGCATGGTGCACTTCAGCCTGGCCTTTCCGCAAAACCTCAAGAGCGCCCAGCTGCGCCGCAGCGTGCGCGTGAAGGTGGACGCCCGCAAGGTGCCGGAGCTGACCCTCTGGCCGGATTTCTCCGGCTGGCAGGACATGGACAAGCTGACGCCGGTTCTAAGCGCCGAGCAGATGCAGAGCCGCCAGTTCAAGGTGGACAATTTCTCGGCCAACGGCCTGCGCCTGCTGGTCAGCTCCGCGCTGATGCACACGGCCCTGCCCGAGCCGGTGAAGGGCACGCGCTACGCCGTGCACTTCCGCGCCATGGCCGAAACCGGCGCCGGTTCGTCCGCCTTCTGGGTGGCCGCCGTGCTGCGCAACATATTCCGCGACCCGCAGACCAGCGAAACCGCCCTGGGCTTCGAGTTTGTCGCCGAGGGCTCCATGGACGAGAAGCTCGGCATGGTCTGGCGGCCGCTGAAGTTCGATGAGGTTTCCGGCCTGGGCAAGTTCGTGTTCAAGTGGAACCTGGACCTGTACCGCGAAAAGGGCATGGGCTCCTAGGCCCGGCACGGCAAGCTTTTCCCGCGGGCGGCTCCACAGAAATGGGGCCGCCTTTTTTGCGCGCCTAGCGGTGGCGTCCGGGCACCACGGGCCACACGTTGATGGGCTGCTGCTCGATGGGATAGGGCTGCTGTTCCTTCTTGGGCGGATTGTGGCGCAGCGTGGTGTCGCCCGTGGCCTCGTCCCGGCCGAGCTGGATGCTGCCGGTGTCCGTGCCCATCTCGTAATCCTGGCGATTCTTGGCCGTGTCCTTGTTGGGAAACTTGGGCTGCGGCGCGTCCGCCTTGCTTTCCGCCGCGGGCGTTTGGGGGGCCGGTGCCGGATTCGCCTGCCCGGCCGGATTTCCCTGGCCGTCGTTGAAAGTGAGGGGCACCGGCGCGCCCACCGGGCCGCGCACGCTGTTCTGGGCTTGGGCAGCGCCGCCGCCGCAGGCCAGCAGAAACACCGCGATCACGACAGACATTGCGGCGGATTTCTTGTGGATTCTACGGTTCATCAGCGCCTCCCGGACGCCCGGCGCCCGCGTCCCGGCCCGTGCGCGCCAGGAATTAGGGTTTGAATCTTGCCCGGCTTCAGTATACACTGCGCGGACACAAACACGCAACGGTCCCATCGCCCCCCGCGCCGGGAAGGCCGGCCCACGCAGCAAGGAGAACAGAACATGTCCAATCGCGCCGATGCTTACAAGGCAGCCGGAGTCAACATAGATGAAGCCAATGTGTTCGTCGAGCGCATCAAGGCTTTGGCCGCCAGCACCCACAGCAAGGGCGTTCTTTCCGGCATCGGCGGCTTCGGCGGCCTGTTCAAGCCCGACCTGACCAACGTGGCCGCGCCGGTGCTCGTCTCCGGCACGGACGGCGTGGGCACCAAGCTCAAGCTGGCCTTCGCCTTCGACGGGCACGACACCATCGGCATAGACCTGGTGGGCATGAACGTGAACGACGTGCTGGTGCAGGGCGCGCGGCCCCTGTTCTTCCTCGACTACTTCGCCACCGGCAAGCTTGAGACCGACGTGGCCGTGCGCGTGCTCGAAGGCATCGTGGAAGGCTGCAAGCAGGCCAAGTGCGCGCTCCTTGGCGGCGAGACGGCCGAAATGCCCGGCTTCTACCCCGAGGGCGAGTACGATCTTTCCGGCTTCTGCGTGGGCATGGTGGACTACGAGCGCATCGTGGACGGCTCCCAGGTGGCCAACGGCGACGTGATCATCGGCCTGGCCTCCACCGGCCCGCACGCCAACGGCTATTCCCTCATCCGCAAAATCTTCGAGGCCTCCGGCCTCAAGGGCACGGACATCCTGCCCGGCGACACCGTGACCGTGGCCGAGGCCCTGCTGGCCCCCACGCGCATCTACGTGCAGCCGGTGCTGAACCTCCTGCGCGACCTGCCGATCAAGGGCATGGCGCACATCACCGGCGGCGGCTTCTACGACAACCTGCCCCGCGTGCTGCCCAAGGCCGTCACCGCGCACATCCGCTTCGGTTCCTGGCCCGTCACCCCGGTGTTCCTGTGGCTCAAGAACCAGGGCGGCCTCTCCTGGCCGGAGATGCTCCAGATCTTCAACACCGGCATCGGGTACGTGCTCATCGCCAAGAAGGATGTGGCCGAGGACATCATGAACCGCCTGTCCGGCATGGACGTGGCGGGCTACGTCATCGGCGAGATCAAGAGCCGCGTGGACGACCAGGAGCAGGTGCAGGTGCATTTTCCCGGCTAGCACGCCCCGCACACCATTCCCAAGAAACGAAAAAGCCCCGGTCCGCCGGGGCTTTTTTTTCGCGTCCTGGCAAGCGTCTCAGGATTCCGCCAGGGGGAAACGCTCCACGAAGCGCGCCCCGCCGCCTGCCGCTGCGCCCGTTTCGATGCTGCCGTGCAGCTGATCCGTGAGGCTCGACACCAGCACCATGCCAAAGGAGGACGTGCCCGAAAGACTGAACCCAGGCGGCAGGCCGGGGCCATTGTCCGCCACCTCCAGCCGCACGAGGCCCTCCTCCATGCGCAGGCTCACCCGCAGCTCCGGCCTTTCCGCGCCGGGAAAGGCGTGCTTGAGCGAGTTCAGAATCAGCTCGTTCAGCAGCATGCCGCAGGGCACGGACTGGGTGATGGGCAGGCGCACATCCTCCACCAGACACTCCACGCGCACGGGCGGCAGAAAGCCCGCCACCAGCTGTCCCACCAGGCGCGGCACGTAACTGCCCATGTCCACAAAGGCCAGGTCGTCGGACTTGTACAGATCCTCGTGCACCAGGGCCATGCTGCGGATGCGCGCCTGGCTTTCCTCGAAGAGCACGCGGTCGCGCGGATCGACCACGTACTCGGCCTGCAGCAGACACAGGCTGCTGATGATCTGCATGTTGTTCTTCACCCGGTGGTGCAGTTCCTTCAGCATCACCGTCTTTTCCTCCAGGGCCAGGCGCACGCGGGCCTCGGCTTCGGCCCGACGGGCTTCGGCCCGTTCCAGGCTGCCGCCCACGCGCCGCGCCACCACGGAAACGGCCACACCGATGGCCACAGCCGTGGCCATGGCCACGAAAGACGCCAGCAGGGCGTCGCTCTCGCCTCCCTGCCCGTGGGCAAGAAACAGGGCATGCGCCAGGGAAAGCAGCGCAGCCAGCGGCACAAAGGCACGCATAAGCAGAGCCTTGGGTGAAGATCCGGCAAACATGCGCAGGGGCGGGCGCCGAGGTCCGGCCTCGCACACCAGGGCCACCCCCAGCAGCACGAAGGACAGAGCCGTGGAGCGGGCCACGGGCACCACGCCCGCGCCATACAGCAGCGGCGAGCCAAAGGCGTAGCCCAGCAAAAACACCGCCCCGGCCATGGCCACCACGGCGGCGAGCAGCCCCGCCGCCGCGAGCCAGGGTTCGCGCACAGGAGAATCATCCGCCCCGTGCAGCAGGAGCGGCCAGGCCGCCAAGCCCGAGAGCGTGAAGAGCGTGGCCGTGGCCGGAGACATGTTCACGTGCGGCACGCCGAGCCACAGGCTCAACTGCCGGAAGGGCAGGTCCAGGAAACCGCTCCCGCCGCCCAAAAGCACGGAAGCGCCATTGAGGCACGCGGCCGCGGCGGCCAGCAGCGCCAGCCCCCCTCCGGCCCGGCGCAGGCCAAGCCCAGCGCCGAAGATCTGGCGCAGCAGCAGCATTCCGCCCAGGATCAAAAAGAGCACGGCTGTGCTTATGGCCATGGGCACGCGGGTCAGCAGCGGGCTGTCCAGCACCCGCTGGCCGGTGAGGCCGCCCAGGAGGCCCAGGGCGGCGGCGCACAGCAGCAAGCCGCAGCAGGCAAACTCCACGCCCCGCGCGGCGCTCTGTCCTGCGGCAGGCGCTTTCAAGCTGATGGCTTCCAGGTCAGAGGCTGCGGGCATGGCACGTTCTCCTGAAGGACGCTGGCGCAAGGGGGAAACCCAGCAAACACCACCCTATACGGCACAGCCAAGCGTGACAAGCGCCGGGGCATGAATTCGCACAAAAAAAGCCCCGGCGGACCGGGGCTTCGTTGAACACGGCTGCGCGGACGCAGGCTAGTAGCCCAGGTCCTCGCCCACCAGCACCACATGGATGCGGTCCTTGACGCTGGAGCCCTCGATGACCACCCAGGCGTTGCAGATCTTGGTCTCGCTGCGGCAATTGTGGCAGCGGCCGTCCTCCACGCAGGGATTCTTG
>NZ_DATMYK010000245.1:0-10142 GCF_035560995.1 Humidesulfovibrio sp. | reverse complement strand
GCTTCTGGGCATGTACGCCTCTTTCTAACTCCACCCTCTAAAAAAGAACGATACCGCAATGACCGCCAAAAAAGAATGCATCGTCTCCGGCATGCGCCCCACCGGGCCGCTTCATCTGGGCCACCACTTCGGCGTGCTCGCCAACTGGCTGACCATGCAGGAGGAGCACGACTGCCTGTTCTTCGTGGCCGACTGGCACGCCCTGACCACCGAGTACGCCGATCCCAGGAAGGTCAAGGGCTTCGTGCCCGGCCTGGTGGTGGATTGGGTGGCCGCCGGGCTTGACCCGGAGAAGTGCGTCATCTTCCAGCAGTCCCAGGTGAAGGAGCACGCCGAGCTGCACCTGCTGCTCTCCATGCTCACCCCGGTGAGCTGGCTGGAGCGCAACCCCACCTACAAGGACGTGGCCACGGAGCTGGCCGGGCAGAAGGACCTGGCCACCTACGGCTTCCTGGGCTACCCGGTGCTCATGGCGGCGGACATCATCCTCTACCGCTCCACCGCCGTGCCCGTGGGCCAGGACCAGCTGCCCCACCTGGAGCTGACGCGCGAGATCGCCCGGCGCTTCAACTTCCTCTACTGCGCCGAGGACAAGCCCTTCTTCCCCGAGCCCAAAGCCATGCTGACCGAGGAAGCCAAGCTGCCGGGTCTGGACGGCCGCAAGATGAGCAAGAGCTACGGCAACTCCATTTCGCTCGGCGAGCCCCTGGAGGACATCGCCCCCAAGGTGAAGGGCATGCTGACGGACAAGAACCGCCTGCGCAGGAGCGACCCCGGCGACCCGGCCGTGTGCAACCTCTACCCCTACCACAAGCTGCTGACCGACCCGGAGAAATGCGCGGAGATCCGCGAGGGCTGCGTCAACGCCTCCTGGGGCTGCGTGGACTGCAAGAAGGTGCTCATGGAGAGCCTCACCCGCTTCCTCACGCCCATCCATGAGCGCAGAAAAGCGCTGGAGGCCGAGCCGGACCGCCTGTGGCACATTCTGGAGCAGGGCAACGCAAAGGCTCGCGCCCGCGCGGCCGAGAACATGGAAGCCATCCGCAAGGCCCTGAACTTCGACTTCTAGCCCGGACGCCCCAGGGCCGGAGCCGGGCGACGCGATCCCGGTTCCGGCCCTTTTTCCGTTCTGAAGACAAGGAGAAGACGATGAGCGAGAACGCCTGCGTATCCAACGACCGCGCATCCGACACCCGCGTGTGCAAGCGCGCCAGCGAGATCACCCCGTTCCTGGTCATGGACATCTTGGAGGCCGCCCACAAGCTGGAGGCCGCCGGACATGAGGTCATCCACCTGGAGATCGGCGAACCGGACTTCGACACGCCCGAGTGCATCAAGGAGGCCGCGAAAAAGGCGCTGGCCGACGGCGAGACGCACTACACCCACAGCCTGGGCCTGCTCCCCCTGCGCGAGGCCATCTGCGAGGACCTCTTCGAGCGCTACGGCGCGAAGGTGGACCCCGGCCAGGTCATCGTGACCCAGGGCACCTCTCCGGCCATGCTGCTGCTCTTCTCCACCATTCTGGAGGCCGGAGACGAGGTCATCCTCTCCGATCCTTCCTACGCCTGCTACGACAACTTCATCCGCTTCGCCGGAGCGAAGCCCGTGCGCGTTCCCGTCACCGAGGACGACAGCTTCCAGTACCGGCCGGAGGCCATCGCCGCCGCCATGACCGACAAGACGCGGGCCGTGCTGCTCAACTCGCCCGCCAATCCCACGGGCACCCTGCTCTCGGCCGAGCGCATGGACGCCGTGTGCCGCCTGGCGGATTCCCGCGGCGCCTGCATCGTGTCCGACGAGATCTACCACGGCCTGGTGTACGAAGGAAAAGAGCACAGCGTGCTGGAGTTCAGCGACCGCGCCTTTGTGCTGAACGGCTTCTCCAAGCTCTACGCCATGACTGGCTGGCGGCTGGGCTATCTGGTGGCGCCCAAGGAATTCATCCGGCCCATGCAGAAGCTCTGTCAGAACTTCTTCATCAGCGCCAACTCCGTGGCCCAGCACGCGGGCATCGCCGCGCTCAAGGAATCCGCGGCCGATGTGGCGCGCATGAAGGCCATCTACGACGAGCGGCGGCGCTTCCTTTTGCCCAAGCTCAAGGCCCTGGGCCTTGGCGTGGCCCACGACCCGACGGGCGCTTTCTACGTACTGGCGAATGCCCGTAAATGGGCGGAGAAGTTCGGCGGCAGCTCCCTCAAGCTGGCCTACGATATCCTGGAAAAATGCCACGTTGGTGTGACCCCGGGCATCGACTTCGGCCAGGGGGCGGAAGGTTTCCTGCGCTTTTCCTACGCAAATTCACTGAAAAATATCGCCGAGGCCATGCGCAGGCTTGAGAAGTACGCCGCCCAGGCGTAAAAGGCACACATGGGAAGAATCGGTTCCACCTGAAGCGCGGCCAAAGTGAGACCATGAAACGCCTGATCTGTTTCGCCTCGTTCGTGCTGCTCGCGGCCCTGGCAGGGCCGCTGCACAGCCCCGCGGCCGCCCAGGACAAAGGTGCGGCGCCCGCGCGGGACTCCGCCAAGCAGAGCCCAAAGAACGCCAAGGCCCCAGACAAGGCGAAGAGAACCAAGGCGGGTAAGGCCAAGGCCGAAAAGCTCCAGGCCGAGAAGCCCGGGCTCACGCGGGAGGAACTCGCCAAGCCGTACGCGGGCAACACCCTGTACGGCCCGCCCGCCCCGCCCCGCGCCGGGGCGGACAACGCCACCGTGCCGGAGTACGACCCCGCGCCCAAGACGCGGCCCTTTGCCAAGCAGGAGGACTCCTCGCCCATCAATTTCCGCATCGGCGCGGAAAAGGTGGTAGATCCCCTCACCGGCAAGGAGGTGACGCCCAAGGCCGACGTTTCCGGCGTCAGGGACAGCGTCAAGAACATGGACCTCAAGGGCGCCATGGACAAGGTGGGCGGCAAGGCCGAAATCCAGGTGGACATCCTGAAATTCTAAACCGGGACAGGCACTACGTGGGCGTTCGCCTCCTCGATTTTCTCTCCGGCCTGTCCGGCGCCTTGGACCTCATGAGTTCCGAGGTGGTGGGCCACCACAAGCGGGTGGCCTATCTGGCCTCGCGCCTGGCCAAGGCCTTGGGCGTGGAGCGCGAGGAACGCACCGAGCTGTTCATGGCCGCCGTGCTGCACGACGTGGGCGGCTTCACCCTGCAGAGCAGGCTGGCGGCCCTGTCCTTCGAGGCCGACGGCGCGCGCCACGCCGAACTCGGCTACCGCCTGCTGCGCGACAACCCCCTGCTGGACGACGCCGCGGTCATCGTGCGGCACCACCACACCCCGCGTTCGCGCTACCCCGTGCTGGACGAGCCCGAACGCAAGCTGTTCCTCTCCGGCATCCTGAACCTGGCCGACCGGCTGGACGTGCTGACCCTGCGCTTCAAGGCCTGCGAGCCTGCGGAGATCATGGGCCACATCCGCCCGCGCATGGGCTACCAGTTCGAGCCCCAAGCCGTGGAGGCCCTGGGCGACCTGGCGGCCGACCCCATGTTCTGGGCCCCCCTGGCCAGCGCGGACCCCACCCAGGCCCTCACCGACGACCCGGACCTGTTCGAAGAGCGCGGCGTGTCGCACGGGCAGCTCTTGCAGGCCTCCACAGCCTTCTCGCAGATCATCGACTTCCGGAGCCGCTTCACGGCCACGCACTCGCGCGGGGTGGCCGAAACCGCCGTGTGCCTTGCGGAAAAGGCCGGCCTGCCCGCCGAGGACCTCGTGGCCATGCGCCTGGCGGGAGATCTGCACGACCTGGGCAAACTGGCCGTGCCCTCGGAGATCATCGACAAGCCCGGCCCCCTGAACGCCGAGGAAAAGGCCGTGATGCAGCGCCACCCGGAACTGGGCGAGGCCATCCTGTCCAGCGTGCCCGGACTGGAGAAGGTCACGGCCTGGGCCTCGCAGCACCACGAGCAGCTGGGCGGCCTGGGCTATCCGCGCGGCCTCGCCGCAGGGGACATCCCCCTTGGCTCGCGCATCATGAGCCTGGCCGACGTCTTCACCGCCCTGCGCGAGGACCGTCCCTACCGCGTCGGCATGGCCAACGGCCAAACCCTGAACCTGCTGGACAAGATGGCCGTGGACGGCGCGCTGGATCCGGAGCTGGTGTCCCTCATGCGCCGCAACCTGGACGAGCTGGACATCCGCCGTTGCGCCGCCCAGGCCCGCGCCGCCGCGGAGTTCCGCCGCTTCTACGACGGGGTTCCCCGCCAGTAGCCCCGCGCCCGCCAGGGCCGGAACCGCCGCCGGACACGCCCCACCCGGCGCAAGGCTTGCCAAGGCCAGCCAGGCTGGCGTACATCCGCACATATTCCGGCCATTTTAAGGACCTGCATGAGCAACTTCGCCGCGGACCTGCACATCCACTCGCGCTTTTCGCGCGCCACCAGCAAGGGGCTCACCATCCCGAACCTCGCCGCCTGGGCCGAGGCCAAGGGCATCGGCGTGCTGGGCACGGGTGACTGCACCCATCCCGGCTGGCTGTCCGAAATCGAGCGCCTGCTGAAGGAGGACGGCTCCGGCCTGCTCTCCCTGCGCGATCCCGGGGCCATCGCAGGGCAGATTCCCGGCCTGCCCATGAAGCTTGGCGGCTCCGCGCGCTTCATGCTCCAGGGCGAAATCAGCTCCATCTACAAACGCGGCGGCAAGGTGCGCAAGGTCCACAACCTCGTGTACCTGCCCACCCTCGAAGCGGCCAAGGCGCTGAACGCCAAGCTGGCCCAGGTGGGCAACCTGGCCTCGGACGGGCGGCCCATTCTGGGGCTCGACAGCCGCAACCTGCTGGAGATGGTCCTTGAGACCCACCCGGAGGCCTTCCTCATCCCCGCGCACATCTGGACGCCCTGGTTCTCGCTCTTCGGCTCCATGAGCGGCTTCGATTCGGTCGAGGAGTGCTACGGCGACCTGTCCAGCCACATTTTCGCCATGGAGACGGGCCTGTCCTCCGACCCCGGCATGAACTGGACCCTCTCGGCCCTGGACCGCTACCGCATGGTCTCCAATTCCGACGCGCATTCCGGCGAGAAGCTGGGACGCGAGGCCAACCTGTTCACGGGCGAGGCGTCCTTCGGCGGCATCCGCGCCGCCCTGCGCGCCCACCTGCCGCAGGAGGAAAGGACCGGAGAGGCCGGGGACTGCGAGTTCCAGGGCACCATCGAGTTCTTCCCCGAAGAAGGCAAATATCACCTGGACGGGCACCGCAAGTGCAACTGGAGCATGGAGCCCGGCGAAACCCTGGCGCACAAGGGCCTGTGCCCGGTGTGCGGCAAGCCCGCCACCCTGGGCGTGCTGCACCGCGTGCTGGCCCTGGCCGACCGCGCCGAACCCGTCCAGCCCGAGGGCCAGCCCGGCTTTCATTCGCTCATCCCCCTGCGCGAGGTGCTCTCCGAGGTGCTGGACGTGGGCGCGGGAAGCAAGGCCGTCACCGCCGAATACTACCGCCTGCTGGAGCGTCTGGGCCCGGAGCTGACCATCCTGCGCGAAACGCCGCTGGCCGACATCTCCCGCGCCGCGCCCGTGCTGGCCGAGGCTGTGGAGCGCATGCGCGCGGGCAAGGTCCTGCGCAGCTCCGGCTTTGATGGCGAGTACGGGGTCATCACCGTGTTCACCCCGGAGGAGCGCTCCCAGATGCGCCAGGGCCGCATGCTTGCTGGCATGCCCATGCGCAGGGGCCGCCGCCCGGCCATGCAGACGCCTTCCGAGCCGGAGACCGAGTCTGAAGGCGACCCCGCACCCGCGGAGGAAAGAACTCCCGTCCGCCAGGGCCTGAACCCGGCCCAGGAGGCCGCCGTAGCCGCAGGACTGGGGGAAGACGCCGCCCCGGTGCTGGTGCTGGCCGGTCCGGGCACGGGCAAGACCCACACCCTGCTGGCCCGCGTGCTGCGTTTGCTTGAGGCAGGCGCGCCGCCCAAAGCCATCGCCATCGTCACCTTCACCCGCCGCGCGGCCGACGAGCTGCACGAGCGCCTGGCCGCCACATTTGGCGACGGGACCGAGCCGCCCCTGGCCGACACCCTGCACTCCCTGGCGCTCGACCTCTGGACCGCGCAAAAGGGCCAGCCCCCGGTGCTGCTCTCCGAGGACGCGGCCCGGCGCATGTTCCTGGAGGCGCTGTCCGCCCTGCCCGCCCTGCCCGTGGACATGCCCAAGGCCGAGCGCCTGGCCCTGTTCCGCCGCCACGCCCTGGCGCGGGAGACCCTTGAGCCCCTGCGCGGGCCGGAGGCCGCGCTGGCGGCCGAGGCCTGGGCCAAGGTGGCGGAAATGAAGGCCCTGCGCAATCAGGCGGACTTCACGGACCTGCTGGAATTTCTGCTGGCCCTGGTGCGCGCGCCGGAGTTCCGCGCGCCCTTCGCCCACCTGCTGGTGGACGAGGTGCAGGATCTCTCGGCCCTGCAGCTGGAGGCCGTGCTGGGCCTGGCCGGAAGCGCGGCCCCTGAACTCCAGGCAGCCCCCTCACAAGACGACCCCACACAAGACGACACAGCCCAAGACGACGCCCCGCGCCCGGCGCGACGGCCCGGGGCGGGCTTCTTCGCCATCGGCGACCCGGACCAGAGCATCTACGGCTTCCGGGGCGCGGCCGGAGATGTGCGTGAACGCCTGACCGAGCGCTGGCCCAATCTCCAGGTGGTGAGCCTGGGCGAGAACTACCGCAGCGGCCAGGGCATCCTGGACGCCTCCGGGGTGCTGCTGCCCGTGCCCCCGCGCCTGAGGGCCCTGCCGGGCCGCGCCTGGGACCTGGAGCTGCTGGAGGCCCCGGACTCCCGCCACGAGGCCAGCCTCATCGCCGGACGCATCGGCAGGCTCATCGGCGGCACCAGCCTGACGCTCATGGACAGCGCCGCCGCGCCGGAGCTGGCCCCGGGCGACGTGGCCGTGCTGGTGCGCTTCCGCGCGCTCATCCCCCGGCTCAAGGCCGCGCTGGAGCTGGCCGGACTGCCCTGCTCCGCGCCGGAGGCCGAGGTGTTCTGGGAGGAGCCGCGCGTTGCGGCCATTCTGCGCGTGGCCGAGCGGCTCTTCGGCCTGCCCGCGCCCGACAGATCAGACAGGCAGGATGCAGAGGGAGTGGGCGGTGCGGACGCCCTGGAGGAAGGCGAGGCCCTGGACGCCGACTTGCCGGAATTTCTGCTGCTGCAGGGCCCGCGCGTGCTGCCCGCCGCCCTGCGCGAAACCCCGCCCTTTGACCGCTTTTTCTGGGACGGCCCGGCCTTCCGCGACTTGTGCCACGCCTTTGACGAGCACGGCGGCTGGGTGGGGCTGCTCGACTGGGTGCGCCTGGAGACGGGCTTCGCCAGCATCCGCCAAACGGCCCAGAAGGTGCGCATCCTGACCCTGCACGCGGCCAAGGGCCTGGAGTTCGAGGCCGTGTTCCTGCCCGCCCTGGAGCGCGGCATCCTGCCGTTTTCAGGCTTTGGAAACGCGAACGCGGAGCTGGAGCCGGAAATTCTGGCCGAGGAGCGCCGCCTGCTCTACGTGGGCATGACCCGCGCCAAGAGCCGCCTGTGCCTGTCCTTTGCGCGCTCGCGCATGCTCTACGGCAAGACGCTCACCCAGGAGCCCTCGCCCTTTCTGGACGAGCTGCTGGCCAAGCTGCCCGCCGGGCTTTTGCGGCGCACGGCCCTGACCCAGAAGGTCCAGACCCGGCAGACCCACCTCTCGCTGTTCTAGCGGGGCAGCTGCACCTCCCCGCGCAGCACGCGCGCCTTGAAGAGCAGCTCCGGCCGGTACTCGAAGTGCATCAGGTCATAGGCCGCCCACTTGCCGCCCCACACGAAGCCCTCGGCCTCGAAGGCCTCCACTATCTCTTTGGGGAAGGCCAGCACCTGCGCGGGCACCTTTTCCGGGTGGCGCTCCGTGAGCCAGTAGGCCAGGTGCGGGTTCAGGTCGATGGCCGCGCCGAAGCTGTGCACGCTCAAGCGGCTGGTGGCCGCGATGTTCCGCCAGGCCAATGTGCCGCCGAAGGGCCGCAGCACTTTGGACCATTCCGAGTGCGCGGCCGCCTGGGGCTCCAGGCGCTTCCACACGCGCTCCAGGGCCTGGGCCGCGCCGTGGCGGGTGTTGAAGGCCGCGCCGTGGCCGTCGAAGCGCACGCTTTTGCAGTTCTTGCGCACCTCGGCCTCGTTGTGCCCGTACAGCGAAAGGAAAAAAGCCTGCACCCTGCGGCGGCCGGGATCGAAATGCGGAGCCGGGCGCGCGCTCTGCTCATCCGCCGGGCCAAGGGGATACACCTGGGCCAGCATGGTGCGGATGTCCGGGCTTTCCTCGGCTTGCTTCACGCTGCGCGCCTGGCCGTCGTCGTAGACCAGCCGCGTGCCGTCGGCCAGGACCAGTTCCAGCAGGCCGGAGGAACCGCGCGCCATGCCCAGCACGGCGTCCGGGTAGCCGGCCCGCAGCGCGGCAAGGTCCAGCGCGGCCTCGACGGGCAGATCCTTGGCCGGAATGAGCTGCGGGGCCTGCGCCGCCTCCAGCCGCCCGGCAAGAAACCACAAAGCCAGGGCCGTGAGGCCGAGCAGGCGCAGCCAGTGCCGCTTCTCCCTGCGCGAGCGCAGGGCGTACACAATCCGCTGGGCGAGGGGGTTTTGCATGAAAGCGAGGGTAGTCCTCCGCGTGCCGGGGGTCAACCGCCCGCGCCCATTGCCAGCGGCCGCGCAGGGGCTTATCTATGCTGCCACGGCCCCCGCCTGGCCACGCCCGGCAGGCCGTGCACAGGATCAAACGACCGCTTCCGCGCACGCCATGCGCGTCAACGCCAAGGAGACTTTCATGCGCCGAATCCTTTCCTGGCTCCTCGCCAGCATGCTCATGTTCTCCATCGCCGCCCCGGCCGGGGCTCTGGCGGCCAAGAAGGCCGCGCCCAAGGCCAAACGCCCGGCCCCTGTCGAGACCGTCACCCAAAACGCCCCGCCCCCAAATGCCGAGGCCCCGGACAACCGCATCGAAGGCGTGACCTTCGTGCGCCTGCAAAACGGCCTGGGCGTGCTGGTGAAGGAGGACGACCGCTTCCCGCTCGCGCACATCCGCATGCTGGTGCACGCGGGCAGCGCCTACGAGACCCCGGCCCAGGCGGGCATAAGCCACGTGCTGGAGCACATGGTCTTCAAGGGCGCGGGCAGCATGAAGCCCGGCGAGGTGGCCCGGCGCATCGAGGCCGCGGGCGGCAGCCTGAACGCGGCCACCAGCTTCGACCACACCACCTACCACGTGGAGGTGCCGGACAGCGCCTGGAAGCTCGGCCTGTCGGTGGTGGCCGACATGACCTTCAAGCCCGCCCTCATCCCGGCGGAGCTGGAGAGCGAGAAGGAAGTTGTGCTGGCCGAGCTGAAGCGCGGCGAGGACACCCCGGACAATCTGCTGTTCCAGACCCTGCAGGGCATGCTCTGGAAGGGCACCAGCTACGAGTGGCCCATCATCGGCTACCGCGACACCGTGCGCGCCACCACCAGCCAGTCCATGCGCGACTACATCGCCCCCCTGTACCAGCCGCAGAACATGATCCTCTGCGTGGTGGGCAGGGTGAAGGCGGCCGACGTGCTGGCCGAGGCCGAACGGCTGCTCGGCGGCATCCGGAACACCAGCCGCCTCACCCCGCCCGCGCCCTTCCCGGCCCAGCCGGAAACCGGCGCGCGGCTCACCGTGGTGCCGGGCATGTGGAACAAGGTCCACCTGGGCCTGGCCTTCCCCGCACCCGATTTCTCCTCCGCCAAGATGGGCGGCCTGGACATGCTGGCGCAGGTTCTGGGCGGCGACGAAACCTCCCGCCTGTACCGCAAGTTCAAGTACGAGCTGCGCCTGGTGGATTCCATCAGCGTGGGCGTTTCGAACCTGGAGCGCGGCGGCATCCTCATGGTCGGGGCCGTGCTCGACGCGGACAAGCTGCCCGCCTTCTGGGACGCCCTCACGGCCGAACTGGCCGCCTTCGACGCGCAAAGCGTCACCGACCAGGAGATCGCCCGCGCGCGCACCAACATCGAGGCCGGACTGTTCCTCTCGCGGGAGACCATCGGCGGCCTGGCCTCCAAGCTCCAGCACCAGTACGCCTTCGAGGGCGGCCAGCAGGGCGAGGCCAACTACCTGGCGACCATCGCCGCCGTGGACCGGACGCAGCTCGGCGCCATCTACCGCGAGTTCTTCCGGCCCCAGGCCG
>NZ_DATMYK010000244.1:0-2952 GCF_035560995.1 Humidesulfovibrio sp. | reverse complement strand
GAGGCCCTTTACGCGGCCAAGGCGGCGGGGCGCAACCGGGTGGAGGCCTATCCCTCCGTCCCGGCCGCAACGCTCGCGGGGTCTTCCGCCGCCCCGTAGGTTTTTTCGAGTCTAGTTGACCGGAGCTCCGCTCTTCTGCGGGCGTCCTTCCGGCGACTTGCGAAGGCGCACCACCTGCGTGCTGAAGCTGTGCACCCCCGGCTGGCAGGTGGGGCACCCCTCGGACACAATCATGCACTTTTCGTCCAGGCTGCTGGCGTCTATGCCCGCCCAGGCAAGGATCCGCGTGGTGTCTCCCGGGCTCCAAAGCACAGGCTTCCCGCATTTCGCGCACTCCACATACAAGAGTTCCGGGTCGAATCTGTTGCTGTACATGCCGGCTTCTCCTTGCTGCTGTTCTCCGCCGCCTGCTGTGGGCGGCAGGGCCTGTGTCCCTTGCTTCAAGATAAGCTTCCCCGCACAAAGCGCAAGACCCGCTCCATGCGGCCGGTTAACGTATTGCCTAACCCCCTACGGGGGAGAGGTGTTTCTACGTATATTTTTATGTATATTTTTACCCGTTCGTTCTTTACTTCCTGTCCCTACTTCAGTACTTTGATTGCGCAGTGCTGTTTTGTGGTCGCCAAATCGCTGCACCACGTGCCACGACGAACGAAAACCCCCTTTGAGGAGAATACGATGGACGATTTTCTGAAGGAAGCACTGGACATCGTTAAGGCCCAGGCCACTGTGCGGACCATGACAGAGGACGAAATTCTGTCCATGGTGCGCAGCCTGTGCAACGGCATCCGCTCCATCGGCGAGGCGACGGCTGAAGAAGAGGATACAGTGGCCGCTCCCACCACGGACCCGAAAAAGGCGGTCCGCGAAAAGAGCATAATCTGCCTGGAATCGGGCAAGACCTTCAAGGTGCTTACCAAACGCCACCTTGCGAAGTTCGGCCTTACCCCGGACGAATACCGCGAAAAATGGGGTTACCCCAAGAAAATGCCTTTGGTGTGCAAAGAGTTGCAGCGCCAGCGCCGCAAGAAGATGAAGGACATGAGGCTGTGGGAGAAGCGCGTGAAGAAATAGCGCGCACGAACCGTCAATGTGAAAGGGGGCCCATGGGCCCCCTTTTTTGTTGCGGTTCGCGCGGCGCTTTAGTGGGCGTGGCGCTTTTGCAGCCAGGCGCGCAGCACTATGGCCGCCAGATTCATGCCGAGCACCAGGGCGATGAGCACAAGGGCTGTACCGTACTGGATGGGCCGGGTTTTTTCGATCTCTGTGCCTGCAGTGGCGAGTACGTAGATGTGGTAGGGCAGGGCCATGACGTCCGAGAAGATGCTGTTCGGCATCTTTGGCGTGTAGAACACTGCGGCGGTGAACATGATGGCTGCTGTTTCGCCCGCGGCGCGGCCCACGCCCAGAATGCTGCCCGTCAGGATGCCCGGCAGGGCGCTGGGCAGCACCACCCGCCAGATGGTCTGCCACTTGGTGCCGCCAAGGGCCAGGCTGGCCTCGCGGTAGGTGCTGGGCACGTTGCGCAGGGCTTCCTCCGCCGTGCCGATGACCACGGGCAGGCAGAGCACGCCGAGCGTCAGCCAGCCTGCCGCCAGGGAAACGCCGAGCTTCATGGCCGTGACGAAGAGCCCCAGGCCGAACAGGCCGAAGACCACGGAGGGCACGCCCGCCAGATTGTTCACCCCCAGGCGGATGATGCGCATCATGGTGCCGGGGCGGGCGTATTCGTGCAGGTAGATGGCGCTGGCCACGCCCAGCGGCAGGGCCACGGCCATGGCGCCCAGGGATAGCAGCAGCGTGCCCACGATGCAGGGCAGCACGCCGCCCTCGGTCATGTAGTTCCTTGGGGCCTCTGTCAAAAACTCCCAGCTGATGGCCGAGACGCCGTTCTTCACCAGAAAGCCCACGATGACCACCAGCGCGGCCGCCACCAGCAGGATGGCTCCGCGCAGAAGCATGAACACGAACCACTGCAGACCCTTGCGGCGGATGTCGCGTCCCTGGGCGATGCTTAAGGAGACCGGCGCGGCGGGAACGGAGGTGAGTGCGGGGTTTGCGGGCTGGCTCATGTTCTTGTTCCTCATGCGGTTTACAGCGAGGCGCTGCCGGTCTGGCGGTGCTTGTGTGAAATATAGTCGGCCAGGATGTTGAAGCCGAGGGTCACCAGGAAGAGCACCATGGCGATGGCGAAGAGCGCGTGGTAGTGATGGCTGCGGAAAGGCGCCTCGGCCATCTCGGCCGCGATGCTCGCGGGCATGGGCCGGACCGGGCCGAAGAGCGAATCCGGCAGGACCGCCGCGCCGCCCGCCACCATCAACACCACCATGGTCTCGCCGATGGCCCGGCTCATGCCCAGAATGACCGCGGTGCCGATGCCCGACAGCGCCGCCGGAATGGTGACGCGCATGAGGGTTTCCAGGTGCGTGGCGCCAAGGGCCAGGCTGGCTTCCTTCAGCTCGCGCGGCACGGCGTAGATGGCGTCTTCGGAGACGCTGGCGATGGTGGGCACGCTCATGAAGGCCAGCATCAATGCGGCGTTGAACAGGTTGAGCCCGATGGGGATGTTGAGGAAATCCTGAAGGAACGGGGCCATGACCACCATGCCGAAGAAGCCGATGACCACCGAGGGGAGCGAGGCCAGCATCTCTATGACCGGCTTGGCCACGGCGCGCACGCGCGGGCTGGCGATCTCGGCCAGGTAGACCGCGCTCATGACGCCCAGGGGAATGGCCAGGACGGACGACAGGGCCGTCACCGCGCCGCTGGCGGCGATGAGCGGCAGCACGCCGTAGTCGGGCCGGGCCTCGTCCGTGGGGTACCAGTCCAGCCCGCCCAAAAAGCCCTTCAGGCTCACGAAGGAGAAGGTCGGCAGCCCCTCCATGAACAGAAAGGCCATGATGAGCCCGAGCACGGCCAGCGAAGTGACGGCCGTGGCCAGAAAGGCCTGCT
>NZ_DATMYK010000243.1:0-2504 GCF_035560995.1 Humidesulfovibrio sp. | reverse complement strand
CCCGTGAACAACGCCGCGCCGGAAATTTCGCCCCTGCCCGGCGGCGCGCACGTACGCGTGGGCGCGGGCTTCGGCCTGCCCAGGCTCATCGGCCTGTGCCAGCGCCTGGGCCTGGCCGGGTTGGAGAACCTCACCGGCATTCCCGGCCGTGTGGGCGGGGCCGTGGCCATGAACGCGGGCTCCTACGGCGTGGAGACGGGCGCGCTGCTGCGCCGCATCCGCCTGTGGACCCCGGAGGCCGGGCTCTTCTGGCGCGACGCCAAGGACTGCACCTTCGGCTACCGGCACTTCGACACAGGCACGGGCTCTGGCTTCTCCCTCATCTGGGAGGCGGAATTTCTGCTGGCGTCCGATGCGCCCCTGGCCATCCGCCAGCGCATGGAGGCCACCTACGCGAAGAAGAAGGCCAGCCAGCCCGTCACCGCCAGAAGCGCGGGCTGCGTGTTCAAGAACCCGGAAGGCAAAAGCGCGGGCAGGCTGCTGGACGAGGCAGGAATGCGCGGCAAGGCGCTTGGCGGCATGGCCTTTTCCCCGGTGCATGCGAATTTTCTGGTGAACCAGGGCGGCGGCACGGCCGCGCAGGCCCTGGAGCTGCTCGAAATGGGCAAAAGCGCCGTGCGCACGGGCGCGGGCGTGGAGCTTGAATTGGAAGTGGTGGTGCTCAAATGAACCTGAGACCCGGCGGAATGCAGCGCAGGACGCAACCGGCCCGCAAGGCCCCGGTGCGCATCAACCGGCCCCGGAAGGAGTCCGGCCCCTCGCTGCCGCTCAACCCGGGCGGCGCGGTGAAGGGCCTGGTGTTCTTCCTGGCCTCGGTGCTCATTCTGGGCATGCTGGGCACGGGGCTCATCTACACCTACCGCCTGGTCACCACCACTCCGGCGCTCGGCCTGACGGAGATCAGCGTTTCCGGCAACCAGCGCCTGGCCTACGGGCAGGTGCTCGAGATCGCGGGCCTGCGCCTGGGGCAGAACAGCCTGGGCGTCAACGTGACCCGCGTGGAGGCCGCACTTTCACAGAACCCCTGGGTGGAGTTCGTCACCGTGCGCCGCGAGCTGCCGGACAAGCTCTTCATCACCCTGGTGGAGCGCCAGCCCAGCTTCTGGGTGCGGCAGGACGGCCAGCTGTACTTCGCCGATGGCGAGGGCAAGATCATCACCCAGCTGACCCCCGGCGATTCCGCCTCGCTGCCCTTGCTCGAGATCGCCCCGGAGCTGGGCGACCGGCGCGAGGTGGTGGCGGCCATGGTGGCGCGCATGAACAAGCAGGCTCTGCCCTTCGCCCTGGGGCAGATGGCCTGGGTCAAGTTCACGGAGTCCGGCCAGGTGGAGCTGTACCTCGACGCGCTGCGCATCCGCGTGCGCGCGGAGCTGAACGACTGGCCGACCCATTTCGACCGCATCGAGACCGTCTGGCGCGACCTGAAGCTGCGCGGCGAGACGGGCCAGGTGATGGCCATAGAGGCCAGCGGGGGCAAAATTTCAGTTGAGAAGAGGCAGAAGCCCGGGCCTTCCTGACGGGGAAGAATAGGGAAGACCCGGTATTTGGCGAGTCAACCAAGGGAGGAAAACATGGCCAAGAGCGACATCATCGTCGGCCTGGACATCGGCACCACGAAGATTTGCGCCGTGGTGGGCGAGGCCAAGGACGACGGCCTGGTGGACATCATCGGCATCGGCACAAGCCCCTCGACGGGCCTGCGCCGGGGCGTGGTGGTCAACATCGAGCAGACCGTGCAGAGCATCAAGAAAGCCTTGGAGGAGGCTGAATTGATGGCCGGCTGCGAGATCCACTCGGTCTACGCCGGCATAGCCGGCAGCCACATCAAGGGTTTCAACAGCCACGGAGTCATCGCCGTCAAGGGCGGCGAGGTGACCCAGAAGGACGTGGACCGCGTCATCGAGGCCGCCAAGGCCGTGGCCATCCCCCTGGACCGCGAGGTGATCCACACCCTGCCCCAGGAGTTCATCGTCGACGACCAGCGCGGCATCGCCGATCCTCTCGGCATGGCTGGCGTGCGGCTTGAGGTCAAGGTGCACATCGTCACCGGCGCGGTGACCTCGGCCCAGAACATCGTGCGCTCGTGCCACCGCTCGGGCCTCGACGTGGCCGACATCGTGCTCGAGTCCCTGGCCTCCAGCAAGGCCGTCCTCTCCGCTGAAGAGCGCGAGATCGGCGTATGCCTGGTGGACCTGGGCGGCGGCACCACGGACATCGCCATCTTCTCCAAGGACTCCATCAAGCACACCGCAGTGCTGGCGCTTGGGGGCAACAACCTGACCAACGACATCGCCTTCGGCCTGCGCACGCCCATGACCAGCGCTGAGAAGATCAAGGTCGAGAACGGTTGCGCCCTGGCCGAGATGGTCAAAGTCGACGAAAGCATCGACGTGCCTTCAGTGGGCGGCCGCGAAAGCCGCGCCATGAGCAAACGCGTCCTGGCCGAGATCTGCGAGCCCCGCTGCGAGGAGATTCTGGCCCTGGTGGACCAGGAGCTCATCAAG
>NZ_DATMYK010000242.1:0-10862 GCF_035560995.1 Humidesulfovibrio sp. | reverse complement strand
ATGCGGATATGCAACAGGTTGTCGAACTTGTGCAAAGCAAAAAAAACTATCAGCAAAAATAGCAGAAACAAGTTAGAAGTAAGGACCAATACGGGCTCACCCCAGTTCCCTGAAACGCTGGCGAGAAGAATAGTGTTCGCGACTTCAATGCTAGGCGCACGAAAGTAAACCCAACACAATGAAATAAAGTTAAATGTAAGCAACACACTTAGCACACCAGGCAAAGGTGGTAATGAGAATCTCCGTGACAATGTTGAGAAAATATTGACGACACACAAACCGAGCCCGTGCAAAGCCCCCCATGCGACAAAGGTCCAGTTCGCGCCGTGCCACAAGCCGCCTAATAGCATTGTAACCATCAGGTTGCCCATTTTGCGATACGGACCACACCGATTGCCTCCGAGTGGGATATATAAGTAGTCTCGCAGCCATGTTGACAGCGTAACGTGCCATCTGCGCCAGAAGTCAACTAGTGTACGTGCGGTATATGGCCGGTGAAAGTTCGTCGGCAACCCCACGCCAAGCAATAGCGCCACACCTATCGCCATATCTGTATATCCGCTGAAGTCGCAATAGATCTGCACTGAAAATCCGTAAATGCTCAGCAAAGCCTCAGTTCCACTTGGATGGCCAGTTGCATACACTCGGTCAACGAACTCTGCGATTTGATCAGCAAAGATCATTTTCTTCACGAGCCCGAGAGTAAATATCGCAAGCCCTGTCTTAAGTTTTCGAAAACTCGTTTTGCGCTGGTGCGTAATCTGCGGCAACAACTCCGACGGACGCAGAATCGGACCAGCGATAAGGTGAGGGAAGAAAAGGACATACGCTAGTACAGATTTAGGCTTTTCCGGACATGGATATCGACCAGTATAAATATCAACGACATAAGCGGTTAAAGTAAATGTGATAAACGAAATCCCGAGAGGTAGCGCCAAATCCACCAGTTTGTCAGTTGGCGCGCCAGTCAGTGCAGTCAGCGCAGAATGAAAAAAATTGAGATACTTATAAACAAGCAGAGGGAGAAATAGAATGCACAACGTACTGACAAGTATTAGCTGCTTGCTGCTCTTGTCATTGCGAGAGGAGATGCATATTGCTCCGATGTATGCCACCCCCATTAGAAAAAAAGGTATCCAGAGATACTCAATCTTCCAGCTACCATAGAAGTATGCACTACCAGCGATGATGAGCCAAACTCGCAATCGCACGGGAAGCAACAGGTGCAGGGCAAAGTACACAAGGAAAAACAATGCGAACGTTAACGAACTAAATACCATATGCGCTATACCTATACGGCCCGCTCAGCAATGCGCTGATGGTTAAACGTATTTGCTAATCCTGCGGATATTTAAACGAGACCAGGCACTATCAATGTGCCGCTGTCCGAAGAGTTGCAAAAATTGTTTCTGCCATAATCTTGTGCCCAAGAGCATTGGGGTGGGGGTCACCTCGCATAGCGTAGATCTGTTCCGGAGGAATTCCTTTCAACGCCGGAAGCAAGTCTATATAAACGTACCCAAGCCGCTTTGCGATAGTTTCCATCTTTTGATGTACGAAGTTAAACTTATAGTCCACGAGGTTATGTATGTCCGGAGTCATCGCAAGGTAGATGCGGATATTGTTTTGTTTCGAATACTCAGCCAGCATTCTTAACATATCCTGCATAACGACAAATCCGGGAGCTGTATCCGTATATACCGCCTGGTAGTGGTCAAGTAGGCTTGTCTCACCATTAGAGCCATGAAGCTGCTGCGATGCAACCCACAAGACGACAGCAAGCATACTATGGCGAAGAATAATGTTGCCATTATCTTGGCCTAGATTCTCTGCATCTCGCAAAAAATACTGAACAACAATATCCGTCGGTTTCAATGAGGTCAGTTTTTTGAAAAATTTGCTCACGTAACGAACAGTGTTGTAGTTGCCAACGCCTCCGTTGAACACAACAACATTTTCTCCTATGCTCTTAAACATTGAGCCCACTTGTTCACATGTGGTATCCTGTTCCGCGACGCCCCAACCCAAAGTAATTGAAGCACCGAGAAACAGAATTCGTCGTTCATCGCCACCCGGGGGAGGCACAGGCCCGCCACGGAGACCTTTCTCGTTTGTCCGTATCTCAACGCCTTGCAATATTGCAACCTTATTGGGAACGTGATCGAATGCCAACGCACTATCAGTGTCAAGTTTTTTCAGTTCTTTGGCGTAACGCCACATTTCAATGTCGTAATTTCGCATAGTACTATTCTTAACTCTCAGGATCATCTCACTGACAGCAAGGGCAAATAGCACCGAGAAAATAATCGCGGCGGTAGAAAAAAATATATTCCTGTATTTCATCATGGTACGACTCCAGCTAGTGATTCCCATCAAGAGAGTGCATATAGTCGGTGCTGATTACACTTTTACGCCAACAAGATTCAGCTAGGTCAGTCCGTCCTTCCTAGATTCTGACACGACCAAACATGCAGCGCCCCTAGGGGCTCTCAAAGTTTGTCAATGATTCATATTCGTATTTTTTTACTTACTTCATATACCTCCCCCCCCTTTTTGTCTAGACTGCCAATTCAATAAACAAACAGCTACGTTACGACAGCTCAGCGCTGTTTTGTTTAAAATACCGAGTGGTAATTCCGCCTCAGCCTAAGAGCTGAATCGTGAACATTCCCCATGAAAGGATATAGCACCTCGCCGTCCACTGACAGCCTGTCCCCCTCCTAGGCGAACTTTTCGGTTTCATATGCTGTGATCAACTCCCACTCGGTCAGGAGGGATCAAACTTGGTTACCCTTGCCACCGTCCGCGACAACGTAGCGAACAATCCCCCCACTGCCTTCGCATACGTTCATGGCTGCGAATTTCCCAGTGGTTCCTGGGCTGCAGGCCTTTATACAAGTTTTGATGAGGTCACAGCCAGTTGGCGGATAACAGACCCTTCGCGCTTTCGCACAACAGATAGAGGCCAAACGCAGACCGCAGTTCACAGTGCTTGTGGTTTTGGACGTGTCCAAGAAGCCCTCAACAGCAGGCGTATGTTATGGTTTCGACGTAAACGACAGTCAGGGGACATGCGACTGATTACTTCCGACTAGACCAGAGCCCCGCCCTACAGCCGCTCGAAACGTTAGACAATCGAACTTCAGCGTTTCGCTAAAATCCGTTGTTTCCTTCGGTGAAGATATGGAAGATTGAACTCCTGGCCTATCGCAGCGAATGCATTGCATCCTTCCGCACAGTGACTGTGTCCAGAAGTTTCATATGAATAACGCCCATGGAGAAGCAGGGGCGCGGGTCGCGCACGCAACGAAATAACCTTACAAGCTTCTTTGCAAGGTCTTGATCTTTCTGATGTCGAGGAAGAAATTGAAGGCCCCGCACTGGGATTTTTAGTCCCCCAAGCACACGCAGTAGCAATAAGTCAGAAAAAGAAAAAACGGCTTCCAGCATTTTGCTGCAAGCCGTTGTTTTCTTTGGTGGAGATGAGGAGGATTGAACTCCTGGCCTATGCGTTGCGAACGCATCGCTCTCCCAGCTGAGCTACATCCCCATGGGCGACCGGCGTTGCCGGACGGAAGGAACGTTTAGCCATTTTTTCAGTGATGGGCAAGTCCTTTTTGCACTGTGGGCTCCGGCTTTGCGGCCGCGGCCTCCGGCAGGCGTATTTTGAGGTACGGCGGCTTGGCCGCTCCCGGCCCGATGTTCCAACGGTACGAGCCGAGGTATGAGGACGGGGCCTTCAGGGCATTGTGCTCCAGCACCTCCACGCCCTCGGCAAGGGTGATGCTCAGGCTGCCCTCGGTGACGACGCCCAGGGCGCGCGCCTCGGCCCCCTCCACCGCGTCCTTCACGCGCAGGCGCAGGCTGCCGTCCGGCCCCACGGCATAATCGATGGGCGTGGTCAGCTCGCTCGAAATCATCAGGTTCCTGTTGATGGTCCACACACCGGAAAAGCTGAAGCGCACCCGCCCGTCGCCGATGGAACTCACGCTGTCGATGCGTTTGTCGCCCTTCAAGGCTTCCAGATCCTTCAAAAGCGGGGCCAGGGCCTCGGCCTGGGCCTTTTTCAGCTCCTCGGGCTTGAGCTTGCCCTGGCGCGCCTCGGCCTCCACGCGCTTCAGGGCCCGCCAGGCGTCCGGGTGCACGGCCGTGCCCTCGATGGAGGCCTTGTACGTGCCGTCGCGCTCGATCTTGATGCGCGCCATGTAGCGTTCCGGCACCCAGCAGCCGGCAAGCAGCAGAGCCAGCGCGCACAGCGCGGGCAAGAAAAGGCGGGGGGAAATCATGCGTCGGGTCATTGGCGGCCTGCGGCTCCTTGCGTGTTTCGGGCATGCTATCCCCGGGGCGGGCGGCTGGCAAGGCGCCCTCCGGCCTCGGCATTGACAGGGGGGCCGACCTTGACAGGGAACCGGCGAGCCCCTACCTTCCGCCTCACCAATCAACCAAGGAGTCACCCACATGGCTTACGATATTCGTCTGGTCAAGCTCATCAACGGCGAGACCGTCATCGGCAAGTGGAGCGAAGACGGCCAGACCATCAGCGATCCCGCCGTGTTGCAGACCGTTCCCATGCAGCAGGGCGTGCAGATGATGCTGCTTCCCTTCGGCTACCCCTTTGAGCAGGAGATCACCGGCAGCATCTCCACCAAGCACGTGCTGTACGAGTACACCAAAGCGCCCGAGGAGCTGAAGACCAAGTACCTGGAGGCCGCCAGCAACCTCACCCTTTCCGCTCCCGGCGCGGGCAACATCTCCCAGCTCATCACCAAATAGCTCCACATCCGCCTGTGATTGATGAAGGGGCGGCGGGCCAATTGGTCCTGCCGCCCCCTTTTCGTGTTCACCGTTCCAAGTCCATCTGCCCCCAAGGAGCCCGCGCGTGAAGGAACTTCTGCCCCTGCTGCCCCGTCCCAGCCGCTACCTCGGAAACGAGTGGGGCGCGGTCCACAAGGACCCCGCCATGGTGAAGGGCCGCATCGCGCTCGCCTTCCCGGACCTCTATGAGGTAGGCATGAGCTACCTGGGGCAGAAGATTCTGGCCCAGGCCATCAACGAGCGGCCCGAGCTCTACGCCGAGCGCGTGTATTCCCCCTGCGCCGAGGCCGCGGCCATCCTGCGCGAGCACGGCGCGCCCCTTTCCACCCTGGAGACCGACACCCCCCTTGCGCACATGGACGCCGTGGGCTTCAGCCTCACGCACGAGCTGTGCTACACCAACGTGCTGTTCATGCTCGACCTGGCGCACATTCCCCTGCGCGCGGCCGAGCGCCTGCGCGGCGGCCCGGAGAACTCCGCCCTGCCCTGGCCCATCATCATGGCGGGCGGCGGCGCGGCCTACAACGCCGAGCCCCTGGCCGAGTTCGTGGACCTCATGGTCCTGGGCGACGGCGAAGGAGTGATGCCCGAGCTGCTGAGCCGCATCGCCACGGCGCGCAGGGCCGGAACCGAGCGCGAGGAACTGCTGCGCGAACTGGCCGCCCTGCCCGGCGTGTACGTGCCCGCCTTCTTCGCCTGGGACGGACCGGGCCAGCCCGTGCGACCCCTTGTTCCCGGCTACGAGCGCGTGGAAAAGGCCATCGTGGCCGACCTGGCCAGCGCGCCCTTCCCCCTTTCGCCCACCGTGCCCTTCGGCCAGGCCGTGCACGACCGCTACACCATCGAACTTGCGCGCGGCTGCACACGCGGCTGCCGCTTCTGCCACGCGGGCATGACCTATCGCCCCGTGCGCGAGAAGACGCCGGAGCAGTTGGGCGGCATGCTGGCCGAGGCCATCGCCGCCACGGGCTTTGAGGAAGTCTCGCTGTTGTCGCTCTCCACCGGCGACTACTCCGCCCTGGAAAAACTTTTCGATACCGTGTTCGACCGCTGCGCGGCGGAGCAGGTGTCCATCAGCCTGCCCTCCTTGCGCGTGGGCTCCCTGTCGGAACGCATCATGGCCCGCATGGCCACCTTGCGCCGCACAGGCGTCACCCTGGCGCCCGAGGCCGGCAGCCAGCGCCTGCGCGACGTCATCAACAAGGGCGTGGACGAGGAAGCCCTGATCCAGCACGTGCGCACGCTGTTTGAAAACGGCTGGCAGCAGGTGAAGCTCTACTTCATGCTCGGCCTGCCCACGGAAACCGACGCCGACCTGGACGCCATCGTGGACCTGTGCGTGAAGGTGCGCGACGCCGCGGGCCGCCACGTGAAGCGCCTGCAGGTGACGGCGGCCGTCTCGCCCTTTGTGCCCAAGACGCACACGCCCTTCCAGTGGGAAGGGCAGATCAGCATGGAGGAGATCCGCCGCCGGGTGTATTATTTGAAGGACGCCCTGAAGCCCCACAAGCGCATCACCCTCAAGTACCACCAGCCAGAGATGAGCTGCCTTGAGGGCGTGTTCTCGCGCGGGGACCGCCGCCTGGGCAAGGTCATCGAGACCGCGTACCGCAAGGGCGCGCTGTTCTCCAGCTGGAAGGACCACCTACGCCTGGAGCACTACCTGGAGGCGCTGGCCGAGCATGACCTGAGCGCCGAGGAATTCCAGGGCCCGCGCGGCGTGGACGCCCCCCTGCCCTGGGACCATTTGAGCTGCGGCGTGACCAAGAAATTCCTGCTCACCGAGCGCGAGCGCGCCCTGGCCGAGAAGATCACCGGCGACTGCCGCTACGGCGCGTGCCGCAACTGCGGCGTGTGCAACATGGACGGCCGCGCTTCGGAGCTGCCCCTCCAGGCGCGGACGGAAGACATCCGCCCCCGTGTGGTCTTCGCCCGGCGCGACCAGGAGTCTGAGGCGGAAAACGCCGGCACCGCCCAGGCCCCGGCGGGCGGCCAGACCGCCGTATCCGACACTGCGCCCGGCGCCACGCCCAACCCCGTATCCGACGCCGCGCCGCGCCCCATGCCCACGCCCCTGCCCGCCCCGGGCGCGCGGCAGAAGAGCGGCAAGCACCAGCTGCCGCCGGACTGCGGCCTCACCGACCGCCAGGCCCAGTACCGCATCTGGTACGAGAAACGCGCCGAGGCCGCCTACTTAAGCCAGCTGGAACTCCAGAGCATCCTTGAACGGGCGCTTCGGCGCACGCGCTTCCCCCTGTCCTTCAGCGCGGGCTTCCACCCCATGCCGCGCATCTCCTTCGGCCGGGCCCTGCCCGTGGGCGTGGAGAGCGTGAGCGAATGGTTCACCCTGACCCTGCGCGAGAAGCTGGGCCCGGAATACGTGCTGGACACCCTGTCCGCGCAGATGCCCGGAGGCCTGAACCCTGTGCGCATCGAGGAGCTGCCCGTGCTCAAGCGGCCGGTGCAGGCCGTGCGCGAGACCTACCTGGTGCGCTACGTGGGCAGCGAGGCCGAGGTGGTGCGCTGGCGCGCCGACTGGGTGGAGTTCATGAAGCAGGACGTGGTGATGTTCGACCGCAAGAGCAAGAACGGCCCCAAGCCCACCAACCTGCGCGCCCTGGTGGCCGGCGTGGAGCTCAAGAGCGACGGCGACGTGGCCCTGACCTTCGACTGGTCCAAGGACTACATGAGCCCGCAGGCCCTGGTGCTGGCGGTAAACGCGCCCATCTCGCCCCTGGCCGCCCACGTGCTCAAGGTGGGCCAGCAGTTCCCGCAGGAGTAGCGCCTTCCTACTGGGCGGGCGGCACGGGCTCCGTTGTAAAGGGCCGCGCGGGGTCGGGCTTCAGCGTGCCCTTGCCGGGGAAAATGGCGTCATACTTCAGGTTGTCGCCGGGGATGGTGAAGTAGCCCCGGCGCACGCTTTGGGGCGGGCCCAGGCGCAGCAGCTCCCCGGCCGTCGCCAGCTCATAGCCGCGCGCGCGCAGAGCGGGCAGCAGGCGCTGCAGAATCTCATACGTCTTTTGCGGCACCGCGTTGGCGTGCAGCAAAATGATCGACCCCGGCCGCACCCGGGCCAGGGCGCGCTTGGCCAGCACCTCCGCGGAATGCAGTTCCTCGTCCCCCTCGCCGTCCACATCCCACTGGATGACCAGATAGCCCCGCTCCGCCAGGGTGTTCAACGCCAGTTCCGAGCTGCGGCCATAGGGCAGGCGCATGAGCCGCAAGACGTGCGGCACGCGCAGGGCCTCGGCCTCCAGCCCCTTTGCCGTTGCCCGGCGGACCAGCTCCGCGCGCAGGTTGGCATGCTGTATTTCGGTCAGGCGCAGCTGGCTGTCGATCTCCGCGCTGGTCATGAGCCCCAGGTTGCCGTGGGTCCAGGCGTGGTTGCCCAGCTCGAAGCGCGGGTCGGCCATGAGCTGCAGGGCGGCCTCCGGGTGCGAGCGCAGCCACTTGCCGCCCGCGAAAAAGGTGGCCTTGGCGTCATGCTCTCGCAGCAGGTTGATGATGCGGTTGTTGTAGCCCGCCACGTTGTTGGCGCGCTCGCAGAGATCGAAGGTGATGGCCGCCACTTTGCGCCCCCGGGCCGGAACCACGCGCCGGATGGCCCCGCGCAGGGCCTTGGGTGGCGCGGCCGGGCGCGGCGCAAGGCTCACGCCGGGATTCAGAACGGGAACGCTCGCGTCGGGCTCGCCCACGGGACCGATAACGCGATCCGCATCGGTCCCGGCCAGCTCATCCGGGGTCCACAGGACGTCAAGCAAGGCCTTGGCGCACTGGACTTGCGCCGGTTGCTCGGCCAGGGCAGGTGTGGCCAGCCCTGAAGCGATGAAACCCGACGCAGCCAGCCACAGGGGCAGCAAGGCGCAGAGTAATGGGGCCATGCGCATGGACGAGCGCTCCCAGAGGTTTGTGCGCCAGGATTCCAGACGCGCCAGGACCCTACTGCGCTGTTTCCGCCACCTTCGGCGTATCCTTCCTGGCCTGTGCGGACTTCATCTCCGGCACCAGGGGCTGCCCGGCCTTGCGTTTGTTCTCTATCTCCACGGCGGCGGCCTCAAGACCGACAAAGCGTGCGCTGGTGCTGGGGTGCGTGCTCCCCATGGTAATGGCGCCGGGGTTCTCCACGGCCATGCGCCGCCAAAGGTCCGGCACGTTCGAGATGTCGTACCCCGCCCTGGCGGTAAAATAGAGCCCCACGTAGTCGGCTTCGGACTCGAAGTCCTGGCTGTAGGCATTGGCGCCGATCTGCCCGCCGATGTTGGGGTTCACCCCGGTCAGGATGGCCACGGGCAGGTCAAGGAGCAGGGCGCCAAGGAGCGCGTTGCCCTGCTTGGCCCTGATGTGCCCCTGGTTATTGTGGGCCAGTTCATGCCCCAGGATGGCCGCCAGCTCATCATCCGTCTGGACGAATTTCATCATGCCCGTGAAAATGGTGATGCCCTTGCCGTCGGCATAGGCGTTGATCACGGGGTTCTGCTTGAGCGCCATGTCGTAGCCGCACAGCTTGGCGGGCGTCACGGTTATCTCGCGCCGTTCCCCGGAGCGCTCCAGGCTCAACTGCAGCGGAGCTCCCGTTGCCAGGGCCGAGTCCATGGCGGCCTGGGCTTCCTTCTTGTTCGCCACGGGCTTGCCGCCCACGGCAAGCAGCACGTCACCTTTCTGGATTCCCGAGGCCAGGGCCGGACCGCCCGGCGTCAGCTGGTACACGGTGACGCGGTCGCCCACCGCAAGCACGGTCTGCAGGGCCTCGCGATACTCCTTCGGGAAGTCTTCGGCCACGGCGTAGCTCATGCCCAGGCGATAGGAGACCACTTCGCCGCACAGCTCCAGATTGGCGCTGCGCAGGGCCCAGCCCACGCGGTCCATGCGGTCCAGCTTGGCCATGTAGTCGCGCACGGCCAGTTCCTGCTGCTTCTTCGCCTCCTCGCCCACGCGGGAGGTGTCGAAAACCGGCAGGTTGGCCTGCGGGGCGCAGGCGGCAAGGGCCAGAGCGCACAGGGCGCACAGAAACTTGGGGATGCTCTTGGTCATGGAGTTCCTCGTTATGCGGGCGCTATCCCCGGTCGATGCCGGAAGGATGCGCTCCGTGCATAACGCAAATCAGATGCGGAGCAAAGATCTATCCGGCCCCATCCATCACTCCCTCAACACTATCCCGCCACGAGAGCGATGGCCTTCTCCGGGCACATCTCCTGGCAGCAGAAGCAGGCGATGCAGGCGTCGCGCTCCACCACGGCCACGCCGTCCTCGATGCGCAGGGCCTGGGCCGGGCACTGGTCCACGCAGGTGCCGCAGGCCGTGCAGCGTGCGGGGTCGGCCTTGGGCCGCATGACGATGCGGCTTTCCAAGAGGCTTTGCAGGTTGGCCGAATGCTGGATGGCCCCGCCGTCCAGCGGCGGCAGGCGGAAGCCCTCAAGCACGGCCAGCTCGCCCAGCACCTCCACGGCCTCGGGGCTGAAGTCGCCCAGGCCGAGTTCCTTGGCCTTGTGCAGCAGCCGCAGTTTTCCGGGGTCGAGCCCGGCCATGCGGCAGATGACGGAATCGAGCGCCACGGCGTTGTCCGAGGCCAGCACCCGGCCGATCCAGCGCAGGTCCGTCGAGGCCGGGCCGTTGCCCTGCATGCCCAGGATGGCGTCCACGATGACGAAGTCCGGCGGGCGCAGGGCGAACACGTCCACCACCACTTCCTGGAAGCGCTCCGGGCTGCCGGAAAGCTTGTGCAAGAGCGCCTTCTGCGCGCCGGGCAGAATGCCGTAGCTGTTTTTCACCGCGCCGGTGATGACGGTCAGGCCGTGGGTCTTGAACTTCGGCAGCGAGATGAAGCAGTCGGCCTCCAGCACCGCGCGCGAGACGCTGACCTTGGGCATGGCCGCCACGTCGCCCAGCACGGAAAAGGGCACCTCCACCGCGTCCAGGCCGATGTTCTTGTAGTGGCCGAGGGAGGCCTCGATGAGCCCGGCGCGTTCGAAGCTCTTCTCGTTGGCGCCGTAGCCCATGAGGCCGGGGTTGTCGCCCACGGTTATCTGCGCCGCGCCAAGGTCCAGCAG
>NZ_DATMYK010000241.1:0-6156 GCF_035560995.1 Humidesulfovibrio sp. | reverse complement strand
GCCAAGGAAATGGCCCACAAGGCTTCACTCTCCCCGGTGGCGCTGCTGCGCATGTGGATGGTGGAGCTTTCGGTCAAGAGCGGCACCATGAACTACAGCCTTTCCGGCATGCAGACCAGCTACGGCCGGGGGCTCGACATGGAGTCGGCCCGGGCCTCCTACAGCATGGAGGTGGCCGAACGCGTGTCGTCGTACGCCAGCATGGGCGCGCGCGGCGTCATGGGGCTCGCCTACGACTGCCCCATCACGCGCGGCAGCCATGCCGAGGTTTCGGCCACCGGCCGCGCCCTGGACATGGACCGCGTGCGCCTGGAGGTTCCCTACACCGGACAGGTCATCCACTGGATGCCCGCGCAGGAGCGTTTCGAGGGCGGCTTGCGCCCTTGCCTGGTGCCGGTGCAGTTCGTGTATCTCTTCGCCAACCTGGAGGAGCAGAGCCTGTTCAGCGCCCTGGGCTCCACCGGGCTCGCCTCCGGCAACACCATGGCCGAGGCCAAGGTGCATGCGCTCGGCGAGGTCATCGAGCGCGACGCCGAGGCGGTGACGCCCTTCGACCTTTCGCGCTGCTTCCGCCTGGAGGCGGCCGACGAACGCGTGGCCAAGCTCTTGCGCGACTATGAAGACTGCAACATGCACGTGTGGTTCATGGACTGCACGCCGGAGTTCGGGGTGCCCTGTTACAAGGCCATCGTCACGGGCCGCCACGGCGACGTGAACAAGGGCATGGGCGCCGGGCTTTCCGGCCCGCGCGCGGCCATTTCGGCCATGACGGAGATTCCCTACCCCTTCCCCGGCCCGGCCACGCAGAAGGCCCCGGAAGGCCTGCCCGTGCGCAAGCTGGAAGAGCTGCCCGACTTCGCAACCGGCAGCGCCGAAGGCGACCTCATGGTGCTGGAGGAAACCCTCATGGCCAACGGCTATCCCCCGGTCTACGCGGACTTGACGCGCAAGGACCTGGGCATCCCGGCCGTGCGGGCCATCGTGCCGGGCCTGGAGTGGGTGTCGGACTTCGACCGCTTCTCGCGCCTTCCGCCGCGCCTGTACGCCAACTACCTGCGGCAGTTCGGCGCGCTGTAGGCGATTTCCCGCGCATCCGCGCGGGTTCGCGTTGACGCTTGGCCGCTCCGCCATGTAGGACTGTGGCCGGTTGCCCGGGTGGCGAAACTGGCAGACGCAAGGGACTTAAAATCCCTCGTCCTTCGGGGCATGCGGGTTCAATCCCCGCCCTGGGCACCAATTGCAAACAAAAGGCCCCGCTGCGAACGATGAAGTTCGCGGCGGGGCCTTTTTCGCAGGCCGCCACGCTGCGGCACCCCCTCTTGCTCGACAGGCCCATGCGGAGTACCGTTTAAAAGCTGTGAGCTTGACCGCGCTGAAGCATTCCAACACGAGAGGAACACCATGGACGACTCGCTGCAATCACTCGACCAGGTGCGGGCCTCGGCCATCGACATGGCCGTGCGCTTCGGGCCGAAGCTCTTCGTTGCGGTGCTGATCCTCGCCGCGGGCTACGTGGCCGGAAGCTGGATCGGCCGCCTGCTGGACCGCCTGCTGGCGAAGTTGACCCTGGAGCCGCCGGTGCGTTCGCTTTTGGTGCGCATCGCCCGCGCCCTGGTCCTGGTCCTCTTCGCCATCATGGCGCTGCAGAACCTCGGGGTCGAACTGCTGCCGCTCATCGCCGGACTGGGCGTGGCCGGAGCCGGCGTCGCCCTGGCCATGCAGGGCATTCTGGGCAACGTGGCCGCGGGGCTGACCATCATCTTCACCCAGCCCTTCCACGTGGGCGACTACATCTCCATCGCCAAGGAAGAGGGCGAGATCCTGGACATCAGCATCTTCAGCACCACTCTGGGCCATTCGGACCGCTCCAAGGTCGTCATTCCCAATCGCAAGATCGTGGGCGAAATACTGCACAATTATGGCCGCATACGCCAGCTCGCCATCTCCGTCGGGGTCTCCTACCAGACGGACGTCAACGCGGCACTGGGCATCATCGAAACCCTGCTGAACGCCAATCCACGCGTGCTGCGGGACCCAGCCCCGGTCTTCGGCGTGACGCAGCTTGCGGAATCCAGCGTCACCATCAGCGTCACGCCTTGGGTTGCCGTGCCGGACTATGGCCCGGCCGGGGCAGAACTCAACCAGGCCATCCTGGAGACCTTCCGGACGCAAGGCATTGCCATGCCCTTCCCCCAGCGCGAGGTGCGGATGCTCTCCTGACACAGAAAAGGCTTCTGCTACCCAGGCCCCGCTGACGGAAACCACTCCGCGGCGGGGTTTTTTGCGCCCACATGGGCGCTTGTCATCCGGGGTTGGCATTGATAAAATATTGAATCGGTTCTGCCTGACCATCGGGACCACGCAACGTATTCATCCAAGATTGCAAGGAATCCCGTATGTGCGCCCTATGGAGCAAAGCCAAGGCAGAAGAAACCGCTGCAGAGCGCAACAGAAGGCTCGTGCGCTCGGTGCTGAGCGACATCCTCGACCAGCGCGCCAAATTGCGTCTCACCTTCGACTCCCGCATCACCAGCTTGCGCGAGCTTTCCGGCGCGCTCACCGGCGCGAACGCCAGCGGGCTGACCGTAGAGATCTCAGCCCTCAAGAGCGCCTCCGCCTCCTGGGTGGGCATGTCAGTGTCCTGCTATTTTCGCGTGCGCGACAGAGAAAACCCGGCCTTCTCCCACTTCTACACCTTTGCCAGCAGGATAGAATCAACCCAGGTGGCTCCGAACGGCCTGGTGCTCTTCACGCTCTCCCAGCCGCAGACCGTAGAGCACGCGCAGCAGCGCCGCAGCGTGCGCGTGTCGGCTGACCAGAACCGGATTCCCGCCCTGGTGGTCTGGCGAGAGCTCTCGCCGGGTGCGAACGTGTCCGGCACGCCGCCGCTGTTCCGCAACGAGGACAGGGCGCAGGGCAAGCTGCGTGTGGACAACATCTCCACCTGCGGACTGCGGCTCATCGTGCAGAACGCGGCCCTGAGCGAAATCGGCCTGAAGCCGACGGTGGGCGAAAGCTATTCCTTCTACTTCAAGACCGTGGAGGCCCAGGAGGACATGGAAAAAACCTTCCTGGTGAACGCCGTGCTGCGCAACCTCTTCTACGACCCCCAGGCCGGTGAGACGGCGCTCGGCTTCGAGTTCACGGCCGAGGGCGCGCTGAACAAGGACAAACGGCTGGTCTGGACGCCGCTGAGAGCCAGCGAGGCCACGGGCCTGAACGCCTTCATCTTCAAGTGGAACCTGCTGGATTTCTACAAGGAGAAGCGCGTGGACGAGGGCGTGCTGGGCTAAAAGCTCCAGCGGCAGCCCAGCTCCAGGCTGTGGGCCTGGAAGCGGTCGCGCACGGTGCCGGAATAGCGCGCGTAGCGCGTAAAGCCCTCTGCGCCGCCTTCCGTCAGCCCGGCGCGCACAAGCAGGCTGTCGCGCGGGGTGTCGTCTCCATAAGTCTGGAAACTCTGGGCATACCCGCTGAATGACGAGCGCATGACCCGGCTGTCCAGCGGGGTTTCGCGCTGCCAGCCAAGCGCGGCTTCAAAAACCAGCACGTCCCGCCCGGTCAGCTCCAAGCGTCGGCCCAGGGCCAGTTCCGCACCGGTGCGCAGCGTTTGCGCCTTGGCCGCCCGCACCTCCAGGTCCAGATCACCCGCGCCGTTTTCCGAGAAGGCGTTCTGCCGGTGCAGGCCATAGGCCAGCTCCAGCGCCGGCGTCAGGCTCCAGCCGTCTTCCGTCAGCGCCATGCGCCTGCCCGCGCGCAAGCGGGCGGCCATTCCCTCTCCGCTTTGGCTGGAGCGCGCCACGCGGTCCGTCACGGCCGTCAGAATGCGCCGCCTGGCTTCGGTGAAGGCCGCATCCACGGTGACGTCGCCGTTGGCGAAATATTCACCTCCGGTCCAGAAGCCGTAGCCCGAAAGGCTCGCGGTATTGGTGACGCCGTCGCCGCCGTCCTGTTCCCAGTCCAGGTGCGTGCGGGCGAAGCCCACGCCCAGGCCCAGCACCAGCCCCGGCCCCGCGCTCCTGTCCGCCCCGGCGTGCACTGCCGCGGTCACGGCCGAATACGGCGTTTGGCCCTTGGCGTTGTCGCGCACGTATTCGCCCGTGCCGCGCAGCCACAGGCCCCACTCGCCCCACCGTGCCTGGCGTTGGCCCCGGCCCGGCAGCACCCCGGCCAGTTCTTCCAGTCCGCCGGAAAAGGCCAGCAAAACGGGTTCGCCGTTTGTGGAGCCCTCAGGGGCTGCGGCATCAAGGCCAAGGGCCAGGCTTGCGGCGCGGGCGTCGAAGGAGGCCGCTTGCAGGACGCCGGTGCGCACGTTCACGCTGTTCAGGGCGTCGAACTGCGCCGGGGAGAAGCGGCCCATGGCCTGGGCCACGCTGGCGGAGCCGCCGGTGAAGGCCAGGGTGTCCAGGGCGTTGTAAATGCCCTCCAGGTCGCCGCCCGCGCGCGGAGCCACTCCGTCCATGTATGCGCCCATGCGCGCCCCGGCCTTTGAGCCGGACGCCGCGTATTTGTACGACAACACAGGAGCGCCGCCCAGCGCCTGGGCGTTGGCGTAGCTCGACGCGGGCAGCCAGGGATCGGCGGCGATTCCCGCCGAGGGGGGCTTGCTGGCCATGGCCCGGTTCTGCAAGCCTCCGCCCTCGCCCCAGCCCGCTATGGGGGCGGCGATGCCCGTGTACAGGGCGTAGCCCGTGGGCACGATGACCTGGACCATGTTGGTGGGCAAGGCGGGCAGGGCGAATTTGGCGCGTATCTGCTCAGGCGTCAGGCCGCGTATCTCGCTGGCGCGCATCATCCAGGAGCCGATGGCGTTTGAGGGATTCGTCGGGTCCGTGGGGTTGTAGAAACGCACGAACTGCTGGGTCTGGGTCAGGCGGATCAAGGTGACGCTGGTAGCGGAGTCAAAAGGCGGAATGCCGCCCAGAACCGTGTTGATGGCGGCCGGGGAATACACGCCGCCAGGGTTGGCCGTGTCGCCCACGTAGACGCCCACCGGCTGGGCGAGCGTGGCCCAATCCAGAGCCCTGGCCGAAGAAGCCCCCAGCAGCAGGACAAAGAGAACCTGGACCCAGGCGAGCAGATGCGCCGGGCGCAGGCCACGGGGGGCGGAACGGCGCACGGGAACCTCCGTCGGGCGCGGACTTGTCCGCCTCTCAAAACACGCATACGATGCCCGAGTCAACAGACCGGGGAATTTTACCCGGCCGGCACAACGGGTGGAACCATGCGGCAAGGCGGGATGAAATCGGCACCGGCACGGCGCGGGGCCGGGGAACTGTGGGCTTCGGGCATCCTCGTGGCGGGGCTGTCCCTCGCCGCCTGGCTCTACATCGCCGATCCCCTGGCCCAGGAAAAGGGGCCCGGCAGATACGAGCTTGAACTCGGCGGCACGCAAGCCACGTCGGAGTGGGATTCCCGCGCCTACCGGCGCAGCCTGGAATATTTCTCGGGCAAACAGGGCATATTCTTCGCGGAAGTGCGGGAGTGGTTTGGCGGTATCTTCCAGGGCGCGCCCCTGGCCATCATCGTGGCGGGCCTGACCCTGGCCGGGGCGGCCATCACCCTGCACTCCACTCGGGGCAAGGAATAGCCGGGCCTGATCCGGTGCTTACAGCTTCCGGGCCAAAAAATCCGCATAGGCCGCGCGCAGACCATCCTCCAGACTCATGTGCTGCCGCCAGCCGGTGCCACGCAGAAGTGAGACGTCCAGCAGCTTTTGCGGTGCGCCGTCGGGCTTGCTCGCGTCGAACACGATTCCCCCCGCGAAGCCCGTCACCTCCTTCACCAGTTCCGCCAGCTCGCGGATGCTCAGGTCTTCCCCGCTGCCGATGTTCACCAGGGGCGGGGCGAAGCGTTCAGGGTCCGTGCCGTTATCACCCAGGAGCGCGCCATAGGCGTCTTCCGGCAGGCGCAGCAGGTGCAGGCAGGCCTGGGCCATGTCGTCGCTGTACAGGAACTCGCGCCGGGGAGAGCCCGTGCCCCAGATGGTCACAGTGGCGTCGCCGCGCTCTTTGGCCTCGTGGAAGCGGCGGATGAGCGCCGGGATCACGTGGCTGTCCGTGGGGTGATAGTTGTCGCCCGGGCCGTAAAGATTGGTGGGCATGACGGCCAGCGAGCGCGTGCCGTGCTGCCGGTTGTAGCTCCAGCACAGCTCGATGC
>NZ_DATMYK010000240.1:0-24718 GCF_035560995.1 Humidesulfovibrio sp. | reverse complement strand
GGATTGCCGAAGCCTTCAACACGCCAGGGGGTTTTGCCCATGTATCTCGGCATCGACGTAGGCGGCACGCACACGGACGCCGTGGCGCTCGAAGAATCGGGCATCGCCGCCCAGGTGAAGGTCAAGACTGACCACAAGGATCTGCTGGCCTCGGTGAACGCGGCCCTGGCCGGTATTCTGGCCACGGTGAGGCCGGAGGACATCCGCCAGCTCAATCTGTCCACCACGCTTTCGACCAACGCCATCGTGCAGGGCACCACGGAAGACGTGGGCATGCTGGTGGTGGCGGGCACGGGCATCCACGCGGGCGACTTCATGCTCTGCAGGGACTACCATGCGCTTGCGGGCTCCATCGACCACCGCGGCAGCGAGATCGAGCGCCTGGACGCGGCCCAGGTCAAGGCGGCCATCGAGTCGTGTCGCAAGGCCGGGGTAAAGGTGTTCGGCTGCGTGGGCAAGTTCAGCACGCGCAACCCCCTGCACGAGAACACCATCCGTCAGATGATCGGCCCCCTGGGCGAGGGCGGCGCGGACGCCGTGACCCTGGGGCATGAGCTGGGCGGACGGCTGAATTTCCCCCGGCGCCTGGCCACGGCCTACTTCAACTGCGCGGTGTGGCGGGTGTTCAACCTGTTTGCCGACGCGGTGGAGAAAAGCCTGGGCAAACTGGGCCTGGGGCATGTGCGGGTGAACACGCTGAAGGCCGACGGCGGCACCTTTCCTCTGGCGCAGGCGCGCAAGATGCCGGTGCAGAGCATTTTCTCCGGCCCGGCGGCCAGCGTCATGGGCATCATCGCCCTGTGCGACATCACCCACGATTCGATCATCCTAGACATCGGCGGCACCACCACGGACATCGCGGTGTTCGTGGACGGCCAGCCCCTGGTGGAACACGACGGCATCCACATCGGCAGCCACCCGACATTGGTGAGGGCGCTCAAGGTGCATTCCATCGGCATCGGCGGCGACTCGGCCATCAGCGTGCTGGGCGAGGCCGTGCGCGTGGGGCCGAACCGGCTGGGCCCCTCCCAGGCGGACTGCGTGGAAGCGGGCTGCGCCTGCGAGGACAACGCCCGGCCCACGCTCATCGACGCGCTGAACTGCACCGGGGCCTGCGCCCACGGCAACGTGGAGGCCTCGCGCCAAGCCATCGCCCAGTTCGCGCGCTGCCATTCCATCAGCCCGGAAGTCCTGGCGCAGAGCGCCGTGGACGCGGCGGCCGAGGCCATCCACAAGGCCACGCGGGAACTCATCGATGAGGTCAACGACAAGCCCGTGTACACCATCCACGAACTGCTGGAGGGCCGCCGCGTGGCGCCCCGGCGCGTATACGTCATGGGCGGCCCGGCCGAGGCCATGAAGGAAGCCCTGCGCCAGCGCTTCGAGCTGTTCACCGTGGTGCCGGAGCACGCGGGCGTGGCCAACGCCATCGGCGCGGCGCTGACGCGCAACACGGCCAGCCTGGAGCTTTTTGCAGACACGGAGCGCGGCGTCATGTTCATTCCGGCCCTGGGGCACCGGGAAAACGTGCCGCGCAGCTACAATCTGAAGGACGCCGAGCGCGACGCGCTCAATCATCTGCTGGCGCATCTGTCGGAAATGGGCGTGTTCGCCGACCGGGACAACGCCCAGGTGAACCACGCCTCCAGCTTCAACATGGTGAACGACGGCACGACCACCGGCCGCAACATCCGCGTGAAGTGCCAGATAAAGCCCGGCGTGGCCTTCACCTTGAACGGCCAAAACGCCCAGAACAGGACGGGGAGGTAGCCCATGCACGAGGCCAAGCACAGCCTGGGGGTCATCCTGTTCCCCGCCTTCGACTGGAGCATTTCGCCCACCCACCCGGAGCGCGAGGAGCGCCTGCTGTACACGCAGGACCAGTTGAAGGAGGAGGGGCTCTTCGACATCGAGGGCGTGGACGAGTACAAGCCCGGCGTTGCCAGCCGCGAGGACGTGGAGCGCACGCATTTCTGCTTCCCGGAGCTGGAGGCCGTGGCCACGCGCTCGCACATGGTGGCCGCCGGGGGCTGCATAACGGCGGCGGACCTTGTGATGCGCGGCCGGGCGAAAAAGGCCTTCGCCCTGGTGCGCCCGCCCGGGCACCACGCAATGAAGGTGGTCCACGGCTCGCGCGGGTTCTGCAACATCAACATCGAGGCCGTGATGATCGAGCACCTGCGCGAGAATTACGGCAAGCGGCGCATCGCGGTGGTCGACACCGACTGCCACCACGGCGACGGCACCCAGGATATCTATTGGCACGACCCGGACGTGCTGTTCATCAGCCTGCACCAGGACGGCCGCACCCTGTACCCCGGCACCGGCTTCCCCAAGGATTGCGGCGGGCCGAAGGCGCTGGGCCGCACCATCAACGTTCCTCTACCCCCGGGCACCAGCGACGAAGGCTACATGATGGCCATGGAGCGCGTGGTCATGCCCATCCTGAAGGACTTCGGGGCCGAGGTGGTCATCAACTCTGCGGGCCAGGACAACCACTTCACCGATCCCATCACCAACATGAACCTGACGGCCCAGGGCTATGCCCGGCTGACGGAGCTTTTGCAGGCCGATCTGGCCGTGCTGGAGGGGGGCTATTCCATCCAGGGCGCGCTGCCCTATGTGAACCTTGGCATCTGCCTGTCCATGGCCGGCCTGGACTACTCCGGCGTGCGCGAGCCGGGCTTCGACGCCGTGCGCCACAGCCAGCGTCCGCAGATCGCCGAATATCTGGCCAAGCTGTGCGACGCCCTGCCCGAGCTGTACTTCAATCCGCCGCCGCTCTTCGAGGCCATGCAGGATGGGAAGATCGAAAAGCAGGACGGCGGCGAGTGGTTCGTGCGCCACAAGGACATCTACTACGACACCGACGGCATCAGCGAGGCCCAGACCGAGTCGTTGCTTCTGTGCGATTCCTGCCGGGGGCTTTTGAAGGTCGTCAGCCGCTCCACCAAGAACCCGGACTGCCTGGGCGTGGAGATCCCCGTGGGGGCCTGCCCGTCCTGCCGCGAGAAGGGCCTGGCGCTCTACGACGAGGCCCAGGCCAGGGACGGCTACCGTTACACCCAGCTCATCAACCGGGTGGACAAGCAGTACCTGCGGCACGGGTTTTGACTGAAGAAGCGGCCTGATCGGGAGCGGTCAGGCTAAGGATAGGCGCAACGTCCAGGGACCGTGATCGGCCGCACCCCCCGCGGCCGTGCGGCAAGCCCGGCGCAACAAGGGAGGGGACAGCAGATGAAGACCGGAACGTTGATCACCATGGCCGCCAGCGCGGGTCTTGCGCTATTGTTGCTGGCAGGCGCCGCCCAGGCCGCCACTGTAAGCGTGGACGACAACCTTGGCCGCATCGAGCGCATTCTGGACGATGTGGACAGGGCCAAGGAAATCATCACCGGCAGGCCCAGCGGCTCCACGGACGTGGCCCGCGCGCAGGAGCGCTTGCGCGCCCGCGAGGCCGACCTGGAGCGCGCCCGCGTGGACGCCATGGCCTCCGCTGCCGGCGTCTCGCGCGACAAGGTCATTTCCCTGCGGGCCCAGGGCCGCAGCTGGGGCTCCATCGCCCGCGACCTGGGCGTGAGCCTGCGCGTGGTGGGCATAGACGGCCGCCACGGCGACGATGAGCAGGGCGGCAAGTATTGGAACAACCAGGGGAAGCACAAGGGCTGGAAGGACGGCATGCCTCCGGGCCAGGCCAAGAAGCGGGGCTACGACGACTAGCCGCGCCGCACGCGAAAGAAAAGATCGGAGCCCAGCAGGGTTCCGGTCTTTTTCGTTTCCGGCTAGCCCAGTTCGAAGCTGGTGACGCCGAACTCGCGGGAGAGGTCGTATTCCGGTGCGTCGCCCAGGTACATGCGCCCGGTCTGGAAGACCACGCGCATGCCGTGGGCCTCGGCCAGGCGCACGGCCGCCGGGTTGCTGGCGGGTGTGTCGAAGTACACCGGACCTGCGGGCGCGCTGGCCAGCAGGCCGTGCAACAGGCTGTGCGCCGCGGCCTCGTCGTCGGCAAAAAGCGGGCCTATTTTCGCGCCCGTGCCGCAGGGCCGCACCACGCCGTACCCCGCCAGCCCGCCGCCGCGCGTGACGCCGAGGGCCACGTGGCCGGGCAGGGAGAGCCAGGCCTTGAGGAAGGCCTCGCGCCGGGCCGGGAAGCACTGCGCGTCAAAGGCCAGCACCTCGTCGAAAGGAATCTGCGCAAGGGAGACGAGGCCCGGAGGCATCTGGCCCCCGGCCTGGCCTTCGTAGCGGCTGCTGAGACGCGCCAGCTCGAAGCCGTCCTTGCGGTAGGTGTCCACCTGCCCCAGCACGGCATCCAGGCCGATGCAGGGCGTGTGCAGGGCGTTGATGGCCTCCTTCCACAGGCGCAGGCCATAGCCCCGGCCGCGCAGCTCCTGCTGCACGATGTACAGGCCGATGAAGCCGAAGGCCGGGCTCTGGCCTTTCTGGCCGCTTGGTGTGTGGGCCTCGTAGCGCACGGCGGAGATGCTCGCGGCCAGCCTGCCGTTCAAAAGGCCGAGGAAGAAGCCGCGCGGATCCGCCGCCCAGAAGGCCTCGGCGTCGCGCAGGCCGGGGTTCCAGCCCTCGGCGGCGGCCTTGTCCACGGCGAGGTCCAACTCAGGCCGCTCCATGCGGCGGATGACGTAGCCGTCCTGTGCTGCTGCGGTCATGCTGGAACTCCTTGCCGCCAGGGGCGGCGGGCCGGGCGATTACGGGAGCGGCGTGCGCTCCCGGCGCAGGATGCCGGCCAGTTCGCGGCTGGCGGCCTGCGGGTCCGGGGCGGAGCAGATGGCCGAAACCACGGCCAGCCCCTGCGCGCCGCAGCGCAGCACCCCGGCCGCATTGGCCGGGCCGATGCCGCCGATGGCCACCAGCGGGCGCTTCGTGCCCGCGTCCACCTCGGCCCTGGCCTGGCCGAGGCCCGCCAGACCCCAGCCCGGCCCGGCGTCGGTCTTTGTGGGCGTGTGGAAAATGGGCGACAGGCCGTAGTAGTCCACCAGGCCCGGCGGCAGGTTTTCCGCCTCGCGCAGCTGGTCCATGGTCTCCACGGAGAGGCCCAGGATGGCCGTGGGCCCGAGGATGGCCCTGGCGTCCTGCGCGGGCATGTCGCTCTGGCCCACGTGCGCGCCCTGGGCGCCTATGGCCAGGGCCACGTCCAGGCGGTCGTTGATGATGAGCGGCACGCCCAGGGGCCCAAGCAGGGCCAGAAGCGCCCGGCCCAGGGCCACGAAGTCGCGCGTGTCGGCCTTTTTCTCGCGCAGCTGCACCACGCTTACCCCGCCCGCCACGGCCTGGGCCACCACGTCCGTAAGCGCGCGGCCCAGGCACAGGTCCCGGTCGGTGACGAGATACAGGCCGTAGTCGATGCCCTTGGCCACGCCTAGCGCACCACCTTGATGCGGTCGCTCACGTCCTGGGCCTTCATGTTGTACAGGGCGTCGTACAGATGCAGTTGCAGGGTGCCGGGGCCGCTGGCGCGGACCTCGGCCATTTCTCCCGCGATCTTCATGGTGATGGAGGCGTGCAGGGCGGCCTCCAGCGGGTTCTTGTTCACGGCGGCGAAGGCGGCGCAGATGGCCGTGGCCGTGCAGCCCAGGCCGGTGACGCGCGGCATGAGCGGACTGCCGCCCAGCACGCGCACCTTGGCCCCGCCCTCGGTGACGTAGTCCACCTCGCCGCTGACGACCACGGCGCAGGCATGCTTCATGGCCAGGGCGCGCGCGGCGGCTCCGGCCACGTCGCTCTTGGCGGTGGAGTCCACCCCGCGCGCGCCGCTGCCCGCGTCGCCCGCAAGGGTCATGATCTCCGACGCGTTGCCCCGGATGATGAAGGGACGGTGCGAGTCGAGCAAGGCCAGCGGGGTGACGGTGCGCAGCATGCTCGCGCCCGCGCCCACGGGGTCCAGCACCACGGGCACGCCGGCCTCGTCCGCCGCGGTCCAGGCCGGGTCCATGGCGGCCAGATATTCCGGGGCCACGGTGCCCAGGTTGATGACCAGCGCGCCGGAAATGGCCACAAGCTCGGCCATTTCCTCCACCGCGTGGCTCATGATGGGCGAAGCGCCAAGGGCCAGCAGGGCGTTGGCCGTGGTGTTCGTCACCACGTAGTTGGTGATGGACAGCACAACGGGATTCTTGGCGCGGATGGCCTCGATGTCGCGATATACCTTGTCGGCGTCGGTCATTGGCGTACCCTCCCAGGCGGATTGCGTGTCCTGTCTGCTTCTCTGCTTGGCCGCGCCTTGTCAAGACGCCAAGGGTTGAAATCCGGAAGGCGCAGGCCTACAGTCCCCGGACACGAAAAAAAAGGAGACCCCCCTCATGCCCCAGTTCGCCGACCGCGTGGCCAAGGCCCAGCGTTCCTTCATCCGCGAGATCCTGAAAGTCACGGCCGACCCGTCGGTGATCTCCTTTGCGGGCGGGCTGCCCAACCCGGCCTCGTTCCCGGTGCCGGAAATCGCCGCCGCCGCCTCCAAGGTGCTCTACGAATCCGGCCCCAGTGCCCTGCAGTACTCCACCACCGAGGGCTACAAGCCCCTGCGCGAGTGGATCGCCCGGCGCTACCAGGAAAAGAAGGGCATGGACGTGAACCCCGAGGACATCCTTATCACCACGGGTTCGCAGCAGGCGCTGGACCTTGTGGCCAAGGTGGCCGTCAACGCGGGCGATACCGTGGTCATGGAGAAGCCGGGCTACCTCGGAGCCATCCAGGCCTTCACTATTTTCCGCCCCCAGTGGCGCAGCGTGCCCCTGGAGAACGACGGCCCGGACCTGGCCGCGCTGGAGCAGGCCGTGCAGGGCGCCAAGCTGTTCTACGCCGTGACGAGCTTCCAGAACCCCTCGGGCCTGTCGTATTCCGAGGAAAAGCGCGCCAAGGTGGCGGAGATCCTCTCGCGCCACAAGATCTTCTTCCTGGAGGACGACCCCTACGGCGAGCTGCGCTTCAAGGGCCAGGCCCTGCCGCCGGTGTACAAGCAGCGCCCTGAGAACTCCATGCTGCTGGGCACCTTCTCCAAGGTGGCCGCGCCCGGCTTCCGCCTGGGCTGGATCGTGGCCAAAGGCGAGATCATGAACCGCCTGGTCATCGCCAAGCAGGCGGCGGACCTGCACACGGGCTCGCTGGACCAGATGATCGTGCACCAGTTCCTGGCCGACAACGACTTCGAGGCCCATGTGGCGCGCATCAGCAAGCTGTACGGCGACCAGTGCCGCGCCATGCAGGCGGCCATCGCCAAGCACTTCCCCAAGAACGTCCACGTCACCGAGCCCGAGGGCGGCATGTTCCTCTGGGTCACCCTGCCGGAGGGCGTTTCGGCCACGGAGCTTCTGAAGCGCTCCGTCGAGTGCAAGGTGGCCTTTGTGCCCGGCGCGGCCTTCTTTGTGGACGGCACGGGCGAGAACACCCTGCGCCTGAACTACTCCAACGCCGACGCCGCGACCATCGAGGAAGGCATCAAGCGCCTGGCCGCGTGCATGGAAGGCTGCATGGCGGGCGGCGCGGCCTGCGCCGGGTCGTGATGCGCCCGAGCCCGAAGTGAGCCGCCCATGAGCCAGGCCCGAACGCCGTTTTTCGCCCGGCTGGCCCTGTGGGTGCGGCTGCGCGGCATGGCCCAGGCGGCGGTCTGGGCCTACAAGGCCCGCTCGCTCTTCGTCATTCTGGGCGTGGGCTTCGGCGTGGCCTCGCTCACGCTCATCGTCACCGCCGTGGACGGTGCCGAGCGCAAGGCCGTGGAGCTGGTGGAGTGGTTCGGGCCGGACGCCGCCCTGGTCTTTGGCGGCAATTTCAAGAAGCAGGCCGTGGGCATGCGCACCAACACCCTCACCCAGGACGACATCCGGGGCATCCGGCAGTCTCTGCCCGGGGTGAGCATGGTGGTGCCCATGCGCGCCAAGCCGGATGTGCCCATGCGCTACCAGGACAACAACCTGCCCGGCAGCCTGGTCATCGGCGCCACGGAGAACTACGCCGAGGCCTGGAACTGGCCCCTGGTGGAAGGCCGCGACCTCTCGGAAGAGGACGTGCGTCTGGCCTCGCGCGTGGCGCTCTTGGGAGACAAGCCCGCGCGGGAGCTCTTCGGCGAGCAGTCGCCCGTGGGGCGCACCTTCCAGGTGGGCAAGTTCCAGGTGCAGGTCATCGGGCGGCTCAAGTACCGGGGGGCCTCCGGCGGCGGCGGCGACGTGGACGACCGCATCGTCATCCCCATCACCACCCTCACCAGCCGCTTCAACCTGGACCGCAAGTACTTCCGGGCCATGCGCATCAAGTTCCTGGAGCCCCAGCGCATGGGCGACCACGTGGAGAACCTGCGCGCCTTTCTGCGCATGAGCCACAACCTGACCCCCACCCAGGACGACGACTTCTCCATCATCACGGCGGACGAGATCCTGAAGTTCCTGTCCGCCTTCAAGGGTGGGCTGGTGGCCTTCCTGGGCGTCACGGCGGCCGCGTCCATGTCGGTGGGCGGCTTCGTCCTGGCCAACCTCTTCTCCATCAGCGTGAGCGAGAGAAGCCGCGAGATCGGCCTCAAAAAGGCCCTGGGCGCCACGCAAAACGCCATCCTGACGCAATTTCTGCTGGAGGCGGCCATGCTCACGGCCATCGGCGGGCTGGTGGGGCTTGGGCTGGGGCTTGGGCTGGGGCAGCTGCTCACCCGGCTGGGCATGCTGCAGATTCTCTTCTCGTGGAAGGTCTTCTTCCTGTCGCTCTCAAGCGCGCTCATTATCGGGCTGGTGTTCGGCATCAAACCCGCGCGCGCGGCGGCCAGGCTCGACCCCATCGCCGCCCTCCGGGGCGACGCGTAAATCCGATGCGTACGCCCGGCGCGTCGTAAATCCCGGCTACTCCGACTGGAACTCCAGGCACAGGATGTAGGGCGAGCCCTCGGCGTTGTAGAAGCGGGCGGAGATGGTGCTGACCATGAGCTTCATGTACGGCGAAATCTGCACCGGCAGCACGTATTTGTCGAAGCCGCTTTTGAGGTGCAGCACGTCCTCGCGGATGCCGTGGTCTGAGCCGCGGCCCTTCTCCGGTCCCAGCAAGGGGCTGTCCACCCCCAGGCTGCGCTTGAAGGAGCGCGGGGTGAACTGGATGCCGTCGTCGGTGAGCACGTAGGCGCAGACCAGGCTCTCCTCTGCCGCCACCAATCGTTCGCAGGCGGCGGAAAAATCATGCTCGCGCGTGTCGGCCATCTTGTAGGCCACCTTCTTGAGCACCTTGTGGAAGTCCTCGTAGCGCTTGCGCTTGGCCGCAACATCGGCCTGGGCGCTTTCGCGGTAGCGGCGGTTTATCTCCTCCACCTTCTGCTGGAAGGCGCGGATGGGGTCGCGTTCGGCGGAGTCTTTGTCCTTGGTGTAGTAGTAGCCCTGCTGGTGGATGACGCCCCACTGGAGCAGGCGCAGGGCTTCGTCCTCGGACTCCACGCTTTTGGCCAGCAGCACGCTGCCCAGGCGGTCGGCCAGGCGGCTTAGAGACTGCACCATGTCGCGCTTGAACTCCTGGCCGTCCACGTCGGTAAACAGCGGCCGGTCGAACTTGATGAAGTCCGGCTTGAGGGCGAAGAGCTCCTCGGCAGGCACGCTCATGCCGCCGCACAGGTCCACGGAAAGGCCGAAGCCGCACTCGCGGTAGTGCAGCATGAAGCGGGCCACGTCGGGCGAGTTCAGGTAGGGCCGCTCAAGCTCGATGACCACGCGCTTGCCGGGAATGTTCAGGGCCTGGCATATGGCGTCCAGGTGGCCCAGCTTTGTGGCGGCGGAAAGGGCCCCGCCGTCGGTGTTCAGGAACAGCATCATCTGCGGGTGACGCTCGAAAATGGGCCGGAAGGCTTCCAACGCCTTTCGGCGGCACAGGCGGCACAGCTTCAGGCGGGTTTCCGGGTCCCAGTTCTGGCCGAAGAGGTCGTGGGCGTCCATGCGCGCGCCGGTGTCGGAAATGGAGCGGGAGAATGCCTCGAAGCCGAGGATGCCCTTGGCCCGCACGGAAACCACGGGCTGGAAGAACACGGAGATGTTCTCGCTTTCAAGCACCCCGAGGATTTCGGTCTTGTCCAGGGCGGAGAGGGGGCGCTGGGCTGCGGCTTGAGGCATACGACGGCTCCCTTGCAGATGAGTGGAGGAAGGGGAACTTCTTACTTCGGAAAATAAGTATATTGTAAAAGAGCTGCCCAGACAAGCGAAATGCCCCAGTGCAAGAACTCCCATGCCGGATGAAACTGTACATTCCGATATTTGTCGGGTAATGTCGGGAATTGGGTCATGATGTGATGTGCGCGGGAATCTGCGCACCAATGGTGAGAGGAGCGTCTGGGCATGGGCCGAGCCGAATACGCGCCGGAAGTCATAGACATCCTGGCCGTGGATGACGAGCAGGTGAACCTGCTTCTGCTCACGGGGCTGTTGCGCCGGGAAGGGGTCAACATCGTCACTGCGCGCAGTGGCTACGAGGCCCTTAAGCTTATAGATAAACATGATTTCGCTCTTATTCTGCTCGATGTCATGATGCCCGGCCTGGACGGCTTCACCACGGCGGAGCGCATCCGCGCCGAGGAAACCACCCGGCACATCCCCATCATCTTCATCACCGCCATCAGCAAAGAGCAGCGCCACGTGTTCAAGGGCTACGAGGCCGGGGCCGTGGACTACCTCATCAAGCCCTTCGAGCACGAGATCCTCAAGAACAAGGTCCAGGTCTTCGTGGACATGCACCGCCAGCGCCTGGCCGTGCAGCGCGCCAGCGAGGCCCTGGCCAAGACGGTCGACGAGCTGCGCAATTCCTCCAAGGCCCTGACCGACAGCCGCGCCCGCTACCAAAGCCTGTTCACCTCCATGTTCAACGGCTTCGCCCTGCTTTCCTACGGCGAGGCCCCGGTGATGGAGCTGGCCCAGGCCCGCGTGCTGGAGATCAACCCGGCCATGGAGCAGATTCTGAACCGCCCGCGCGAGGCCCTGCTGGATCGCACCATGGGCGACATTCTGCCCAACCTGGAAGGCTACCTGCGCGATTTCGCGGCCGAGGTCGTCCGTTCCGGCAAGAGCGGCCTCATCGAAAGCTATCTGGCCGACATCAAGCGCTGGCTGCGCATCCAGGCCTATGTGCCCGGCCCGGGCCTCTTGGCCATGGTGGCCGAGGACATCACCGCACGCAGAAAGGCCGAGGAGACCATCCAGGAGCGCACCTTTCAGGACCCGCTCACCGGGCTGGCCAACCGCGCCCTGTTCATGGACCGCCTGGAGCAGTCCCTGGAGCGTTCGCGCCGGCGGCTCAACTATCTCTACGCCGTGCTCTTCCTCGACCTGGACCGCTTCAAGCCCATCAACAGCAGCCTGGGCCACGCCGCGGGCGACAAGGTGCTGCGCGCCGTGGCCGAGAAGATCAAGGGCGTGGCGCGCGGACTGGACACCGTGGCCAGATGCGGGGCCGACGAATTCGCCCTCATCCTGGAGGAGCTCAAGACCCCCGGCGAAGCCCTGCACGTGGCACGGCGCATCTGCGCCGAGTTGGCCCGGCCCATGGAGGTGGACGGTCACGCCCTGCATTTCACCGCCAGCGTGGGCGTGGTGCTCGGCCCGGCGGACTACGCCCAGCCGGAGGAGCTGCTGCAGGACGCGGGCATAGCCATGGAGCATGCGCGGGCCCTTGGCGGCGGCAAGGTCAAGGTCTTCAAATGGGCCATGCGCACCCGCGCCCAGTACGCTCTGAACGTGAACCAGAACCTGCACCAGGCCCTGGACCGCCAGCAGTTCCGCCTGCATTACCAGCCCATCTTCACCCTGAAGGACAACTCCCTGGCCGGGTTCGAGGCGCTCATCCGCTGGCAGGTGGACGGCCGCCTGGTGCCGCCGGGCGACTTCATCCCCCATGCGGAGCAGACGGGCATCATCGTGCCCATCGGCCAGTGGGCCATTGCCGAGGCCTGTGAAAAGGCCGCCCAGTGGGAGGAGCGCTTCGCCCTGCCCAAGCAGTTCAATGTGGCCGTGAACCTTTCGGCCAAGCAGTTCGCCCAGCCGGACCTGGTGCGCCAGCTGACCCGCGCCCTGGAGGACAATCACCTCGACCCGCAGCGCCTCAAGCTCGAGATCACCGAGACCCTGGTGATGCAGAATCCGGAAAGCGTGGTGCACAAGCTGCGCGGCCTGCGCGAAATGGGCGTCAAGGTCAGCATCGACGACTTCGGCACCGGCTACTCGTCGCTCTCCTACCTGCGCCGCTTCCCCATCAACACGCTCAAGGTGGACCGTAGCTTCGTGTCTGACCTGGACGCCTTCGAGAATCTCATCATCGTGCGCACCATAGTCAGCCTGGCCCACAACCTGGGCTTCGACGTGGTGGCCGAGGGCATCGAGACCGAGCGCCAGCGCGACTTCCTGGCCGAGCTGAACTGCGAGTATGGCCAGGGCTTCCTGTTCTCCCGGCCGCTGGCCGAGGAAAAGGCCCTGGAGCTGCTTCAGGTCTGCTGCCCGCGCAAGGCCCCGGGAGTTTAGCGTGCCGCTGATGCCCAAGGGGTGGCGGCACGCGGCCGACAGCCTGCACGGAATGCTCATGGGCCTGGTGGCCCTGACCCTGCTGCCCATGCTGGCTCTTTCGCTCATCAGCCACGTGCGCGACCGTGCTCAGGAGCGCGAAGCCGCCCTGGCCGACGCGGCCCGCGCCGCGAGCCTGGTGGCCCGCACCCTGGGTCAGGAAACAACCAACGCCCGCACTTTTCTGGAGCTTCTGGCCGCCAATCCCCTGGTGGCCGGCTGCGAGCCCGCCGCCTGCCAGCCGGTGCTGGCCGACTTCGCCCGCGTGGCCGTGCATTACAAGAACCTCATCCTCGTCAGGCCGGACGGCACTGTGGTGGCCTCGGCCCGGCCCCTGTCGCAGGACGTGAACATGGCCGAGGACCAGGCCGTTGCCGGGGCCTTGCAAGGGCAAAGCTTCGCCGTGGGCGTCTCCACCGCCGATGCGGGGCAGGGCGGCGCCGTGGTGAGCTACGCCGCGCCCGTTGCGGACAAGGGCGGCCGCATCCGCATGGTGCTGGTGGCCCACCTCTCCGTGTCCGAGGCGGCGAAGATTTTCGAAGAGGCCGCGTTGCCCCAAGGCACCACCCTGGTGCTGGCCAGCCAGGGCGGCCGCATCATCTACCGCCTGCCGGAGGCCCCGCGCTACACCGGCGCCAAGCTGCCCGAGGAGCAGGCCACCATGATCCGCTCCGGCCAGGAAATGAGCGGCTGGGGCATCGGGCTTGACGGGGTGGAGCGTTACTACGTCATGAAGCGGCTGGACATCTGCCGCGACGAGGTCTGCTACGTGCGCGTGGGCATCCCGCGCGAGGCCGTGTACGCCGAAAGCGCGGCCAAGCTTACCCGGCACCTCATCGGTTTGGGCTGCATCGTGCTTCTGGTGCTGGGCCTTTCCCGCGCCTGGGCCCGCCGCCGCATCCTGGAGCCCTCGGCGCGCATGATGGACACCGTGCGCGCCCTGCACGCCGGTGACTACACCGCTCGCAGCGGCCTGGGCGGGCAGAAGGGCGAATTCGGCGAACTGGGCCGCGCCCTGGACCACATGGCCGAGGCCGTGGAGCGCCACAAGACCCAGCAGGAGGAAGCGCGCCGCGCCCTGTTCGAAAGCGAGGAGCGCCTGCGGGCCATCTTCAACGCCTCCAGCGACGGCGTGCTGCTGCTAGTGCCCGACGGCCAGGTGCTGGCCCTGAACGAGAGCGCGGCCATGCGGCGCGGCAAAACGCCCGAGGAACTCACCGGCCAGAATATCCTGGATTTCATCCCCGGCCATGTGCGCAACGGCCGCAGGGCACGCTACGAGGAAGTGGTGCAGACCGGCAGCCCCATGCGCTTTGAGGAAGAACGCGAGGGCCGCACCTACGCCATTCGCCTGCACCCCGTGCGCAGCGAAACGGGTGAGATCGTCCAGATCGCCAGCTTCTCGCGCGACATCACCGAACGCAAGCTCTCCGAGCGGGCCCTGCTTTCCGCCAAGGAGGAGGCGGAATCCGCCAGCCAGGCCAAAAGCGCGTTCCTGGCCAACATGAGCCACGAGCTGCGCACGCCCCTGAACGGCCTGCTGGGCATGCTCCAATTGCTGCGCGAGAACCCCGCGCCTCAGGAGCAGGGCGAGTATCTTTCCTGGGCCACGCAGTCGGCCCAGCACATCACCCGGCTGGTGAACGACATTTTGGACTACGCCGCCCTGGGCAGCGGGCAGACGCGCATCGAAATGCGGCCCTTCCGCCTGGGCGAGGTGCTCATGCCCCTTGAGGTGGAGTACGCGCCCCAGGCCCAGATGAAGGGCTTGAGCTTCACCCTGGCGGCCGGGCCGGAGCTGCTCGACCTTTCCCTGCAGGGCGATCCCGTGCACCTGACCCAGCTTTTGCGGCACCTTCTGGACAACGCCATCAAGTTCACCCTGCGCGGCGGCGTGAGCTTGAGCGCCCAGGCCACCTGCCAGGACGAGGCCACCTGCACCCTGCGCATCAGCGTGGCCGACACGGGCATAGGCATAGCGCCGGAGTTCGCGGCCCGCGTGTTCGAGCCCTTCACCCAGGTTGAGGCCCCGCTGACCAAAAGCTTCGCGGGCACGGGCCTTGGGCTGGCCATCGCGCGGGAGCTGGCCCGGCGCATGGGCGGCAGCCTGGAGGTGCAGAGCGCGCCCGGCCTGGGCAGCACCTTCTCCCTGTGCTTGAGCTTTCAGCCTGCGCCGGAAGCCTGAGCGGACCGAAGCCCCTGTTGACGCGCCCGCCCGGCGCACCCCTCTGGCGCACCTGCCCCTCGGCACCCGTGCGAGCGTTGTGCAAGGCTGCCCCGCGCACAAGGCGTCCTTGCCTCCCGGACGAGGATGCGGTAGGCAAGCGCATCTTTTTGCACGTGCCGACCCGGACGCCCAAGGCCCGGAGCCGGTGTGGGGTTACATGCGCTACCTCGGCATCTTCCTTGTCTGCCTCGCCTCCATCGCGTTCGAGATCTTCCTCGTGCGCCACTTCGCCATCACCAACTGGAGCGAGTACGGCTACTGGGTCATTTCCATGGCCATGGCGGGCTATTCCGTCAGCGGCGTGGTGCTCTGCCTTTTCGGCAAGGCCTTCGAGCGCAGGCAGGCCGCGCTCTTCTACGCCCTGCCTACGGCCATGCTGCTCCTGTCCGCCCTGGGCTACGCCGCGCTCGGCCTCATCCCATTCAATCCGCTGGAGCTGCAGAACGAAGAGCTCTTCGCCGGGCAGCTGCTGAACATCGGCAAGTACTATCTGGCCCTGTTCCCCTTCTTCTTCGCCTCCGGCCTGTATGTGGGCCTTTCGTTCCTGGCCCGGCAGGAGGACATCCCCAAGATCTACATGGCCGACCTCATCGGCGCGGGCCTGGGCGCGGCGGCGCTGCTGGCCTGCCTGGCCTTGGTGCCGCCCTTTCTGGCTCCGCTGCTGCTTCTGCCGCCGCTCACCCTGGCCGCCCTCACCAGTCTGCCCGGACAAAAAGCCGCCGCCCGCCTGGGCTTCGGCGCGTTGACCCTGTGCGCCTGCGGTTTGGCCGCCTTTGTGGTGGTGGCGCACAACAACGCCGCCTTCAGCCAGTACAAGCCCGTGTCCGTGGCCATGAACGTGGAGGACAACCGGCTCGTGGCCGAGGTGAAGAGCCCGCGCGGCTACTACATGCTGCTGGAGAACTACATCGAGCGGCACGACCCGGACCTTTCCAACAACTATGAGCTCCTTGGCGCTGGCGGCCCGCCCCCGGCGCTGGGCCTGTACCGCGACGGCGAGCGCCTGGCCGCCTTGCCGCGCGCGGGCGCCTACGACACGGGCTACATCAAGGCCTCGCTCGATTGCCTGCCCTACCTGCTGCGCAAGCCGGAGCGCGTGCTCCTGGCGGGCGGGCGCGGGGGCTTCCGCCTGCGCGAGGCCCTGGAGCTTGGCGCGCGCCAGGTGGACACGGTGGAGAGCGACCCGGTGCTGCATGCGCTCCTGCTGTCCCACGAGCCCAGCGCGCCGCCCAAGGGCTGGTCCGTGCGCCTGCCCCTTTCCGACGCGCATGCCGAGGACGTTCCCCCAGCCGACATGGCCGCTGGCGAACCGGCCGAGGACAACGCCTCCGAGGCGGCAGGCGCGCCCGGCCCGGCCAAGCCAGTGGGCAAGCCAGTGGCCAAACCAGCGGGCAAGCCAGCGGCGAAACCCGCCGCTCAGACCGGCAAGACCGCCAAAGTCCCGGCCAAGGCTCCCGCCCATGCCCCTGCAAAGGCCCCCATCCCGGCCGCCGCCTTTGCCGCCGGGCACGATGCGCCCACCGGGCACGCCTCCAGCCCGCGCCTGGGCTCGCCCCTGGTGCTGGCGGGCCGCGCCCAGAAGCCCTACAGCCTCATCGACATTTCGCCGGAGTTCCTGGACCAGGGCCAGGCCAACAAGTACGTGCTCACGGCCGAGGGCATCGCCCGGCTCATGCGCTCCCTTGACGCCAATGGACTGCTTTCCCTGCCCATGGGCATAGGCGAACTGCCCGTATACGCCCTGAAGGCCGCCACCACCGTGCGCGCCGGGCTGCTCCTGGCCGGAATCCAGGAGCCCGCCCAGCACATCATCGTGCTGCGCAGCGCCTTCACCGCGCGCATCCTGGCCTCGCGCAAGCCCTTCAGCGAGGCCGACATAGCGGGCGCGCGCGCCTTCGCCGCCGAACGCAGCTTCGATACGCCGTACTTCCCCGGCATCGACCCGAAGAAGGTTGAGGTCTACAACGATCTGCCGCCCGTGTCCTTCGAGAACGTCACCTCCGACGCCCTGTCCGGCGAGGACGCCTTCACCGCGCGCGACGCGCTCATGGACGACTTGGTGGCCTTCCTGCGCGACGGCAAGACCGATTCTTCGGCCTTCCGCTTCTTCAACCTCGCCCCCAGCACCCAGGACCGGCCCTTCTTCCACGAGATCCTGCGCCTGGAACGCATCCCCGAAGTGCTCTCGCGCATCGAAGTGCTGCCGCGCCAGGAAATCGGCTACCTCGTCAATGTGGCCGTGCTCGCCCAGGCCGCGGCCTTCGCGCTCATCGTCTTTCTGCTGCCCCTGGCCAAACGCCGGGGCCTGGGCGGCATCAGCGCCAAGAACATCCTCGCGGGCTTCGGCTACTTCGTCTGCCTGGGCCTGGGCTTCCTGTTCATCGAGATCGTGCTCATTGAGCGCCTGACCTTCTTCCTGAATGACCCGGCTCAGGCCTTCGCCCTGGTGCTTTCGGCCATGCTCATCGCCTCCGGCCTGGGCAGCGCCTTTTCCTCTCGCTTCGTGCCGCGCCCGCGCGCAGGCATACGCCTGGCCTGCGGCATAACCGCCACCCTGGCCGCGGCCCTGGGCCTGTTGCTGCCGCGCCTGCTCGACCTCGCCCTGGCCTGGCCCGACCCCGCCAAGGCCGCTCTCGCCATAGCCATAGCCGCGCCCCTGGGCTTCTTCATGGGCATGCCCTTCCCCCTGGCCTTGTCCACCTATCGCGGCGCCACCAGCCCCTTCATCCCCTGGGCCTGGAGCGTCAACGGCGCGCTCTCCGTGGTCGCCACGCCGCTCGCCAACATTCTCGCCGTCAGCTTCGGCTACTCCATCGTGTTCGCCGCCTCCCTGGCGCTCTATGGCCTGGCCGCGCTCTTCGCGCCGGACAGGGCCGGGCAGCAGCAGTCATAGGGTCGTGAGCGGGCATGAGGGAGTGGCAGGCAAGGGGCGCTGCCCCTTGACCCCGCCAGGGGGTATGCACCCCCTGGACCCGCAGGCCAAACGAAACAGCCCGGAGCGCAAGAGCGCTCCGGGCTGTTTCGTTTGGGGCAGGCTGGGCGAGGGCGCCGTGAAAGTTGTTATATGCAACTGTTTGCGGACGGTCCTGTCGCTTCATTCGTGATGGCGCTGGAGACGCCTTCCCTTGGACACCGCCGCAAGTTGACGGGCATGGCGCGAGTGAAACACGCGCCATGCCCGTCAACTTGCCCTGCGGGGGGCGTGGGGGGAGCGCATGCTCCCCCCGCAAATATTACTCTTTCCCCCTCCCGTTCAACGCCCTGGCCTGCCTGATCTTTCCTTTCCCTTCCGGCGCGAGCAACATCCTGTCCTCGCCAGCGCCCACCAGCAGGTACTGTGCGGCCTCGCACACGTGGGAGAAGCGGTTCTTCTCGGGCTCGTCGGTGTAGCGGTCCTCGCCGGAAACGAGCAGGCGGCGGTAGCGCCAGGCCCCGGCCATGCCGCGCGCCAGGGTGCGGCAGGAGGGTGAGAGCAGCAGTCCGGGCGCGCCGTCGACAGTGCGTGAGAGGGCGGCGGCCGTGGTTTCGCGCCGCAGCACGGGGTCGTTGGTGTGCGTGGGCCGGGCGGGCAGGCCGCTCGCCCGCAGGATGTCGTAGGGCGTGCGTTCGTCGGTCTGGGCGCGGGCCATGCCTGCGGGGTCGCCCCAGATGACGGGCGTGAGGTTGGCATAGCGCGAGTGCAGCAGGTCGTTCAAAAGGGCGGCGAAGCGCAGCATGCCCATGTTCTGCGACACGAGTTCGTCGAGGAAGAGCCAGCGTCCGTCGGGCAGGCGCTGGGCCAGGGCGGCGGCGGGCGTCAGGCCGAAGTCCAGGCCGACGTAGAGCGGCAGGCCGTCCACGGGTTCAAGGGGCGCGGTGGAGAGGTGCCGGGCCTCGTCGAATTCCGGGTACACGGGCAGGCCGTCCTGGGCGAAGCCGTAGCGTCCGCAGTAGTAGATGCGCACGTGGCGCGGGCTTTTTCCGGCCATGCGCCGCTTGTAGAAGTTCCTGGGCAGGTTTTCCAGGTTTTCGGCTTGGGGGTTGGGCAGGAAGCGGCCGTCCTGTTCCATGAGCCCGCCGGGCTGGCTGAAGAAGTCCCAGCCCTCGGGCCGGGCTTCCTCGGCCAGGCGGTGCCACCAGTGGTCGGTGTCCGGCGGATTGGTGTCCATGATGACCCCGGCCCAGGAGCAGCCGCCCTCGCGGGAGGACGGAAAGCGCTCCACGCGGTCGCCCAGGGCCTCGATGAGCGTGAGCGGCAGCTCGCGGGCCTCGTTGACCCAGGCTCCGGTGAGTTCGAGGGACAGGAGCTTCTTCAGGTCCTGGGGCTTGTCCAGGGCGCGGAAGAGCACCTCGGCCTCCAGAGTGCTGCCGTCGGAAAGCTCCAGGCTCAGGCGGTGGGCCATGTCCGTGTGGGCGAAGGGGCCGCAGCGCTCCTCCGGGAACCAGTCCAGCCAGGTTTTGAGGGTTGTGTCCTTGAGTTCGCGGTAGGTGTTGCGCACCACGGCGAAGCGGGTGCGGCGCAGGCCGTTCTTGTCCGGGGTCTGGGCCAGGGCCTTTGCCATCAGCTCCACGCAGCAGGCCGAGGACTTGCCGGAGCCAACGGGCCCCATGAGTCCGCGGTAGAGTGCGCGGGAGGCCATGAACCGGGCGATTGTGGGCGGCGGCAGGTAACGCAGACGGAAGGTGGTGTCGGGTGTGGCGTTCATGGGGCGGGAGTGTAGCACGGCCTTGCCGGGCGGGATGAAAAGGGCGGCAATCGGGCCGGGAAAAGGACGAAATTGCCCTGTTGACAGGGTCCGGCGGGGCGGGGGGATTGCGAGGAGACCGCGCGGCTGACAAGTGAAGGCGCATACGCTATGGTCCGGCGCGAAAGGAGAGAGGCAATGAGCACGGCGCTGAAACGATTGGCCATGAGTGTGCAGCCCTCGCTGCGCGGACGGGTGTTCGCGCTTTTGGCGGGGCTCACCATCTGCGCCTGCGCCGGGGCCACGGCCACTTACTGGCTGGCCCAGCACTACCTTTACGCCACGGATATATTGCGCCAGGTGAACCTGGGTCAACAGGTGGGCGCTCTGTCCCTTTCCGAGCAGCTTTCCGGCCTGGAGGCCGACGCCCTGGCCGCGCGCCAGGATCCCGCCCGGTACAAGGATTTCAAGGAGCACGAAGCCTCCATCGCCATGGCGCTCCTGCAGGTGCGCGCCAGCGAGCCCCTGGAGGCCGGGCGCGAGCTTTTGTCCCACGTGGACGAAGCCTTCCGGCAACAGATGCTCACCCTGGACGAACTGGTGGAGAGCAAGCCCGGCGAGGGCGCGCTGCTTGCGGCCCAGGCCGCGCGGCACAGGCAGGCCGCGCAGGAGGCCGCGCGTGAGCTGTTCAATCTGCATGCCCGCGACGCCGACCTGGGCGTTTCGGCCATGCGCTCCCTGGCGCACGCGGCCACCACGGCCTCGCTGTTTGTCATCCCCGCGGGCGCGGTGCTGGGGCTGCTGCTCGGCTGGGTGCTGCTCAGGCAGGTGCTGGGGCCCATCCGGCGGCTGGCCCTGGGCGCGGCCATGGAGGGCCACAACCTGGAGCATGCGGCCGGGAGGCACCCGGAGGGCGCGGAGGGCGCAGGCGGCACCTCCGCAAACGCTTCCGGTCAGCCGGGCCCGCAGCCCCACGGGCAGACGTCTCCACAGCCGCCCTCGCAATCAGACGAAGTGCGCGCCGTGGGCGAATTGGTGGCGGGGCTCTTGCGCGACGTGGACGAGACCCAGACCCTGCTGAAGGAATCGCGCGAGCATTTGATCCAGGCCGAGAAGCTGGCTCTGGTGGGAAAACTGGCCGCGGGCGTGGCCCACAGCGTGCGCAATCCCCTCACCAGCGTGAAGATGCGCCTGTTCTCCCTGGAGCGCGGGCTCGATCTTTCCCCCGGCCAGCGCGAGGACTTCGAGGTCATCAGCGAGGAAATTCGCCATCTGGACACCATCGTTCGGAACTTCCTGGAATTTTCTCGTCCGCCCAAGCCCAAGCTCCAGTATGTCAGCCCGTCCGACGTGGTGGATATGACCCTGGTGCTTTTGAAGCACCGGCTTGAAACCTACGGAGTGGATGTGCGCCTGCTGCGCGAACAGCTCCTGCCCCAGGTCAACGTGGACCCGGAGCAGTTGAAGGAAGTGCTGGTGAATCTCATCCTGAACGCCTGCGACGCCATGGGCGAGAACGGGCGCATCGAGATTTCCGAGCAGACCGGATTCATGGACCCCTTGGGCCGCGTGGCCATCCTGCAGCTCACGGACTCCGGCCCCGGCATTCCGGCCGACGTGGCCGAAAGCGTGTTCCAGCCCTTCTTCAGCACCAAGGAGGAGGGCACGGGCCTGGGCTTGGCCATCGCCAAGCGCATCATGGAGGAGCACGGCGGCTACATCCACCTGAAACCATCGGACCGGGGGCAGGGCGCCTGCTTCATCCTGGTCCTGCCCATCCAGGAGCGCGTATGGCTCAGATCCTGATCGTGGACGACGACGCCCAGCTGCGCCAGAGCTTCGGCAAGATCCTGGAGGGCGAGGGCTTCGAGATCCGCGCGGCCGCTTCCGGCGAGGCCGGGGTGGCCGAGGTCAAAGCCGCCGCGCCCGACCTCGTGGTCATGGACGTGCGCATGCCCGGCATCACCGGAATTCAGGCCATGCAGCAGATGCGCACAGCCTGCCCGGGGCTGCCCGTCATCATCATGACCGCCTACGGCGGCACGGAGACGGCCATCGAGGCCACCAAGCTGGGGGCCTTCGACTACATCCTGAAGCCCTTCGACATCCCGGACATCCTGCGGCTCATCGGCCAGGCGCTGAACGCCGGGCGGCTGGCGCGGGCCCGCGTGGCCATCGCCCCCGATGACAGCCAGACCGCTGCCGATGCCCAGGCCGACGCCCTGGTGGGGCAGAGCCGCGCCATGCAGGAGGTCTTCAAGGCCATCGGCCGCGCCGCGCCCACAGAGGCGCTCGTACTCATCCGGGGCGAGTCCGGCACGGGCAAGGAGCTGGTGGCGAGAGCCCTGTGGCAGCACAGCGCCCGGGCCGACAAGCCCTTCGTGGTCATCAACTGCGTGGCCATCCCGGATACGCTCCTTGAGAGCGAACTCTTCGGCTACGAGAAGGGCGCGTTCACCGGCGCGGGCTCCCGGCGCGTGGGCAAGATCGAACAAGCCCAGCGCGGCACCGTGTTTCTGGACGAGATAGGCGACATGCCCATGAACGTGCAGGCCAAGATTCTGCGCCTGTTGCAGGAGAAGCAGATCGAGCGCCTGGGCGGACGGGAGACCATCCCCGTGGACGTGCGCATCATCGCCGCCACCAACCGCGACCTGGAGACCGCCGTGGCCGAGGGCCGCCTGCGAGAGGACCTGTACTACCGCCTTAAGGTCGTCACCGTGACCCTGCCCCCCCTGCGCGAGCGGGAGGGCGACGTGCCCAGGCTGGCGGCGCATTTCCTTTCGCGCCTGGCGCGGGAGATGGACATGCAGAGCCCGGGCCTGACGCCAGAAGCCCTGGACCTTTTGTCCGCCCACCCCTGGCCGGGCAACGTGCGCGAGCTGGGCAACGCCCTGCAAAAGGCGCTGATCTTCTCGCGCGGGTGCCCCATCGGGCCGGAGGAGATGCTCCAGGCCATCGGCGGCGGTTCCGGCGGCCCTGGAGGGTTGGGGGGCGCGGCGCGCGGCGGCGAATCCGGCCCTGGCGGCCAGCCAGGCCAGGCCAGCCCGTCCGGCGGCGAGGACCCCCTGCGCGCCTTCATCCGCCGGGCGCTGATGGAGCAGGCGGGCGACGCGGCCTTTGAGCACGTGCTGGACGCCGTGGCCAAGAGCACCATCGCCGAAGCCCTGGAGATGACCGGCGGCAACCGCACCCGCGCGGCCAAGCTGCTGGGCCTCTCGCGGCCCACGCTCATCGCCAAGATCGAGAAGTACGGGCTCAAGGTCATCACGCAGGTCCAGTAGGCCTGCGGTTCGGTAGGCGTGCTGGCCTTCAACGCCGAGCAGTACGCGCCGATGAGGACGGGAGCCCGGCCTTGCGGCCGCCCCCGCTTGGACAGGGGAGGTCTTTGCGCGTATACGATGTGCAGTGCAGCAAACCATCGCGGCCCGGACCACGCTTCGGCCGCGCAGCCCATGAGGCGTCAAGACAGACCATGACCCGCAAAAAGCTGATCATCTACGCCGTCGCCGCCCTGCTGCTCGCGGGCGGGGGCTGGTATTTCGTCAAGAAAAGCCGCACCGCCGGGCAGACCAAGGTGCTGGCCACGGCCGTGGTGGAAAAGGGCGCGGTGAGCCGCGTGCTGGAGGCCACGGGCATCATCAAGGCCCAGGTGGGCGCCAGCGTCAAGATCGGCGCGCGGGCCACGGGAGCCATCTCCCGCGTGTACGTGCGCGTGGGCGATGTGGTCAAAAAAGGCCAGGTGGTGGCGGAGATCGACGCGCGCGAGCTGCAGGCCCAGCGCGACGAAGCCGAGGCCCGCGTGCGCCTGGCCGAGGCCAAGGCCAAGTTCGCGGGCATCACCCTGCCCCGGCACGAGACCCTTGCCAGACAGGGCATGGAGGCCCAGAGCGTGCTGGACGAGACCCAGCAGAACCACAACGTGGCCAAGGCCGAGGCCGCGGCCGCCCGCGCGGTTCTGGCCACGCTGGACGTGCGCATTTCCTACACCAAGATCGTCAGCCCAATCGACGGCGTGGTCTCTCAGGTCACGGCCCAGGAGGGCGAAACCATCGTGGCGGGCTTGCAGGTGGCGAACCTCGTCACCGTGCTCGACCCCGCGCGCCTGGAAATGTGGATTTACGTGGACGAGACCGACGTGGGCCGCGTGAAGCAGGGCCTGCCCGTGGAGTTCCGCGTGGATTCCCAGCCGGACAAGACCTTCACCGGGGTCGTGGACCGCGTGTACCCGGACCCGGAGATCCGCGACAACATCGTGTACTACAAGGCCCTGGTCACCGTGGACCGGGACCAGGCGCTGTTCCTGCGGCCGGAGATGACCACCCAGTGCCGCATCGTGGTGGACACGCGCGAGGGCGTGCTCTCCGTGCCCAACCAGGCCCTGAAGTGGGTGGCGGGCAAGCAGACCGTGTTTGTGGTCGATGCCGCGCAGCCGGACGGCGTGCGCCGCGTGGAGCCCAAGCTCGGCCTGCCGGGCCTGGAGCGCAGCGAGGTGCTGGAAGGCTTGGCCGAGGGCGACGAGGTGGCCACGCAGATCGTGCTGGCCGGGCAGGAAAAGCCCGCCGAGGCCAAGAAGGCCGAGGAAAAGCCCGCGGTGAAGCCTGCCGGTTCCGGCGGCGGCAAAAAGGGCGGTTGATGCCCGGCGCGGGGCACATGGCCGACCCGGGGCACATGGCTGGCCCGGCGGGCGCCGCTCCCGGCGAAACCGTCGTGGAGCTGCGGGGCATCCGCAAGGTCTTCCGCCAGGTGCTGGCCCCGGAGGCGCGGCCCGGGCTCTTCGCCCGGCTGTTCCGGCGCGGGGCGGCCCTGGAGTCCGCCCCCCAGGCGAAGGAGGGGGCTTCCGCAAACGGCGTCCAGGCGAGCGAGGCTGGCGCGAACGAGGCTGGCGTGAACGGTGCGGAGGGCGGCGTTGAAGTCCTCTCCGGCATCGACCTGACCATCCGCGCCGGGGAGTTCGTGGCCCTGCAGGGCACGTCCGGCTCGGGCAAAAGCACCCTCCTGCACCTCATGGGCCTGCTCGATTCCCCCACCAGCGGCACTTACCGCCTGCTGGGCCGCGATGTCTCGGGTCTGCCCGACGACGAACTCTCCGCCCTGCGCAACACCGTGCTCGGCTTCGTGTTCCAAAGCTTTTACCTGGTGCCCTATGCCACGGCCCTGGAAAACGTCATGCTGCCGGGCATGTACTCCGACCTCGCCCAGACCGAGCTGCGCGCGCGCGCCCTGGAGCTTTTGGGCCGCGTGGGTCTGGCCGACCGCGTGAACTTCCGCCCGGCCAACCTCTCCGGCGGGCAGCAGCAGCGCGTGGCCAT
>NZ_DATMYK010000239.1:0-9648 GCF_035560995.1 Humidesulfovibrio sp. | reverse complement strand
GTTATTAAATCAGAACAAAGAACGCATGCTGGTACGTCTACGACTTTGACTGGATTCCGCATCCGGAGTCATCCAGTCGCGTTCCGAGTAGAGACGTTCGGCGAACTCCCGTACCGAGGAGTCTTCCCACGTGCCGCCAGCGCCCAAGTGCCGCGCAAGGAACATGCGGAATTGGTGCCGCAGTCCGGCTGACGGGTCCATGCCCGAGCGCGCTGTGTAGTCCACGCCCACCGCGTCCAAGGTCGTATCCAGATCAAGCAGGCCATCCGGCAAATGGCGTTCGTCGCACGTGGCGAGGTAGCGCGTGAGCCGGGCGTCGCCAAAGGGCCTGAGGCAGATGACGCCGAAGTCGCAGGGCTGGGACTCCAGGCAGGGCAGGCAGTCGGTCAAGGCCTGGAGCACGCGGTGGCCCTGGCCGTAGGGGCCGGTCTCGCTGCACCAGGCAGAGGACAGGAAGGTCGCCAGCACAGGCACGCCGAGGGCAGCCGCCAGATGCATGGTGCCGGTGTCCGGGGTCAGGAGCAGATCCAGTCCGCCAACGGTATCCACAAGCCCGGCCCAATCCGTGCCGCCGCAAAGGTTCCGCACCTGTCCCGCGCGTCTGGCCGGCAGCTCGCGCAGCACGTGGTGCGCGGCCTTGGCCTCGGCCACGCTGCCGAGCAGTGTCACCGGCTTGTCGTTCAGGTCGGCCCTTGTTTCCAGAAGCGCGGCAATCAGCCTGGCCAATTCCTTGGGCGGCAGGGACCGGCGTGACTCGCGCCCGGCCAGCACTACGCCAAGCCCCCCTCCCCTGCCCTGCGCGACCGGGTTCACGTCTTCAGGCGGAATGGGCGCGGGATGGTGCCAGGCCCAGAAATCGACGATGTTGAGCCCGATACGGCGCATGGAGGACCAGCGCATGGCCAGCCGGGCCCATTGGCCGATCTCTTCCTGGCCGCTGCTCCACACATGGCCGCGCACGCACTCAGGCGCAAAGAGTCCGGCCACACGGAAATTCAGCGGCGAGAAATTGAGGTTGTACACGCGCCCAAAATCCAGCTCCGCAAGTTCACGGAAAACCGGCAAGTTGGCGCTGAGCAGCGCCGCGGCCTGCTCTCGGGCGGGCAGCTTGGCCAGGGCCGTGCCGTGGGCGGCCACAGGGTGCAGGATGACGGCGGGATACAGCAGCCGGGCCAGCGCGGCCAGGGACTGGTCCAGGCAGAGATGCACCTCGGCCCCAGGCTCGGCCAGCAGCGAATGCAGCAGGCGCTTGGTCTGCACAAGGTCGCCGAAGCGGGCAAGCTGGATGACGAGTTGGCGCATGGACGACCTCTTGTGTTGGCGATGGGCAATCTCTACCCCAGGCTGAGGGAATCTGGCAAGAAAGGGCTTCTTGGCATTTTACAGAGGCCCCCGGCATTTGCTATATGGAAGCGATGCGCTGCTATCCTATGTTCGTGAGCCTTGAGGGGCGGGCCTGCCTTGTGGTGGGCGCGGGCCAGGTGGGCCTGCGAAAAGTCTTGTCCCTGGCGGACTGTGGGGCCAGCCGCGTTCTGGTGCTGGAGCGCCGCGAGCCGGACGACGCCCTGCGCGCCCTGGAGGCTAGGCCCGGCATCAGCGTGGAGCGCCGAGAGTTCGAGGAATCCGACCTGGACGGCATGTTCCTGGCCATCGCCGCCACCAGCGACGCGGCGCTGAACAAGCGCATCGCGGCCCTGTGCCGTGCGCGAGGGGTGCTGTGCAACGTCATCGACGCGCCGGAGGAAGGCAGCTTCATCGTGCCCTCCAGCGTGGTGCGCGGCGACCTCACCATCGCCATCTCCACGGACGGACACAGTCCGGCGCTGACCAAACGCATCCGAAAAGACTTGCAGGACCGGTTCGGGGAGGAGTACGCACAGTTCCTGCGGCTCATGAGCCGCCTGCGGCCCTGTGTGCTCGGTCTTGGGCTCGGCACCGGGGCCAACTCGGCCCTGTTCCGTTCCCTTGTGGGCTCGCGCCTGCTGGAGGCCCTCCGCCTGAACGATGGCCTCCTGGCCACGGCGGAACTGACCGCGCATCTGCCCCGAGAATTGCACCATCTGATCCCGGAGTTGCTTGATGGGCTTGCCTGAAATCCTGCCGATGCTGGTCATCGGCCTCTACTTCCTGGGCACGGCGTTCTACGTGCTGGGCTCGGCCCTGCGCAACGAGCGCATCAAGGTCATGGCCCTGAGCATAGCCGGCACCGGCTTTGCGCTGCACGCGGTGGATCTGGCCGGGCAGCTTGTCGGCGCCGCAGGGCTTGATTCGCTGACCTCCGGGCGCTTCTTGTTCTCCCTGTTCGGCTTCGGCGTGCTGGTCAGTTTCGGCCTCTTGTGGTGGCGGCTCAAAATGCGCTTCCTCATCGTGGTGGCCCTGCCCCTGGCCCTCGTCTTTTACGCCACGGCCAACGCCACCAGCGGCATCAAGGCCAGCCTGCCGCCCATGCTCTCCGGCCTGTTCTTCCTGCTGCACATCGGCACTCTGTTCTGCAGCATGGCCCTGCTGGCCATGGCCTTTGGCGCGGGGTTAGCCTTTCTGCACCTGGAAAAACGCATCAAGACCAAGACCGGACTCAAGAAGTTCCAGCAGGACATGCCTTCGCTCGACACCTTCGACAAGGTGAATCACTGGGTCATCGTGCTGGGCTTCCCACTGTACACGGTTGGGCTCGCCTCCGGCTTCGTGTGGGCCTGGCTGGCCTCCAAGCGCGTGTTCTCCTTCGACCCCAAGGAGATCCTGGCCCTTGTCATGCTCGGCCTCTACGCCTATCTCTTCCATCAGCGCCTGGCCTACGGCTGGCGCGGACGCAAGCCTGCGGTCATGGCCATCGCCGTGTTCCTGCTCATGGTTCTGTCCATGTTCGGCATCAACTTCCTGGTGTCCACAACCTTCCACGGGTTCAAGGCGTAATGGATAAGAACATTTTCCTCGTCGGCCTCAACCACCGCTCCGCCGGGGTGGACGTGCGCGAAAAATTCGCACTCACCAGCGTTGCGGACTTTGAGAAGAGCCTGCTGGCCGCCTGCCCCCTGCGCGAGGTCATGGCCCTGTCCACCTGCAACCGCGTGGAGATCCTCGTGGTGGCCGACAGCACCCGCTGCCAGGGCATGGACGTGACCGAGGCCGTGCTGGCCCATTGGGCGGGCACCTGCCAAGGCCCCTTGGATGTCCTGCGCGAGCACACCTACAAGCACCAGAGCATGGACGCGGTGACGCACCTGTTCTGCGTGGCCGCCAGCCTCGATTCCATGATTATGGGCGAGCCGCAGATTCTGGGCCAGCTGAAAAACAGCTACCGCAAGGCCGTGGAGACGGGCACCGCCCGCGTGGTCATTAACCGCCTCCTGCACAAGTCTTTCTCTGTGGCCAAGCGCGTGCGCACGGAGACGGCCATCGCGTCGAGCGCCGTGTCCATCAGCTATGCCGCGGTGGAGCTGGCCAAGAAGATCTTTGGCGAGCTTGGCGGCAAGACGGCCATGCTGGTGGGCGCTGGTGAAATGGCCGAGCTGGCCGCCACACACCTCCTGGCCTCCGGCATCGAGAAGCTTTACATCTGCAACCGCACCTACGCCCGCGCCCAGGAGCTGGCCAAGACCATGCACGGCGAGGCGGTGTTTTTCGAGGACATGGTCGAGCGCCTGACCGGCGTGGACATCGTCATCAGTTCCACGGGTTCGCCCACGGCCATCATCCGCGCCAAGGACATCCGCGAGGTGCTGAAAAAGCGCCGCAACCGCGCCATGTTCTTCATCGACATCGCGGTCCCGCGCGACATCGACCCGGACGTGAACAGCCTGGACAACGTCTACCTCTACGACATCGACGACCTGAAGGAAGTTGTTGAGGAGAACATGAGCGCCCGCAAGGGCGAGGCGGTCAAGGCCCGGGCCATCGTTGACCTGGAGACCGAGGCCTTCGCCACCTGGATGAAGTCCCTGGCGCTGCAGCCCACCATCACCGGCCTGCTGGGCCGGGCCGAGGACGTGGCCGCGCGCGAGCTGGCCAAGACCCTGAAGCGCCTGGGCCCCGTGGACGACGAGACCCGCCAGGCCCTGGAGGTGCTGGTGAACTCCGTCAGCCGCAAGCTGCTGCACGAGCCCATCTGCTTCCTCAAGCGCCGCACGCGTGAGGAAGGCTCCGCCGACCGCTTCATCGACGTGACCCGGCGCATCTTTAACCTCGACAGCGACCCCGTGAACCCCGACGCCCACCTGGATCGCCGCACTTCCGACGACGACGAACCCCTGGACTGCGAATGCTGCCGTGACGACGAGTCCGACAGGGAACCTGGCCGGGACGAAACCAAGCACTAGGATCATTATGCGCAGCTATCTCATCGAAGACTTCTACCCGGAGCACCTGGAAAAAATCGTGGCCACCCTCAAGGCCAAGGGATGCTCCGGCTCGCTTGACGGCATCTTCTACCTGACCTTGCCGGACGAACTGCTGACCGATGTGCAGCGCGAGCATGCGGCCGAGTGCGGCCCGCACATGCTGGTGCTGGAGGTTGTGGACGAGGCCACGCTGAAGCTGGAACTCCTCGTGCGCGCCCAGAAAAAACTCCGCTGCGAGTGCGTCATGTATTCCACCCCGGCCCAGCGCGAGCACATCATCGACTACATCGACGACTTCATCCGCCAGCTGGACATTTCCGTCTAGCCTCCCCATGCCGCCCATGTTGCCGAAACTCCAGGAGCTGCCGCCCAAATGGGCGCGGTTCTGCCTGGGCGTCGGCAGCTTCGCCGCGCAGGAGCTTGGGCTCGACTTCCGCAACGCCACCTGTCTGGTGGCCTGCTCCGGCGGGGCCGATTCCACCGCACTGCTCCTTATCGCCGCTCTGCTCTGCCCCATGCACAGCGGACGCGTCATGGCCGCGCATCTGGACCACGGCCTGCGCGACGACTCGTCCCAGGACGCCCGCTTTGTGGCGGAACTTTGTGAAAAGTGGAACATTCCCCTGGCGTCGGAACGTCAGGATGTTGCCGCCCTGGCCACAGAACGTGGCATCGGGCTGGAAGAGGCCGGCCGGCTGGCGCGCTATGACCTGCTGGAGCGCGTGCGCGCGAGGACCGGAGCTGAGATTATCTTGCTGGGTCACCAGCTGAACGATCTGGCCGAGGACCAGCTTATGCGCCTCACGCGGGGGGGCGGTTGGCCCGCCCTTGGCGGTATGGTCGGCTTCGACGCCTCGCGCCGGCTGCTGCGCCCGCTGCTCTTGACCCCTAGAGCAATCCTTGAGGAATTCCTTACAATATCTGGAGTCCCCTGGTGCACGGATGCGTCCAATTTCGAGGGATCCTACATGCGCAACCGGATGCGGCAGGAGCTTGTGCCTGTTCTGCTGCGCGAAAATCCGGCCTACCTGGATTCTGTCTCGCGGCTGTGGCGGCAGGCCCGCCTGGACGAGATCCATTGGCAAGCCGAAACCGAGCGGGTGTTGGCGCAATTGCCTTGCGTTTCACACAACGGGACTCTTCTGCTCTCGGCGGAAGTGCTGAACCTGTGCCCTGCCCCCTTGCGCCTGCGCGTGTACAAGGCCGCGCTGGAGACGCTCGGCCCAGGCCAGGCCTTGAGCGACGGGCTGTTCCGTCTGGATGAGCTGTGGCGGGTGCGGGCCACGGGAAAAAAGCTGCGCTTTCCCGGCGACAAGGAGGCCCGCGTCACGCAGTCGGGCATCGCCTTTCAGGTCATTGACAGGAAAAAAGAGTGCGGATAAGAGCTTGTGAATCTTTTGCACAAGCCAAAAGCAATCACCCCAAGGAGGCACAATGAATATTCTCATTTTCGGACCCAACGGCAGCGGTAAAGGCACCCAGGGCACCCTGGTGAAAGCCAAGTACAACCTGGACCACATCGAGTCCGGCGCCATCTTCCGCAAGCACATCGGCGGCGGCACCGAGCTCGGCATGAAGGCCAAGGAGTTCATCAACCGCGGCGAGCTGGTCCCTGACGACATCACCATCCCCATGGTGCTCGACGTGCTGCAGAACGCCAGCAAGAACGGCTGGCTGCTCGATGGGTTCCCCCGCTCCCTGGTGCAGGCCGAGAAGCTTTGGGACGCTCTGCAGAAGGGCGGCGAGAAGCTGGACTTCGTCATCGAGATCCTGCTGCCCCGCAGCGTCGCCAAGAACCGCATCATGGGCCGCCGTCTGTGCGCCAATGACAACAACCACCCGAACAACATCTTCATCGACGCCATCAAGCCCACTGGCGACGTGTGCCGCGTCTGCGGCGGCGCTCTGACCGCCCGCGCCGACGACCAGGATGAGGGCGCCATCGACAAGCGCCACGACATCTACTACGACGACAAGACCGGCACTCTGGCCGCCGCTTACTTCTACAAGGCCCTGGCCGCCAAGGGCGCCTGCAAGTACATTGAGCTGAACGGCGAAGGCTCCATCGACTCCATCAAGAAGACCCTGCTGGACCAGCTGTAGGCCCAGACCACGCAGCCAACAACAAGGCCCCCCTTCCGCGAGGAAGAGGGGCCTTTTCTATTGCCGTGATTGCCGGGGCCTAGGCGGTCTTGACCTTGCCCTTCACGGGCACGGCCGGAGCGTTCAGGTCTTCGGGCGGGGTCAGGGTGGCGATGATGGGCGCGGCCACGTAGATGGACGAGAAAGTGCCCACCACGATGCCGATGAGCATGGCCAGGGCGAAGTCGTGGATGACCTGCCCTCCGAAGATATACAGGCTGAACACGGCGAGGAAGGACAGGCCGGAGGTCAGCACCGTGCGCGAAAGAGTCTGGTTCACGCTGCGGTTGATGATGGTGTTCAACGGCTCGCCGGTCTTCTGTCCGCGGATTTCGCGGATGCGGTCGTAGACGATGATGGTGTCGTTCAACGAAAAGCCGATCAGGGTCAACAGCGCGGCGATGATGGTGAGGTCGAATTCCTTGTTCAGGATGGAGAAGATGCCCACAGTCACCAGCACGTCGTGGATGAGCGCCGCAATGGCTCCTAGAGCGTAGTTGAGTTTGAGCATGAAGCACAGCACAAGGGTGATGATGAGCGCGCCGAAGACCAGCCAGATCTGCGGGGCGTTGATGTACTGCAAGGCCGTTATGCCCGCGAAAAGCCCGGCGGCCATGATGCCCGCCGCCATCCAGCGGTGTTCGAAGCGGCCGGAGATGTAAATGGCGATGAGCAGGATGGCGTAGTACATGGCCTCTAGGGCCTTGCCGCGCAAATCCTCGCCCACCTTGGGGCCGACCATCTCCACGCGCTTGAAGGTGTACTTGTTCCCGGCCAGGTCCTTGTCCAGGGTGGCGACGACGGTCTTCTGCACCGCATCGCTGGTCTCGTCCGTGGTGCTGGTGCGGATAAGGAAGTCGTTGTCCTTCTCCGGACCCATCTGCTGCACCACGAGGCCCGGCAGGCTGGTGGCTTCCAGGGACTTCTTGAGGTCGTCGAGCTTGGTCGGGACGTCGAACTTGGCCTGGATGATGACGCCGCCCGCGAAGTCGATGCCGTAGCGCGGGCCGCCCTTCATGGTCAGGGAGGCGAAGCCCACGAGGATCATCAGCGCGGATATGGCGAAGGCGTAGTACCGCAGCCCAATGAAGTTGATCTTGGTGTCGGGTTTGATGATGTGGAAGTGCATGGCGTCTCCTTAGATGCTCACGGACGCGTCGGCCGGGCGCTTGGAGAGGTACAGATCGAACATGATGCGCGACACGAAGATGGCCGTGAACATGCTCATGACGATGCCCAGAACCAGGGTGACGGCGAAGCCGCGAATGGGCCCGGTGCCGAACTGGTACAGAATGATGGCCACGAGGACGTTGGTGGTGTTCGAGTCCAGAATGGTCAGCGTGGCGCGGTCATAGCCCTTGTGGACTGCGTCGGCGGGTTTGAGCCCGTGCCGCAGTTCTTCTCGGATGCGTTCGTAGATGAGCACGTTGGCGTCTACCGCCATGGCGATGGTCAGGATGATGCCCGCGATGCCCGGCAATGTCAGCGTGGCGCCGAAGGCGGCCAGGCCGGCCAGGGTCAGCACGATGTTCAGAATGAGCACGATGTCGGCAAAGACGCCCGCAGTGCGGTAGTACACCGCCATGAACACGATGATGGCGATGGCCGCGAAGCCGGTGGACATCATGCCCGCGTCGATGGATTCCTGTCCCAGGGTGGGGCCAACCGTGCGCTGTTCCAACACGTTGACCGGGGCGGGCAGCGCGCCCGCGCGCAGCACGATGGCCAGGTCGCGCGCTTCTTCCTGCGTGAAACTGCCGGTGATGGAGGCCTTGCCTCCGGGAATCTTGTCCTGGATCACCGGGGCGGAATAGCACTTGCCGTCCAGCACGATGGCCAGGCGCTTCTTGATGTTCTCCTCGGTGACACGCTCAAAGACCTTGGCCCCGCGGGCATTGAAGGTCAGGCTGACGGAGAACTGGTTGTTGTTCTGCTCAATGGTGGCGCGGGCATCGGTGATGTACTCGCCGGTCATGACCGCGTCTTTCTTGAGCACGATGGGCTGGTCCACGGTCTGGCCCTTGGGCCCGCGGGACTTGATCACCGAAAGCTCGCGTCCGGGGCCGATGAGCCCAGCCGGGTCCGCGGTGTCGTCCACGATCTTGAACTCCAGGTGCGCGGTCTTTCCGATGACGGAAATGGCGCGTTCCGGGTCGTGCAGGCCGGGCAGCTGCACCTGGATGCGGTTGCCTTCCTGGCGGCGGATGTCCGGCTCGGCCACACCAAACTGGTCAATGCGGTTGCGGATGGTCTTCACCGCCTGATCCAGGGTCAGCTTGGAAAGATATTTTTTGTAATCCGGGGTCATGGACAGCAGGTATTTCACCTTGTCCTCGGCCTGGACTTCCTTGGCGTCGACCTTGAGAGCGGTGAACTGCTTCTGCAGCAGCTTCTCAAAGGCTTCCTGCTTGTCCGCGCCCACAAGCACGGCCTCAAGGCGAGGGCCGGGCAGGACGGTGGGCTTCAGCAGTGCAAGGTTCTCCTCGCGGGCGCTGGCCTTGATGTCCTGGCCCAGGCTGGCCATGTTGTTGTCTATGGCCTTGTCGACATCCACGCCGAGGGTGAGATGGATGCCGCCTTTGAGGTCAAGGCCAAGGTTGATGGCGGTGTCGGGCAGAATTTTGCCCAGGCTCGTGTTCTTGATGCCCGGCACCGAAGGCAGCACCAAGGCGAAGGCCACGATCATCACCGCGAGGGTAAGAAGTAAACGCCAGCGCAGGTTGCGGTACATGTGCTCTCCCAGTTGCTTCCAGAATCGATCAAAGAATCGGGGCATTACCCTGCAGATAAAAGACGGTGCTCCGACAAAGACAAGCGCGGACCCGGGCGCATCCCCAGGTCCGCGTATCCGCCTTCCGGCTGAAGATCAAAGGAAAAAGCCTATTTTCCCTTCTTTTCCAATTTCTCAAACGCCTCGGCCTTGTCGGCCACGGTGTTGCGCAGCATTTCAACCTGAACCTTTTCGGCGATCTCCACGATGACGGTCTGATCCTTCATGCGCACGATGGTTCCGTAGATGCCGCCGTTGGTCACAATGCGATCGCCGATCTTGAGGTTGTTGATCATCTCCTTGTGCTGCTTGGCCTTTTTCTGCTGGGGCCGAATGAGCAGGAAGTAGAAGATGGCGAACATGAGAATGAGCGGCACGAAAGCGCCAATCGGGTTGCCC
>NZ_DATMYK010000238.1:0-3765 GCF_035560995.1 Humidesulfovibrio sp. | reverse complement strand
GCGCCGCCCTTCTTGCTCTGGCGCAGCAGGTCCTCAAGCTCGTCGAAGCCGGGACGGTCGTGGGCCGGAATGGCCCGGCGCGCGCTTTCAAGCGACATGGCCGGGGGCCAGCCCATGGCGAAGGCGTTCATGGCCGCCTTGACCACGTTCAGCTCGCTGGTGCTTTCCTCCACCATGGTGCCCATGATGGCGGCCAGCGGACCGGCGATGCCGTAGGACAAAAGCACGCCCAGAAAGGTGCCCACCAGCGCCGCGCCGATGGAGTGGCCCAGCACTTCTGGCGGCTCGGAGAGCTTGCCCATGGTGAGCACCACGCCCATGACCGCGGCCACGATGCCCAGCGCGGGAAAGGCGTCGGCCATGCGGTTCAGGTTGGTGGGGGCCTGCAGGGCATCGGCGTGGTGCGACTCGATGTCGATGTCCATCAGGGCCTCGAACTCGTGGGGCTCCATGCTGGCGGCCGTGTACGCCTTGAAGTTGTCGCAGATGAAGTCGAGCACGGCGTGGTTTTTGAGCACGCTGGGCCGGTTGGTGAAGATGGAGCTGCCGTCGGGCTTGTTCACGTGGGCTTCAAGGGCGATGACGCCTTCGCGCCGGGCCAGGGAAAGCAGGTCGAAAAGCACCAGCAGGATGTCCGTGTACTGGGCCTTGCCTTTGGGCTTTCCCGTCAGCAGGGCGACGAGGTTCTTGCCGATGGCCATGTTGACCTTGAGCGGCGAGCCCACCAGGAGCGAGCCTATGCCGGAGCCCATGATGATCAGCAGTTCAATGGGCTGCCAGAGCACGTGCAGGTTGCCGCCCTCCAGCAGATACCCGCCGATGACGCAGCCCATGACCACGACGAGGCCGATGATGACAAACATGTGTACCCCTTGGCGTCAGATCCAGGCCATGCTGGCGGGCTGGGCCGGCCTCCCTGTCCGGGCGGTCCGGACAGCCCGGGCAGGCCCTGGCGTCAGGCTTTTGGCCCGTTCTCCTGGTCCTTCTTCTTCGCTGTGACGTCGATCTCCTCCGGCTCGGTAAGCCCCCGCCGGAAATTGGCGATGGTCTTGCCGAGGCCGCTGCCCACCCCCGGCAGCTTGCCGGAGCCGAACAGCACCAGGCCGATGATGACGACGATGAGCAGTCCCGTAAGATTCATGCGCCACACCCCCTGGCGGTTGGCGGTCCGGGAGGGCTGCTCCACGGTCCGCAATGATGCAAAACGCGTACCTTGTGCGTATTTGCCGACAGGCGGGCTGCGTCCTTCCTGCGCATCGGCCATCTGAGCGTATCTCTTTAGCCGCCGACTTGGCAACCGTGCAGTCTCTTGACACCCTCCGAACGCCGGGCGTAAGGAAGTTGTTGCCGAATCCTGGGAATGTTTCCCGGGAGCGGGGGACCCACTCCCTCTGGGGCGCATCGCCGTTAAAGCGGCGTAGGACACCTTTCGGTCCGAGCCCGTCAGCTAACCTCGCAGGCGTCGAAGGGGAAGACCTCCGGTACAACGGGGCCATCCCCCGTATTCATTCGTACCGGAGGTATTTTCATGCCCGCCGTCTATCTGGCCGTGTTGCGGCCGCCTCGATCCGTGACGCTTCGCCATGCCCTTTTCCCGTGCCGCGCCGCCGCGCGCCTGGGGGAGTAACGCCATGGAGCGGAACGCCAAGCTTGGCCGCAAGGCCAAGGAACTCATCATCGGCAAGTCCTTGAGCCTGAAGGACACGTCCATCTTCCACAACCTGTCCCTGGTGGCCTTCTTCGCCTGGGTCGGCCTGGGCTCGGACGGCCTCTCGTCCTCGTGCTACGGCCCGGCGGAGGCTTACCTGGCCCTGGGCGAGCACACCTTTCTGGCCCTTTTCGTGGGCCTGGCCTCGGTGCTCACCATCTTCGTCATCAGCGCCAGCTACTCGCAGATCATCGAGCTGTTCCCCTCCGGCGGCGGCGGCTACGTGGTGGCCAGCAAGCTGCTTTCCCCAAGCCTCGGCATGGTGTCCGGCTGCGCGCTCATCGTGGACTACGTGCTCACCATCACCCTTTCGGTGGCCAGCGGGGCCGATGCGCTGTTCAGCTTCCTGCCCCTGGCCTGGGAAGCTTACAAGCTGCCCGTCGCGGTGCTGGGCGTCGTGCTGCTCATCGTGCTCAACCTGCGCGGGGTGAAGGAATCCGTCACTGCGCTGGTGCCCATCTTCCTGGTCTTTGTGCTCACCCACGCCCTGGCCATCCTGTATGGCTTGGGCACTCACCTGGGCAACCTGCCGGCCATCGTGGAACGCACCGCGGCCGACGCCGGCGCGGCGCACAGCCAGCTGGGGCTCTTCGGCATGGTGCTGCTCATCCTGCGGGCCTACAGCATGGGCGCCGGCACCTATACCGGCCTGGAGGCCGTGAGCAACGGCCTGGCAATACTGCGCGAACCCAAGGTGCACACGGGCAAACGCACCATGACCTACATGGCCGTGTCGCTCTCGGTGACGGTGATGGGCCTCATCCTGACGTACATTCTCTTTGGCGTGGCCGAGGTGAAGGGCAAGACCCTGAACGCCGTGCTGTTCGAAACCATCGCCCAGGGCTTCGGCGCGCCGGGCCAGGCCTTCGTGCTGGTCACCCTGCTTTCCGAGGCGGCGATTCTTTTCGTGGCCGCCCAGACGGGCTTCCTCGACGGTCCGCGCGTGCTGGCCAACATGGCCATGGACCGCTGGTTTCCAACGCGCTTCGCCATGCTCTCCGACCGTCTGGTAACCCAGAAGGGCATCCTGCTCATGGGCGTGGCGGCGCTCATCCTCATGCTCATCAGCCACGGCTCGGTGGAGTTGCTGATCGTGCTTTACTCCATCAACGTGTTCATCACCTTCGTGCTTTCCCAGCTGGGCATGGTGCGCCACTGGATTGAGGTGCGCGGCCGCGACCCGCACTGGAAAAAGGGCCTGGCCTTGAATGGACTGGGGCTCGTGCTGTGCAGCTTCATCCTCGTCACCGTCACGGCCATCAAGTTCTTCGAGGGCGGCTGGGCCACGCTGCTGGTCACCGGCGCGGTGGCGGGCCTGGCGCTCACCATCCGCCGCCACTACGACAAGACCTGGGGCATGCTCAAGAAGCTGGACGAACTTTTGCCCGTGGCCGAGGCCGACACCAAGCCCCTGTTCGAGTCCTCCGCCGTGTGTTCCGGGGAAGCCTGCGACCCCGGCGCCAAGACCGCCGTCCTTCTCGTCAACGGTTACAACGGCTTGGGGATGCACACACTCATGGGCATCCACAAGCTCTTCACCGGCGAGTTCCGGAACATCATCTTCGTGCAGGTGGGCATGGTGGATGCGGGCGTGTTCAAGGGCGCGGAGGAGATGGAGGCGCTCAAAACGCACATCCAGGCCGACCTGGACCGCTACGTGGACTTCGCGCGCAGGCGCGGCATCTATGCCGAGGGGGTGAGTTCCGTGGGCGTGGACGTCGTCGAGGAGGTCACGAAGCTGGCCCCGGAGATCCGCCGGCGCTTCCCCAGGGCCATCTTCTTCGGCGGGCAGCTGGTGTTCCCCAGCGACACCTTCTTCACGCGGCTTTTGCACAACCACATCGTGTTCGCCGTGCAGCGCCAGCTGTACCGGCAGGGAGTGGCCTTCGTCATCATGCCCATACGGCTTTAGCACTTCCCCATACGGATGGCCGCCCGCCCTCCTCCGAAGTGGACGAGGCGGCATTTCCCAGGCGCCGGGCCAATTTCACCGCGGGGGGCGGGGGAAGGGGCCCGGCGCCGTCACGTCGGGGCCTTCCTTGACACTTCCTTTACAC
>NZ_DATMYK010000237.1:0-2280 GCF_035560995.1 Humidesulfovibrio sp. | reverse complement strand
GCAAGGGGGCGGCAATTGGGGAGCGGGACGGGGAACTCAGCAGCAATCGGGCGGCGCGTCGCCTTCCTGCTGGGGGAAGGGCCAGGTCTCCACGCGGTTCCGGCCATTTTGCTTGGCCCGGTACAGCGCCTTGTCGGCTTTCTCGATCATGTCCTCCAGGATGCTGGCGCCAAACTGCGGTTCCGGGGAGTACTCGGCCACGCCGATGCTCACGGTGTTGTTCAGCACCACGTCGCCCAGCTTCAGCGGGGTAGCGGCCACCATTTCGCGGATGCGCTCGGCCAGGGTGGCTGCCTCGGCCAGGGAGGCGTTGGGCGCTAGCACAACAAACTCCTCCCCACCATAACGGGCGGCCATGTCCGATTCGCGGATGGCCGTGGCGATGCACCCGCTGATGTGAATGAGGTATCTGTCTCCCACGGGGTGGCCGTGGGAGTCGTTCACGCCCTTGAAGTGGTCGATGTCGATCATCAGGCAGGAGCAGGGCTTGCCCGCGCGCAGAGCCACGCTCAGGATGCGGTAGCCTTCGGACATCAGGTGGCGGCGGTTGCACATGCCCGTCAACTGGTCCGTGCGCGAGGTGGTCTGGATGGTCTCGATGTGCTCCAGCACGGTGGTGGACATGCGGTTGAAAGCCCGCACCAGCTGCTTGAACTCGATGGGTGCGTCCTGCGTGGCGGCGGGGTCGATGACATGGCCGTACTCGCCGTCCTGGACCTTGTCCGCCCCCTGCACCAGCAGGCGCAAGGGGTCGAGGATGGTTCGGGCGATGGCGTGACCCAGGAGGGCGGAAAACACCACCACAAGCGTGATGCATATGCCCAGCAGCCACTCCAGGCTTATGGGCAGGGCCTCCAGGTGCGAGGCCAGCCAGTACAGCGACAGGGGCAGCACCGGCAGCAGCAGCAAAAGCGCGCTGTACAGGCGTAAAAGCCCCAGCACTCCCAGCCCTTTCAGGCGCAGGGGGGGGAGACGGTCGCGCGGGTTCACGGCTCAGCACCTCGTTCCAAAGTGTTGCTCTGCACATTACGTATATCTGTTCCGCCGCGATAGCGCAACACAGCGAAACAACACGGGCGGGTGCCGGTGAAGGCCTGGTCCAGGGGCGGCGCAGCAGGGGGCACCCGCCGCAGGCCGGGTTTCCCGCTCTGCGCCTGGGAGGCTGCCGGTGATGTGGCGGGCCGGTCGCGTCGGGATGCCCACGCTCGGCAGCAGGTTCATCCGGCCTGGTCGGCCTCGGGCAGGGGCCTGCGCGACTTGAACTCGCGCAGGCGGTTTCGGATGTGCTCGGCAGCCTGGGCAGCCTTGTCGCCCTGGCCGGTGTAGGAGACGGCCTCGCCGGCCGCCGTGGTCATGGTCAGCACCTTGCCGGAGAGCTCCACTGCACTGATGTCCGAGTAGTAGACGTCGCGGGTGCCCGCGTCCTCGGTGTGGTAGACCACGGGGAAGTACGAGCGCAGCGGAAAGATGCGCCCCTTGCGGCTGGCGATGACCACGAAGTCGTCCTTGGGGGCCATGACGCTCACGCTGGCGTCGGCCTTCAGCTCCTTGAGCATCCAGTGGGCGATCTGCCCGGTGACCTCGCTGAAGGGATAGTGCGGCTGGGCCTTGGTCACGCCGCAGGCGCGCAGGCACTCGGCCTCCAGGTTTTCCAGCACGTCCTCCTGGAAGGCCTTGTGGTTGTCCTTCACCAGAAAGGCCCCGTAGACATCCAGACCAAGGGGGACGAGCAGGAATACGAAGCCTGAGAAGCCGCCCGCGAAGATGGTGATGAGCACGAGCGTGAGCAGATAGGCCATGAGCTTGGCCTTGGGGTTTGAGCAGAAGAGGATGGGCAGGGCTTCGCGCAGGTCCATCCGCTACCCCTAGGCAATGCCTGGGAAAATGGCAAGGCTTGGGGCATGGCCCCCGCGCCGGCTTCAGCCCAGCAGGTGCAGGGCGAAGGTTGTGGAGAGCAGGGCCTGGAATTCCGCCGCCAGCTTGAAGGCCGTGCGCAGGCGTTCTGCCTCCAGCCTGCCCAGGTCTTCCGGGTGCAGGGCGTTGCCCGGCGTCTCGCCGCGCTCGATGGCCCCGGCCTGGGCGCGCATGCGCAAGGTTTGCAGAAAGGAGCAGGCCTCGCGCAGGCCCTCCGCTAGTTGCCGGGGCAGCCCGCCCGCCCGCGCCAGGGCGTCCAGGCGCTCCAGGGTGCCGGTTTCGGCCAGGCCGTGTTGCAGGGCCAGCGCCTTGGCTCCCTGGGTGATGGGGAACACGCCGCCGCGCTTCACATCCACGCTGCCGCGC
>NZ_DATMYK010000236.1:0-7726 GCF_035560995.1 Humidesulfovibrio sp. | reverse complement strand
GCGCGGCGAGGAGCTGGCCAAGGACATCCTGGCCACCCTGACCGAGGAGATCGACGCCCACGTGGACCGCGCCAGCAAAATCATCAACCACCTGCGCGAGTTCGGCCGCAAGCCGGAGATGAAGCTTGAGCCCGTGGACGTGGGCGGCATTCTGAAGCGCGCGCTGGACATCTTCAGCCAGCAGCTCAAGCTGCGCGAGATAGAGGTGCTGCAGGACATCGCCACGGACCTGCCCCCGGTGATGGCCGATGCGGGCCGGCTGGAGCAGGTGTTCATCAACATGCTCATCAACGCGCGCGACGCCATTGAAGAAAAATGCAGCGGCCAGGCCAACGGCCAAGCCAACGGGCAAAACAACGGCAAGCGCGATGCCTGCGCCATCGCCGGGGCGGAAGCGCCGTCCCCGGTCGGGCCGAAGCGCATCACCCTTTCGGCCGGGCTTTCCGGCGGCAGCGTGCGCGTGCAGATTGCCGACACCGGCTGCGGCATTCCCACCGGGGTGAAGGAAAAGATCTTCGAGCCCTTCTTCACCACCAAGCGCGTGGGCAAGGGCACGGGCCTGGGCCTGTCCATCAGCTACGGCATCATCCAGGACTGCGGCGGGGCCATCCGGGCGGAGAGCGAACCCGGCCAGGGCACGCGCTTCGTCATCGACCTGCCCGTGCTGGGCGAGGCCCCGTATGACCAAGGGAACGGCGAGGGAGGGCAGGCATGAGCGAAGCCAAATCCCTGCTGCTGGTGGACGACGAGGACGGCATACGCCGCGTGCTCTCGCTCACCCTGACCGACGCAGGCTGGCGCGTGCGCACGGCGGAAAACGCCGAGGACGCCCTGGCCCTGTTCCGGGCCGAGCCCGCGCCCGTGGTCCTCACCGACATCAAGATGCCCGGCATGGACGGACTGGCGCTGCTTTCGGCCATCAAGGCCCTGGACCCGGAGACCGAGGTCATCCTCATCACCGGCCACGGCGACATCGACCTGGCCATCCAGGGCATCAAGCTCGACGCGGCGGATTTCGTCACCAAGCCCATCCGCGACGACGCCCTGGACATCGCCCTTTCCCGCGCGCGGGAGCGCCGGGCCATGCGCCGGGCCATCCGCGAGCACACGGAGCACCTGGAACTGCTGGTGGCGCAGAAAACGCGCGAACTGCTGAACGCCGAGCGCCTGGCCGCCGTGGGCCAGACCGTGGCCGGGCTCTCCCACGCCATCAAGAACATGGCCAGCGGGCTGGAGGGCAGCCTGTTCCTGCTGCGCCAGGGCCTGGACCGCGACCACCGCGACTATCTGGAGCAGGGCTGGGAGATGCTGGAAGCCAACGTGCAGAAACTCAAGGGCCTCTCCCTCGACATGCTGCGCTTCGCCCGTCCGGAGGAGCTGCACAGGACGCCCACGGACCCGGCCCTGCCCGCGCGTCAGGTGGTGGAGCTGCTGCGGCCCCAGGCCGAAGCTGCGGGCATCACGCTGGAGTTGGACGCCCCGCAAGGGCTGGCCCCGGCGTTCATTGACGCCGAGGCCCTGCACCGCTGCCTGCTGAACCTGGTGGGCAACGCGCTGGATGCCTGCGTGGCGGCGGATTTCGGTCCGCCCCATTCCGGGGGACGACAGGGCGGGCGCGTATCCGTGCACGTAGAGGCCCTGCCCGGCGGCGGGGCCAGCTACTCCGTGGTCGACAACGGCTGCGGCATCCCGGAAGCGCAGCGCGCAAACCTGTTCACGGCCTTCTTCAGCACCAAGGGCTCGGGCGGCAGCGGCCTGGGCCTCATGACGACCAAAAAGACCGTTGAAGCACATGGCGGCAGCATTCATATAACAAGCGCCGAGAATGCAGGAAGTGAATTCATTATTCTCATACCTGGGCAATATGAAAATAAAGTTTTACAGTAGGATTTTATTCTTTGCCTCTTTTGTCCATACAACGTTGACGCAAAAGTACACATCTAATAAGAAGATAACCGTATCCAACACTCTTCAACGCAAAAGCACTCCTGGGATGTAGAGTAAGATGGACGAAGTCATACTGGAGAAGGACGGCACGCTGCGAGACCATCACGGCGCGCGCATCGAAGACCCCCTCGGGGCCCTCGGCGCGCGCGTGGTGCTGGCGCAGGGCTACAGCCTGCGCGCCTTCATGCGCATGCTCCTCGCCTATCCCGTGCTCCAGCGGCTTTCGGACTTCGCGCCGGAGTTCGCCGCGCAGTATCCGTCCTGGCCCAAGGACGACTGCCGCCCGGCCGGGCTCGACCGACTGGAGTTCTCGCGCGTTGTGGAGATGATCGGGCACCCGGGCCCGCCCAGGCTTGAGATCTACCACGTGCTGCGGGGAGCGCTCCCCGATGGCGAGGACATGGAGATCAAGGGCTGGCAGGTGGAGATGCTGCTCGATGCGCCCCTGGCCCTGGGCCAGCTCCGGCATGTGGTCTTTGGCGACCGCGTGGCCGAGTTCCGCTTCGAGACGGTCTGCAACCTGTTCGACTTCTACGAAGGCGTCTTATGGCAACTCGCTTTTCACGGCACACCGCGTGAGTGTGCACTAAGGAGGTAGCCCCATGTTTGAGAAGATCCTTTTCGCCACTTCGGCCTCTTCCACCTGTGACGACGCCGCCCGCGTGGCCTTTGAGCTTTCGCGCAAGAACCGCTCGCGCCTGAACGTGTTCCACGTGTTCGGCCTGCCCAGCCGGGGCTTCGGCCTCACCTATCGCGACGTGCGCACCGGCGAGTCCGACGAGGTGGATGAGAACCTGGTGAGCCTGGTGAAGGAGGAAATGGCCCAGTACTACGAGAAGCTGGCCAAGGACCATCCGTCCTGCGCGTTCGAAACCGCCACTGGCGAACCCCACACCGAGATCCTGCGCAAGGCCAGGAAGGAGGACGCGAGCCTCATCGTCATGGGCGCGCACACCCGGCCCGAGGACGTGGGCGCCATGCGCCACCGCATCATCGCGGGCAGCACCATGCAGAAGGTGGCCAAGAGCGCCCGTTGCCCGGTCTTGATCGTCAGCCGCCCCTGCGTCACCTGCTGGTCGTACTTCGCCAACATCGTCGTGGCGACCGACTTCAGCAAGCCGTCGGACTACGCCTTCCAGTTCGCGCGCAACGTGGCCAAGGAAATCGGCTGCCGTCTGCACGTGTTCCACTGCGTGGACCTGGGGAGCGAGCAGGAGCCCGGCCAGGCCTACATCGAGCAGCAGCTGGCCGCGGCGGAGAAGAAGGTCCAGGACAAGTACGTGGCCAACATGGGCGACTTCGACAACTACGTCATCGCCCTGCGCGAGGGCAATCCGCATGTGGAAGTGCTCAAGTACGCGCGTGAGAACAAGTCCGATCTCATCGTCATGGCGCACCACACCAAGGACATCGACCCGGAAAAGGCCATGCTCGGCAGCACCATTGAACAGGTCGTGCTGCGCAGCGCCTGCCCGGTCTTGAGCGTGAACCACCCGGACAAGGTGGACGTGAGCCCGTACGGTCCGCCGCGCGCGGGCGAGTAATGGCCATGGCCGGGGGCGCGCAGTCCCTGGGGCGGGTGCTTGTCGTGGACGACGAGATGCACCTGCGCCTGTTCATCAAGGCGGTGTTCGACTCCGCCGGGTATGAGACGGCCACGGCCCGGGACGGCGAGGAGGGGCTGAGAAAGCTGAAGGAGTTCCGGCCCCGCCTTGTGAGCCTGGATTTGATGATGCCGAACCAGGGCGGCATACGCTTTTTGACCGAGCTGCGCCGCGACCCGGAGCTGGCGCAGACCAGGGTGCTGGTGGTCTCGGCCATCGAGGGCGAGACCTTCCGGCACTCCCTGGCGCTCTTGTCCGCCGGGACCGCCCCTGGAAGAGCCGGGAGCACGCCGCCCGGTCCGGACGGATATGTCGAGAAGCCGCCCACGGCGGAAACGCTGCTGCGCGAGGCGCGGCGCATACTGGGAGCGGAAACGCCGCGCACAGCCGGCGAGGGACAATCCCCCAACCCCGAAGCACAGGAGGCATGACATGGCCAAGAAAATCATGGTGGTGGACGATGATCCGGATATCGTCGAGTACCTCGTGTCCATCTTCAAGGAAAAGGGCTATGAGACCTGCTCCGCCGAGGGCGGCGAAGGGGCGCTGGAGATGCTGGAGCGCGAGCGTCCGGACCTTTTGACCCTGGACCTGGAAATGCCGGAGGAATGGGGCCCGCGCTTCTACCGCAAGTTCAGCCAGAAGCCTGAGTTCAAAGACCTCCCGGTCATCGTCATCAGCGGCCTGGCGGGCATCCACTTGGCCATCCGCAAGGCTGTGGCCACGGTGAGCAAGCCCTTTGAGCCCGCGCAGGTGCTGGAGATAGTGGAGAAGACCATAGGCAAGCCCTAGAGGCCGCCCGGACCGTTTTCCCCCCTCCCCTTTCGGGGCGGTTTGCGATACGCTCTTTTCGCAGAGAGCATGCGCCGCGCCCGTGGGGCGGCAGCATGCGCCAGGAGCGGGCCACATGGGCATGAACATTCTCCTTGTCGATGACGAAGCCGGCATCCGCAAGGTTGTAGGCATCACTTTGGCCGATATGGGCCACACGGTGCATCTGGCGGCCAACGGCGACGAGGCCCTGGAGGTCTTCCGCCGTGAGCGTCCGTCCGTGGTGCTCACCGATATCCGCATGCCCGGCATGGACGGACTCGAACTGCTGCGCCGCATAAAGGACGAGAGCCCGGACACCGAGGTCATCCTGGTCACCGGCCATGGCGACATGGACGTGGCCGTGCAGGGCCTCAAGCTCGACGCCTGCGACTTCATCGCCAAACCCGCCGGGCCGGAGGTGCTGGAAATCGCCCTCAAGCGCGCGGCGGACAAGATCGCCATGCGGCAACGCATGCGCGAGCACACCGAAAACCTCGAAGCCCTGGTGCGCCAGCAGTCCGAAAAGCTGGTGGAGCTGGGGCGTCAAAGCGCCGCCAAGGAAGCCGTGGAAGGCCTGACCCAGGCCATGGGAGGCCTGGCGGGCGAGGTGGCGGGCGAATTCGCCATGTTCAACGCCCTGCCCTGCCTGGTGTCCATCCAGGACCGCGACCAGCGCGTGGTCTCCGTGAACGCGTTGTATCGCGAGCGCCTGGGCGACCGCGTGGGCCAGCCGGGCTTCGCCATCTACGCCGGGGCCGCGGGCGAGGGGCTCGACAGTCCCGTGGCCCGCACCCTGCGCACCGGAAAGGGCCAGAAAAGCCGCGAGGGACTCTTCGGACCCGACGAGACCCTGGCCGCCGTCACCGTGCACACCGCGCCCATTCATGGGGCCAACGGACAAGTGGACCTGGTGCTGGAGATCCTCGTAGAAGCCAGCGAGGTGCAGCGCCTGCAGGACGAACTGCACACCACCCGCCAGCGCTACCAGCAGCTCTTCGACGAGGCCCCCTGCTTCATCACCGTGCAGGACCGCCACCTGCGCATCCAGGCCGCCAACAGGCGCTTCCGCCAGGAGTTCGGCGCGAGCGCGGGCAGCCTGTGCTACCAGGCCTACTGCGGCACGGAGCGCCCCTGCTTCGGCTGCCCCACCATCAAGACCTTCGAGGACGGCCAGCCGCACCAGAGCGAACTCACCGTGCGCGGCAAGGACGGCCAGGTCATGAACGTCGTGGTCTGGACCGCGCCCATCAGAAACGCCCTGGGCGAGATCGAGGGCGTCATGGAAATGGCCACGGACATCACCGAGCTGGCGCGCATGCAGGACCATCTGGCCTCCCTCGGCATGCTCATCGCGTCGCTCTCCCACGGCATCAAGGGGCTGCTTACGGCGCTGGATGGCGGCGTGTACAAGGTCAACGCGGGCTTCCGCTCCGGCAACCAGGAAATGGTCCAGTCCGGCTGGGACAAGGTCACCGGGCTCATCGGCCGCATCAAGGGCATGGTGCTCGATATCCTGTTCTACGCCAAGAAGCGCGAGCTGCAGCTGCGCACCATGCAGGCCGCCGAACTGGCCGCCCAGGTGGCCGAGGCCGTGGCCCCCAAGGCCGAAGGTCTTGGCGTGGACCTCTCCGTCGAAATAGCGCCGGACCTGGGCGAGTTCGCCGTGGACGAGGTGGTGCTTTCCGCCGCCCTGGTGAACATTCTGGAAAACGCCGTGGACGCCTGCCTGGAGGACAAGACCAAGGCGGCGCACAGCGTGTGCTTCCGCGCCAGGCCCGACGCCAGCGGCGTGTTCTTCGAGATTGAGGACAACGGCTGCGGCATGCAGCCCGACACCCTGGCGCGGCTCTTCAGCGTGTTTTTCTCCACCAAGGGCTCGCGCGGCACAGGCCTCGGCCTGTTCATCGCCAAAAAGGCCGTGGACCAGCACGGCGGACGCATCGGCGCGGTGAGCGAGCCCGGCCAGGGCTCCACCTTCCGCATCTGGGTGCCCAGGGAGCAGTAAGGCGCGCAGGCGAGGGCCCCGCGGGCGGACGCAAACCCTTTGGCTCCGCACAACGCGGGCGGCGGCGTACGCCTGGAACGTCCCCCCTCTCCTCCTCCGTCCTGCGTCCCGCAGCCTTTTGCGCGGATTGCGGCTCTGGCGAAAACTCAATAAAGCTGGTAGGACGCGCAAAACAGTGGCGCATTGCGGTGCGAAGGCGCGTGATGCGGCCGCCGCTTTTTGGTCTGGCCGCGCAGGCGCGGCAAAAGCGTGGGCTGGTGCACGGCACATTGGGAGGGGGCATGCTCAAGTTGAAACGGCTTCTCACGGCGTTGTTCGTATGCGCTTTGCTGCTGGCGGCCGCCACGGCCTCCTTGGCCCAGGGTGGCCGGAAACAGACCGCCCAGCCCCAGAACAAAGTGTACCGGGTCGCCGTGCTGGAAGCCGGAACAAACTGGGTGCACGACAAGATGCTCAAGGCCCTGCATGCGGCCCTTGCCGAAAAGGGCTGGGGCGACAGGGTGCAGTTCCCGGCAGACGCGCACAGCATCAACTCCTGGACCACCATGGGCAAGGCCGGCACCATGCGCATGGCCGCGCAGCTCATGCAGCGCACGGATATCGACCTCGTCATCGGCCTGGGCACTGAAGCCGCCCAGGCGCTGCTCGCCTGCAACAACAAGCGCACGCCCATCGTCGCCATGACGCTTTCCGACCCCATCGGGTCCGGGGTGGTGCACAACGCCGAGGATTCCGGCGTGGACAACCTCACCACCTGCGTCATGCCCGATCAATGGCTGAACATGCTGCGCCTGTTCCACACGGTGGTGCGCTTCAAGAAGCTCGGCGTGCTGTACGAGGACACGGCGGCGGGGCGCACCTACACCAGCCTGGAAGACGCCCGCGATGTGGTGCGCGAAAAGGGCGCCCGCCTGATTGAATTTCCGCACCTGAAAAGAGGCGCGAGCGTCAGCGAATGCAAGAGCGGGTTGGAGTGGCTGGTGACCAATGGCGCCGATGCCGTGTACCTGCCCGACATCCCCTGCTTCGACTGGACCACGGATGATCCGCGCCCGCTGCTCAACTACCTCCGCGAGCACAGGGTGGCCGCCTTTGCGCGCACGGGGCTGCCCCTGGTGCAGCTTGGCGCGCTCATGGGCGCGTACGACTTCGAGCTCAAGCCTTTGGGGATGTTCCACGCCGGGCAGATGATCAGCATCTTCCAGGGCGTCCAACCGCGCAAGCTGAAGATGGTCATGCCCGACGCCGTGGGCCTTTCCCTGAACCTCAAAACCGCCAAAATGATGGGGCGCGACCTCAGCCCGGACGTTCTCGTCAATGCCGACGTCATCGTGTCCCGCGATCTCAGCCTCGATAC
>NZ_DATMYK010000235.1:0-3532 GCF_035560995.1 Humidesulfovibrio sp. | reverse complement strand
CCCTGGTTCAGGTTGCCCACCAGGTCGCGGGCCTCTTCGAGAAAATCGGTCAAATGCCCTTCACCGACCGTGGTCAGCATGTACGGCGTCGCGTCGAAGTCCGGTCCCGGCTCGTACACGACGTTCTGCCAGCGAATGGTCAACGGTCCGGCAGACTGCGGCGGGGCTTCCTCGGCCACCAAATCGGCGTAAGTCTCAGCCATGGGCTCAGGCTCCAGTTCCGGCTGGGCGTCCTCGGCGACAGATTCTTCAAGCGGGGCAAGAGGCGCGGCATGCTCAGCGGGATGAGCGGCTGCGGGAACCTCGCCGGCCAGGGCGCTTTCGATGCGCGCAATGATGTTCGCGGTGTCGACCTCGCCTTCCTGGCCCGTGGTCTCCAGGTTCTCCACCATGGTGCGCAGGGCGTCGGTGGCGGCAAGAATGATGTCCATGATGCCGGAGTTGACGGCCATGGCTCCCTGGCGCAATTCATCCAGGATGTTCTCGGCCTTGTGCGCAAGTCCGTTGATCTTGTGCAGGCCAAGAAAGCCGGACGCACCCTTGAGCGAGTGCATGGGCCGGAAGATCTCGTTCAGCAGGCCAAGATTCTCCGGGCTTTTCTCCAACTGGAGCAGATTGGGTTCTATGGTCTCCAGGTGCTCCTTGGCTTCCACGAAGAAGTCGGAGAGAATCTCTGGATCAAGGTAATCCTGGCTCATTCAGCTACCTGCCTGCTCGTGTGTTTCCGCCGTCCTGCAACCATCCGCGCGGGGCGGCCCCGTGGCCCGCAACCGGGGCGCGGCGGAAATCACCCCAGGAGCATTTTTACGTTGCGGACCATCTTTTCCGGCTGGGCTGGCTTCACCATGTAAAGGTTCGCACCCAGGGTCAACCCGGTTTCGATGTCCTTGTCCTGGCCTTCCGTGGACAGGACGATGATCGGGATGTCCCGGTAAGCCTCTTGCTCGCGGACGTTCTTGATGAAGGTGAACCCGTCCATGCGCGGCATGTTCACGTCGCTCACGATGAGGTCCACCTGTTCCGCGGCGTACAGCTTTTCCAGGCCGTCCAGCCCGTCCTCCGCCGTGGTCACCTTGAAGCCTTCTTTCTTCATGATGAAGGCGACGAGGTTCCTCACTGTCTTAGAATCGTCCACAATCAGAATATGTTTAGGCATGTGTCCTTCCCCCTTGCAGCACGACCTGGACCAGATTGTCGATGGACAGGATGCTGATGAGTTTTTCCCCGGCCTTGTAAAGGCCCATGAGCAGGTGCGCGCTGACGCCGATGTTGCCTTCAACGTTCCATTCAAGGTCGTCGCCGCCAGCCTTGTACATGGTGGACACCGCGCCGATCATGAGCCCTATCTGCAGGCCCCGGTGGCGGCAGACCACGATGAAGCGGTCTTCCTGCTCGCCCGGAATGCCGAGCAGGGTGCGCAGGCTGACCAGAGGCGTCACCCGACCGCGCAAATTGATGATGCCCGCGATGCAGGGCGGCGCCGTGGGCAATTGCGTCGGCTTCATGAAACGGATGACTTCCTGAATCACCGTGATAGGCAGAGCATACTCACGCTCCAGCAACGAAAAACTCACCAGGCGGATTTCCGACTGGTTGCGCATCTTCTCATCGGAGTGCTCTTCCCCACCGCCAGAGCCGGCGGCTGGCGCAATTCCCGCCACAATGTCCGATCCGCGCGGGTCAAGCCTCTTGGCCTGGGCCAACACCTTCTCGCGTTCCACGCCGAGGTACTTGTCCAGGAAAGCCTCTTCCGCGCTGGTCAGGGCGCGTCCGGCGTCGTCCACATCCGGCAGGCGGACATCTTCGACGAAATATTGTTCAGGCGTTTTCATGTGCAGCTATCTCTTTTGCCAGTTGCAGGTATTCCACGGCTCCGCGGGCCTTGGGGTCCACCTCGAAAATCACTTTTCCGCCTGCGCTCGATTCCCTGAACTTGGTGTCGAAATGGATCACCGTCTCGCACACGCGCTCGCCCAGCTTGTCGCGCATCAAACGCAGTATGCGCCTGCAGGCCGCCGTGCGCTGGTCGTACATGGTGGCCAGGGCCATGTAGCGCACACTTTTTGGCAGCACCCGGTTCAAAAGCCGGATGGTGTCGAACAGGAGCCTGATCCCGTACAGGGCGAGAAAATCCGTCTGTATGGGAATGAGCACCAAATCCGAGGCCACGATGGCGTTTACCAGGAGAATGCCCACGTGTGGCGGGCAGTCCACCAGCACATAGTCGTATTCCTCGCGCTTCAAGGTCAGCGCATCGCTCAAGATGAGGCCCTTGTTCTTGCGCTCCTTAAGGTCCACTTCGAGTTCCGAGAGCCTGATGTGCCCTGGAATGAAGTCGAACCCGCCGGAAAGCCCCGTCTTGCGGATGCGTTCGAAAAGCGCACCGTCAGCTTTCTCCGCCTGGAAAAGATCGTATGCCGTGGCCTCCAGCGTCTCCGGAAAAAAGGAGAGATGCACCGAGGCATTGGCATGCGGATCCAGGTCCATGACCAGCACCCGCTTGTTCAGCCGGGCCAGCGCGGCCGCCAGGTTCAGTGCGGTTGTGGTTTTGCCCACCCCGCCCTTCTGGTTCGCTATGGCAATGACCCTGGCGCCCAAATTTCACCCGGACCGCTGGCCGTCTGCTCCCGTTCGCAGGGGCATCAGGCCTCCTTCTTGTACATGATGGCCCCGGGATAGTGGATGGGCTTGAAGGAGCGCGTGATGTTGTGCAGCGACTCCGAATGCCCGATGAGAAGGTACCCCGAGGGCAAAAGATTGTCGTAGAAGGCGCCGATGACCTTGCGCTTCATCTCGTCGTCGAAATAGATGATGACGTTGCGGCAGAACACGATCTGCGAACGCTCAACCCGTTTGAGGGCCACGCGGTCGGAAAGGTTCAGCTGCCCGAAGGAGATGAGCCGCTTGAGCTCCGGCTTGACGCGGAAGTTCTCGCCGTCCTTGTCGAAGTAGCGAGTGACGATCTCCTTGGGCGTGGTGCGCAGGGTGTACTCGTTGTAAAGGCCTTTGCGAGCGGCCTCGAGCACGCGCTCCGAGAGGTCGCTTGCGGTTATGCGCACGTCCCAGCTCGCAAGCTCTCCCCTCAGCACCTCGGCCACGATGATGGCCAGAGTGTATGGTTCCTCGCCCGTGGAGCAGCCCGCGGACCAGATGCGCAACCGCTTGTCGCCCTTCTTCTTCAACTCGGCGATGACCTCAGTCAGGATGTTCTCCTGAAAGACCTTGAGCTGCGGCGGATTGCGGTAAAAGCTCGTCTCGTTGGTGGTGATAACCTCGAAGAGCTTGGTCAACTCCGTCTTCTTGTTGGAGTCATACTGGAGATAGTGGTAGTATTCTCCAAAACTCTTCAGATTCAGCAGCTTCAGACGGTTGGCCAGACGGTTCTCAAGCAGGTACTTGCGGTTGTCGGCCACATATATGCCGCACTGGGCATAGATGAAGTCGCGCAGTTGCACGAATTCGGCGTCGCTGATCTTAAGCTCCGCCCCAACAGCCCCTGTTGTGGAGAAAAGCGCTGCCATTTACAGTTCCC
>NZ_DATMYK010000234.1:0-4887 GCF_035560995.1 Humidesulfovibrio sp. | reverse complement strand
GCCGCGCACAACCGGGCAATGTTTCCGGTGTTGGGCGGAATCTCCGGCTGGTAGAGCACGATGCGCATTGAACGCTCCTGTGGGCATTGGACCTTGATCTACGACATTAGGGACATGAAACGAAAAAGGCCCCGACAAGCGGGGCCGATTTCTCTATGGTGGGCGATCCGGGATTTGAACTCGGGACTTCCACCGTGTGAAGGTGGCACTCTAACCGCTGAGTTAATCGCCCGTAGGGAAGGACTCTTTAAGGCAAGCCCCCGTCGCTTGGCAAGAACTTTTTGCGAAGGCCCGCAACTTTTTTCTCGCCGCCGCCCGAACCCCGTGCCGGGGAGGGGTGGCGGAAGCGTATAGGAGTCGAACCTACCGAACGCCTCTCGACGTTCCACTGGATTTGAAGTCCAGGCGCCACACCGGTGACGATACGCTTCCATGCCGGGGACACACCGTTTACCCGCTTTGCCGTGTGTGCGCAAGACCGCAGCCGGGTTTCAGCCCGGCGTTTTTACAACGGTCCAAGGGCCGCCATGTCCGGGATGAAGATGCTGCCGCGCCCGCGCAGCTCCATGCGGCCCTCGCGTTCCAGGGCGTTCAGCATGGTGGAGAGCGTTTGCCGCGTGGTGCCGAGCAGGCTGGCCAGTTGCTCGGTGGTCAGCCCCAGATTCACCAGCATGCCGCCGCCGGGCTGGAGTTGCCCGCTCTGCGAGACCACGAAGCGCAGGAAGCGCACCAGCCGGGTCTGCACGTCGTGGAACGCCAGGTCGTCGATGATGCTGGTGGAGTGCTTGAGCACCTCGCCCAGTACGCGCACCATGGCCCCGGTGAACTCCGGCAGGGCCAACATGTAGCGTCGCACCTGGGAGGTCTCGGCGCAGAGCAGCTTGGTGTCCTCCAGGGCGGAGACGTAGGCCCTGGTGTGCGTGCTGTACACGTCGCCGCGCTCCAGGATGGCCAGGGTGAATTCCTTGTCCTCGTACGCCAGGTAAAGTCGCGCCCGGCCGGAGGCCACGATGAAGATGAGGTCTTCCCTGTTTTGCGGCAGGAATATTTGCGTTTTGCGGGTGTAGCTCCGCAGCTGGAAGCAGTTGGCGAGCTCTTCCAGTCCTGGCTGTTTCAGGGTCGACAGGATGTCTATGCCGGTGTGCATCATGGCGCGGCCCTCCCGCTTTACGTGAGCGTTACACTCTAAGGAGCCCCTAGGGCAACAGAAACGCTGGCGGTCATGTTCCTGCACGGTTCCGGGGCTTTTGTCCCGCTTGAGCCGAGCCGTTCCAGCAGTTCGTCGCACAGTGCGCCAATGGCGTCATCCTCCGGCAGGCCGAGCACGCTGCCGGATTCGAGCTGCCGCGCCTTCAAACCCGCCAGGGCGGGGATGCGCAGCATGCGTTCCGGCAGGTCCATCTGTAGGTTCAGCTGTGCGGCCAGTTGGGTGGGCAGCGCAAGATCCGGCTCGCAGCGGTTCAGCGCCAGCACCTGGCGCGAAAGGCCCAGGCCGCGGGCCAGGCGCGAGACCTCTCCCGCCGTGGAAAGCGCCCGCAGGCTGGGCTCGCTCACCACAACCAGGGCGTCCACATCGGCCACGGTACCCCGGCCCAGGTGCTCCACGCCCGCCTCCAGATCCACCAGCACCCACTCGCGCCGCTCCAGAATGAGATGCGCCAGCACGGCTTTGAGCAGGGCGTTGGCCGCGCAGGCGCAGCCGCCGCCCTGGCCGTTGGTGGCCCCGGCGATGGTGCCCATGACCAGCAGGCGCTTGCGGCCGGGGCTGACGCCGGGAAGGGCCGGGCCGCCCAGAGGCGCGTCCACGCTCAAGGTATCCGGCAGGCCGGAGACGTCCGGGTTCAGGCTCATGTATCCCTGGCCGATGTGCTGGCGGATGATGTCCTCGCGTTCGGCCAGGGGCGCGGGCAAGGCGGCGGGATCAAGCCCGCAGGCCTGGCCCAGGGAAAGGGCCGTGTCCGCATCCACCAGCCACACGTTTTCGCCCCTGCGGGCCAGGTGGTCGGCCAGCCAGGCGGTGATGCTCGTCTTGCCCGCGCCGCCCTTGCCCGCGAATGCGATCTTCATGCTGCGCTCCTTATAAGTAGGGGTGCGGGCCGACCGGAGGAGTACACCCCGGCCGGCCCAAGGAGGAGGATCTGCTTCTAGGCGGACAGGCCGAGGGCCAGGCGCTTCATCTTGATGCGCGCGTCAAAGAGCTCCGCCGCCTTCACGGGGTCGGGCTCGATGACGAAGCTTGCGCCCACGAGGTCTTCCAGGCCGTTCACGGCCAGATCGGTGACCACGCTGGAGCCCAGGATGTGCGGCGGGTGGCCTAGGTGCGTGTAGATGCCGGAAGCCACGGCGTACAGGCCGATGGCCGCGGCCTTTTCCGAGTACCATTCGGGCGAGCTTGCGCCCACGGGCAGGTCGCTGATGTCCACGCCGAGTTCGTTGGCCAGGGCGGCGCAGAGTTGCAGGATGCGCGAGTTGTCCACGCAGGAGCCGTAGTGCAGCACGGGCGGGATGCCTAACGCGCCGCACACGGCCTTGAGGCCCGGCCCGGCCATTTCCGCGCCCTCCGGCACCAGCAGGCCCGCCTTGCCTGCGGCGGTGGTCACGCAGCCGGTGACGAGGACCAGGATGTCCTTCTTGATGAGTTCCTTGGCCAGGCCCACGTTCATGGAGTCCTGCTGGAACTTCGGGTTGTTGCAGCCGACTATGCCCACGGCGCCGCGGATGCTGCCCGCCTTGATGGCATCGATGAGCGGGGTGAGGCTGCCGCCCAGGGCGCTTATGACCGCCTCGTTGCTGAAGCCGGTCATGATGTCCACGGGTTCGCCGGGGATGCACACGCGGGCCTTGTCGCGTTTGGCGAAACCCTCAACGGCGATGGCGACCATCTCTTTGGCCTGCTTCAGCGCGTTGTGCGGGTGGATGTCGTAGTGCACGGCCCCGGTGAAGCGGGCCTTGTTGGCCGTGTCGAAGAACGTCGTGTGATAGCAGTGGGATATCTGCACCAGGCTCGGCATGATGCACTGGTAGTCCACCACGATGGCCTCCACCGCGCCGGTGATGATGGCCAGCTCGGTCATGAGGTGGTTGCCCGCCATGGGGATGCCCTGGCGCATCAAGAGTTCGTTGCCGGTGCAGCACAGGCCCGCCACGTTGATGCCGCTGGCCCCCAGTTCCTTGGCGCGGGCCACCAGCTCCGGGTCGCGCGCGGCGGCCAGGATCATCTCACTCACCACGGGGTTGTGGCCGTGGACCAGGATGTTGACCATGTCCGCCTTGAGGGTGGCCAGGTTGGCGGTGGAGCGGCTGGGCGTGGGCGTGCCGAAGATCACGTCCGAGAGCTCGGTGCCGATCATGGAGCCGCCCCAGCCGTCGGCCAGCGCCGTGCGTGCGGCGTGGAGCATGGTGTTGGGCGCGTCGTTGTCGCAGCCCATGTGCGTGCGGTGCATCATCTCGGCGATCTCGCGGTCGATGCCGCGCGGGGTGATGCCGAGCTTTTCCCAGATGTCCAGGCGCTTCTTGGGCACGCGCGAGAGAAAGCCCAGGCCCGCCTTGCGGCTGCCGAAGTCGGCGTAGCAGCAGTCCATCAGGTCGCGTGCGACATCCTTGAGCTCGCGGCCCTGGCACTCAATGCCCAGTTCCGCCGCCAGGCGCAGCAGCTTGGCCTCGTCGCGGATGGTGTAGTCCGTGGTGTGGCCGTCCAGAATGGCCTCAAGCACCTCGATCAAGTCGCGGCCATGGTCGGAATGTCCTGCCGATCCCCCGGCGATAAAGCGGCCGAAGTTGCGGGCCACGATGACGTGCTCGTCGGCCCCGCAGACGCCCAAGCGCATTTTGGCGCCCGGCTTGCTGCTGATGCGGCAGGGTCCCATGGTGCAGTTGCGGCAGGTGGTGCCAAGCTCGCAGAAGGTACAGTGCGGCGTCTGGGACTGCAGGCGGTCCCAGGCCGTGGTGATGCCCTCCGCGCGGGCTTTGGCGATCATCTGCTTGGCGTCTTCCCATATGGTCAGGTCGTCGATGTTCAGTTCCGTGCGTTCCTTAAGCATGAGGCTACCTCCGCTTCAAGCGTGGGGTTGGGGGTTGCTGCGGGCCGGGTATGGTTACTTTGTGGGGTATTGGGGTCGACAATTCTGTCGGCCCGCTGACAGCGGGGCCATGGAATGCAAATATTTTCTGTTTTTCGCACACTGTGATTCCGGCCCAAGGATTGCGCTGCGGCGGCGGCCGGAAGCCAAGAGCGAACCGGAGGGAAGGGCCCACGCGAAAAGAGGTTGCCTCCCCCAGGCGGGGCAGTTTTGCGTGAAGTTCAGCCCCTTGCTTTTTCGCACGTATGCCTTATCTTGCAGTCCATTGGCGGGGCCTTGTACCGGGTGCATGCACGACCTTCCCGGCTTCCGGCCCCATACCGACCCACAGCGCAAGCCCGCTCCGGAGGTTCTCCTCTTGAATAGCTTCACAAAGAATTTGCTTATTTGGGCGACCATTTCACTGGTCATGGTCGTGCTGTTCAATCTCTTCAGCCAATCCCCCGCGCCGCAGCACAAGCTGTCGTACAGCGACTTCGTCGCCCGGGTGAAGGATGGGGAGGTCGTGTCCGTCAAGATCCAGGGCCAGAAGATCACCGGCGTCATGACCGGGGACAAGAAATTCGTCACCTTCGCGCCCGATGATCCGAACCTCGTGCCCTCGCTGGTGGCCAGCAAGATCCAGGTGACGGCCGAGCCGCCCGAGGATTCCCCCTGGTACATGACGCTCCTCGTGTCCTGGTTCCCCATGCTGCTTTTGATCGGCGTGTGGATCTTCTTCATGCGCCAGATGCAGGGCGGCGGCGCGGGCGGCAAGGGAGCCATGAGCTTCGGCCGCTCCAAGGCCCGGCTCATCAGCGAGGACACC
>NZ_DATMYK010000233.1:0-7933 GCF_035560995.1 Humidesulfovibrio sp. | reverse complement strand
ATGCGGGTCCAGGGGGTGCATACCCCCTGGCGGGGTTCAAGGGGCAGCGCCCCTTGCGGACTCTTGGGCAGCGCCCCTTGCGGACTCTTGGGCAGCGCCCCAGGATTCATCTCCCGCACCTGCCCTTGGCGAACGGCAGGAAGTGCGCTACGTGCATGGCCTATGCTGACACGCAAAAAGACACACGCTGTGATGGTGGGACCGGTGGGCGTGGGCGGGGGCAACCCTGTCCGCGTGCAAAGCATGACCAATGTGGACACGCGCGACGTGTTCGCGGCCACGGCCCAGGTGCGCGAGCTGGCCAAGGCAGGCTGCGAGATCGTGCGCCTGGCCGTGCCGGACGAAGCCGCGGCCAAGGCTCTGGCGCACATCCGCAAGGATTCCCCGGTGCCGCTCATCGCCGACATCCATTTCGACCACCGCCTGGCGCTGATGGCCCTTGAGGCGGGCGTGGACGGCCTGCGCATCAACCCCGGCAACATTGGCGGCGAGGACAAGGTGGACACGGTGGTGCGCGCGGCCAAGGAGCGCGGCGTGCCCATGCGCATCGGCGTCAACAGCGGCTCCGTGGAAAAAGATTTGCTGGCGCGCTTCGGCGGGCCGACGCCCGAGGCCATGGTGGAAAGCGCCCTGGGGCATGTGGCGCTTCTGGAGCGCCGGGGTTTTCACGACATCAAGATTTCCCTCAAGTCCTCCAGCGTGCTGCACACCATCGAGGCCTACCAGATTCTGTCCAGCCGCGTGGACTACCCCCTGCACATCGGCGTCACCGAGGCGGGCACGCTTCTGCCGGGCGCTGTCAAAAGCGCCGTGGGCCTGGGCGTGCTGCTGTTTCAAGGCATCGGGGATACCCTGCGCGTGTCGCTGACGCACGACCCGGTGGCGGAAATCGGCGTGGCCTACGACATTCTGCGGGCTTTGGGACTGCGTGAGCGCGGGCCGGAGGTCATCAGCTGTCCCACCTGCGGCCGTACGGAGATCGGGCTCATCGAACTGGCGGAAGAAGTTCAGCGCCGGCTGCGCGACGTGCCCGAGGTGTTCAAGGTGGCGGTGATGGGCTGCGTGGTGAACGGCCCCGGCGAAGCGCGCGAGGCGGACATCGGCATCGCGGGCGGGCGCGGTTCGGGCATCGTGTTCCGCAAGGGCGAGGTGGTGCGCAAGATTCGCGGCGAAGAAAACCTGCTGCCGGAGTTCATGAAGGAACTGGACGCCTTCCTGCGGGAGCTGCGCGCCAGATAGTTTTTCCGCCCCAGCGCCTTCGTCCGCAGGGCTTTTCCCCATGCAGTTCACTGCGGCCTGCCCTTCGGTCTGCCCCAAACAAGAAGCCCCGGAGCGCTTTGCGCTCCGGGGCTTCTTGTTTGGTCTGCGGGTCCAGGGGGTGCATACCCCCTGGCGGGGTCCAGGGGCGGCGCCCCTGGACTCTTTTCCTACTCTACTTTCCTTATTCTACTCCCAGGCCCCAGCCCTGGCGCACGGTGCGCCGCCAATTGGCGAACTCGGCGGCGAAGTCGGCCAGCTTCAGCTCGCGCTTTTCACCGGTGCGCCGGTCCTTGGCCTCGATGATGCCGGCCTTGAGACCCTTGCCGCCGAGCACGAGCTGCATGGGCATGCCCATGAGGTCGGCGTCCTTGAACTTGCTGCCCGGGCGCTCGTCGCGGTCGTCGTAAAGCACCTCGACGCCCTGGGCCACCAGTTCGGCGTAGAGCTTGTCGGCGGCGACGGCCACTTCGGCATCCTTGCCCGCCAGGGAGAGCAGGGCCACTTCGTAGGGCGCGATGGACGGCGGGAACTTGATGCCGTCGTCATCGTGGTTCTGCTCGATGGCCGAGGCCACGATGCGCGACACGCCGATGCCGTAGCAGCCCATGACCATGACCTGGTCCTTGCCGTTCTCGTCCAGGAAAGTGGCGTTCATGGCCTGGGAGTACTTGAGGCCCAGCTTGAACACGTGGCCCACCTCAATGCCCTTGCGCAGGCGGATGGTTCCGCCGCAGCGCGGGCATTTGTCGGCCTCGGTGATGTTGCGCAGGTCGGCGTAGGCGTCGACCTTCACGTCGCGGCGCAGGTCAACGTTCTTCAGGTGCAGGTCGGCCTTGTTGGCCCCGGTGATCCAGCCGCAGTCGAAATCCAGCTCGCGGTCGGCGATGATCTTGATATTGGCGGCTTTGAGGCCGACAGGCCCGGCGAAGCCCACGGGCGCCCCGGTCCAGGCCACGACCTGCTCCGGGCTCGCCAGCTTCACGTCCTGGGCGTGCAGGTGGTTCTTCAGCTTGATCTCGTTCAGCTCGCGGTCGCCGCGCACAAGGGCGGCCACGGGCGCGCCGTCCACGTCGAAGAGCAGGGTCTTGATGAGCGCGCCGGGCTCGATGCCCAGGAACTCGCACAGCTCGTCCACGGTGTGCTTGGCCGGGGTGGGAATTTCGCTGTGGGCCGGGCAGTCGTGGCCGCAGTCGCACTTGTCCACCGGCACCACCACCTCGGCCTTTTCCAGGTTGGCGGCGTAGTCGCAGCCCTGGCAGGTGGCGATGGTGTCCTCGCCGGTATCGGCCAGGACCATGAACTCGTGGCTGAAGTTGCCGCCAATGGAGCCGGTGTCGGCCTCCACCGGGCGGAACTCCAGGCCCAGGCGGCGGAAGATGGCGCAATAGGCGTCGTACATGGCCTTGTAGCTCACGTCCGCGCCCGCTTCGTCGCGGTCGAAGGAGTAGGCGTCCTTCATGACGAACTCGCGACCGCGCATGAGGCCGAAGCGGGGCCGGATCTCGTCGCGGAACTTGGTCTGGATCTGGTACAGGTTGATGGGCAGCTGGCGGTAGGAGCGCACCTCGCCGCGCACCAGGTCGGTGACGACTTCCTCGTGCGTGGGTCCGAGGCAGTAGTCGCGGTCGGCGCGGTCCTTGAAGCGCAGCAGCTCCTTGCCGTAGAACTCCCAGCGGCCGGTCTCGGCCCAGAGATCCGCGGGCTGCACCATGGGCATGAGGATTTCCTGCGCGCCCGCGCGGTTCATTTCCTCGCGCACGATGTCGGCCACCTTGTTCAGAGCCTTCAGGCCCAGGGGCAGGTAGGTGTAGATGCCGCGCGTAAGCTGGCGCACGAAACCGCCGCGCAGAAGCAGGCGGTGGCTCACAACCTCGGCGTCGGCAGGCACTTCCTTCAGGGTGGGGACATAAGCTTTGGACAGACGCATTCAGTTCTCCATCGGTTCTAGGTAAATACTGGCTGGTGAGGCTCCGCCTCCCCAGGCCCCTCCGCCAGGGGGCATGCACCCCCTGGACCCGCAAAGGGGAGATCGATCAGCATGCTTCGGTGCGCCACACCTCACCCTTTCAGGCAAAAGCTGTCAACAGGGAATTTTCGCTCTTTTTGCGCCCTGCGGGCAGACCAGCTCATCCTGCATACAATTGGCCGGTTATCGAGACGCGGGAACGCCGCACCAGAGACTCTCTACCCCGCGTTCCAAACCGAAAAGGGCCGACACCCTTGTGGGGTGCCGGCCCGAATGGGCTGGACGGGGAAGGCGGGAAGCCTTGCCGGCTTAACGCTTCGAGTACTGGAAGCGAGCGCGGGCGCCCTTCTGGCCGTACTTCTTGCGTTCCTTCTTGCGGGCGTCACGGGTCAGGAACCCGGCCTTCTTCAGGGTGCCGCGCAGTTCGGGATCGACCAGGAGCAGGGCGCGGGCGATGCCGTGACGGACGGCCTGAGCCTGTCCGGCCACGCCGCCGCCGGCGACGTTGACCTTGATGTCGAACTTGTCGGCATTCTTGGTCAGCTTCAGCGCCTGCTGCACGATCATCTGCAGGGTTTTGCGCGGGAAGTAGTCTTCGTAGGGACGGTCATTGATGGTGATCTGACCGGTGCCCTGGTACAGACGGGTGCGGGCGACGGCGTTCTTGCGCTTGCCGGTGCCGTAGTTGAAATCGGACATGGGTTCCGCTCCTCTTTACAGGTCCAGAGCCTGAGGCTTCTGGGCGGCATGGGTGTGGTCGGGACCGGGGAACACCTTGAGCTTCTTGATGATCTGACGGGACAGGCGGTTCTTCGGCATCATGCCGCGCACAGCCTGGATGATCACCAGCTCGGGGTTCTTCTCAAGCATCACCTTGAGGGTGCGGCTCTTGATGCCGCCGGGGTACAAGGTGTGCTTGTAGTACATCTTCTTGTTCAGCTTGTCGCCCGTGACCTTGATCTTCGAGGCGTTGACCACGACGATGAAGTCGCCGCCATCCATGTGGGGGGCGTAACCGGGCTTGTGCTTGCCGCGAAGGCGGTGGGCAATCTCAGTGGCCAGACGGCCAAGCACTTTGTCCGTGGCATCGACCACAAACCATTCGTGCTTCAGGTCCGCGGGGACCGGGCTGTACGTATTCATGTAGGGCTGCTCCTTCATCCAAACTGGAAACAGGGCTCTTACTGGCTTTGTTTTAGCCTGTCAACCCAAAATCTTCGTCTTTCCTGCGGGACAACCCCGCAGAAAGGCGCAAAACGTCTGCTAGGCCTTGGCCACCAACTCTTTCAGTTTGGCGATGGCCTTGTCGATTCCTGCGGGGTCGGTGCCGCCGGCCTGGGCCATGTCGGGCCTGCCGCCGCCAGAGCCGCCCACTTCCGCCGCCACGTCCTTGATGAGGGCGGGCGCTGTGAACTTTGCATGCAAATCCTTGCTGACCGCGATAAGCACGGCCACCTTGCCGTCCTCGGTGGGCGCGGCGAGCATGGCCACCCCGGAGGGCAGCTTGCTCTTGAGCGCGTCCATCTGGTCGCGCAGGCTCTTGATGCTGGCGGTCTCGGCCTTGACGGCGATGACCTTGACCCCGCCAATCTCCTCCACCTCGGCCATGCGCGCGCCGCCCTCGCCGGAGGCCAGCTTGGTCTGCAGGCGCTCCACTTCCTTCTGCAGGGCCTTCACCTGGGCGGCCATGGCCTTGGTGCGCGCGGCCACTTCCTCGGGCCGGGCCTTCAGCACGGCCTGAACCTCGCCCATCTCCTGGCGCAGGGTCTGCAGGTGCGCCAACACGTTCCAGCCCGTGGCGGCCTCGATGCGGCGGATGCCCGCGGCCACGCCGGTTTCGGAAAGCACCACGAAGCTGCCCGCCTGGCCGGTCTGCACCAGGTGGGTGCCGCCGCACAGTTCCATGCTCACGCCGGGCACTTCCACCAGGCACACGGTGTCGCCGTACTTCTCGCCGAACAGCGCCATGGCGCCGCGCGCCACGGCCTCCTTCTGGCTCACGAACTCGCGTCCCACCGGGATGTTGTCCAGGATGGCGCGGTTCACGATCTGCTCCACGCGGGTGATCTCAGCCGGGGTCATGGGCGCGATGTGCGTGAAGTCGAAGCGCAGGCGCTCCGGCCCGACGAGCGAACCGGACTGCTTCACGTGGTCGCCCAGCACCTGGCGCAGGGCCGCATGCAGGAGGTGCGTGGTGGTGTGGTTGCGCGAGGACGCCAAACGGCCGCGCGCGTCCACGGTGAGGTCTGCGGTCTGGCCGCTCAGCACCTCGCCGTCGTTGACGAAGATCTTGTGCACGGTGAGGTCGGCCGCAGGCTTCACGGTCTCCAGCACGTCGGCCGCGCCGGTTTCGGTGTGCACCTCGCCGTGGTCGCCTTCCTGTCCGCCGGACTCGCCATAGAACGGGGTGCTCGCGGCCACCAGCCAGCCGCCCTCGCCCTGCTCCAGCTTGTCCACGGCCTCGGCCTCGCCGTTCAAAAGGGCCACGATACGGCCCTGGTCCTCGAACTGGGTGCTGCCGGTGAAGCGGGTCTTCACGCCCGCCTCAAGCAACCCCTGGAACATGCTGGCCACGTCCTTCTCGCCGCTGCCCTTCCAGGCCTTCTTGGCGCGGGTCTTCTGCTCCTTCATGCAGGCCATGAAGCCGGGCTCGTCCACGGCCACGCCGAGCTTGCCGGCCACGTCGTTGACGATGTCCAGCGGGAAGCCGAAGGTGTCGTACAGCTTGAAGGCGAACTCGCCGGAAATTCCCGCGCCCTTGCCCTCGGCCCCAAGCCGCGCCAGTTCGTCCTCCAGGATCACCAGGCCCTTGTCGAGCGTCTGGGAGAAGCGCTCCTCCTCCTCGCGGATGACCTTGGTCATGAACTCCTGGTTGGACAGAAGCTCGGGGTAGGCATCGCGCATGTGGGCCACCACCTGGCGGGCGGTCTCGTGCAGGAAGGGATCGGTGAGGCCGATGAGGCGACCGAAGCGGAAGGCCCGGCGGATGAGGCGCCTGAGCACGTAGCCGCGGCCCTCGTTGGACGGCAGGATCTGGTCGGTGATCAAAAAGGCGATGGAGCGGCTGTGGTCGGCGATGACCTGCAGCGCGGTGTCCGTGTCCTTGTCCGCGTGGTACTTCACCTTGGCCTTCTCGGCCACGTAGTCGATGAGGGCGCGGAAGATATCGGTCTCGAAGTTGGAGCGCTTGCCCTGCACCACGGCGGCGATGCGCTCAAGGCCCATGCCGGTGTCGATTGAGGGGCGGGGCAGCGGGGTGCGGGTGCCGTCGGCGGCCTGGTCGAACTGCATGAACACGAGGTTCCAGATCTCCAGGTAGCGGTCGCAGTCGCATTTGCCGATGCCGCAGTCCGGGCCGCAGGCCATGTCCGCGCCCTGGTCCACGTAGATTTCCGAGCAGGGGCCGCAGGGGCCGGTGTCGCCCATGGACCAGAAGTTGTCCTTCTCTCCAAGCCGGTAGATGCGCTCGGCGGGCACGCCCGCCACCTGCTGCCACAGTTCGCCCGCCTCGTCGTCGTCCTTATATATGGAGACGTAGAGCTTGTCCTTGGGCAGCTTCAGTTCCTCGGTGATGAAGGCCCAGGCGAACTTGATGGCGTCGGCCTTGAAGTAGTCGCCGAAGGAGAAGTTGCCCAGCATCTCGAAGAAGGTATGGTGGCGCGCGGTGCGTCCCACGTTCTCCAGGTCGTTGTGCTTGCCGCCCACGCGCAGGCATTTCTGACTGGTGGTGGCCCGCACGTAGGCGCGCTTCTCCTGGCCGAGGAAGACCTTCTTGAACTGCACCATGCCAGCGTTGGTAAAGAGCAGGCTGGGGTCGTCCTTGGGCACCAGGGTGGAGGACTCCACCACGGTGTGGCCGTTCTTTTCAAAGAACTTCAAAAAGCGGGAGCGGATTTCTGCGGCTTTCATGCGGGTTTCGTTCTCCAAAATAATGTATGGATGCGGGCGTTACGGGGCTGCCTGCGTGCTACTCGTCAATCTCCGCAGCGGGTTCTTCCGCCGCCGGGATGAAGGCGGGCGGAGTCATGCCCAGGTGCTCCAGGAGCTTGTCCTCAATCTGCTGGCGCAGCTCGGCGTTTTCCACCAGCAGCGCGCGGACGTTCTCCTTGCCCTGGCCCAGGCGCTCGGAGCCGAAGGCGAACCAGGAGCCGCTCTGCTCGATGATCTTGTTCTCCACGCCAAGGTCGATGATCTCGCCCTCGCGGCTCATGCCGGTGCCGTAGAGGATGTCCACCAGGGCCTCGCGGAAGGGCGGGGCCACCTTGTTCTTGACCACCTTGATGCGCGTGCGGTTGCCGTAGGCCTCTTCCTTATCCTTAAGGCTCTGGATGCGGCGGATGTCCATGCGGATGGAGGCGTAGAACTTGAGCGCGTTGCCGCCGGTGGTGGTTTCCGGGCTGCCGTAGCCGGTCATGCCGATCTTCATGCGGATCTGGTTGATGAAGACCACCACGGCGCGGGACTTGTGGATGGTGCCGGTGAGCTTCCTGAGGGCATGGCTCATGAGGCGCGCCTGGCCGCCCACCTGGGTCTCGCCCATCTGGCCCTCAAGCTCGGCCTGGGGGATGAGCGCGGCCACGGAGTCGATGACCACCACGTCCACGGCTCCGGAGCGCACCAGGAGGTCGCAGATGTCCAGGGCCTGCTCGCCGAAGTCGGGCTGGGAGATGAGCAGCTCGTCGGTCTTGACCCCCAGGCGCTTGGCGT
>NZ_DATMYK010000232.1:0-5086 GCF_035560995.1 Humidesulfovibrio sp. | reverse complement strand
GAGCTGGGGCTTAAACTGTGCATGCTGGGCCGCCCCAACGCGGGCAAGTCCTCCCTGGTCAACACCCTGGTGGGCGAGGCCCGACAGATCGTCAGCGACATCGCGGGCACCACGCGCGACTCGGTGGACGTGGGCTTTGAGAAGGACGGCCGCCGCTATACCTTTGTGGACACGGCGGGCGTGCGCCGGCGCGCGTCCATCACCGACCATCTGGAAAAGCTCTCCGTGTACCGGGCCCTGTCCTCCAGCAAGCGCGCCGACGTGACCATCCTGGTGCTCGACGCCATGGAGGGCCTGAGTCACCAGGACAAGCGGCTCATCGCCTACCTGGCGGAGCAGCGCACGCCCTTCATGGTGGCCGTGAACAAACTGGATCTGGTGCACAAGTCGCGGCTGGAGGAACTGCGCGAGGCTTACGCCGACGCCCTGCGCATCTGCCCGCACGTGCCGGTGCTGTACATTTCCGCCCTCACGGGCGCGGGCACGCAGAAGATTCTGCCCCTGGCCGAGGAGATCCGCCGCGAGTGCGTCATCCGCATCGGCACCGGCGCGCTGAACCGCGCCATGGCCGAGGCCACCACCAAGCACCAGCCCCCGGTCATCAAGCGCCGCCGGGCCAAGTTCTATTACCTCACCCAGGCGGACGAAGATCCGCCCATGTTCGTGTTCTTCGTCAACGACGCGGACCTTGTGACCCCGGCCTACGGCAAGTACCTGGAGAACCAGCTGCGCAAGCTCCTCGGCATTAAGAAGGCCCCGCTGGCCGCGGTGTTCCGCTCCAGCCACGAGAAGAAGGAAGCCGAGCGCCCGCTGACCAACCGTGCCCCCCGGCTGGGGAAATCGCGTCGCGACATGGAGGCGGCCAAGGTCGACCAGCCCGCAAAGCTTGGTAAGGCGGGCAAAACCGGCAAGTCCACCGGCTCGGGCAAGGCCACGGCCAACACCAAACGTTCGGCCGGAGCCAAGACCGCCGCCTCGCGCAAAAAAGGTTGATGTGCAGCAATGCCTTGACATCCTGCGCCGCGAAAGGGTAAAGGATTCGTCCGCGCCGGTAAGGTGCGCTTGATTGGAGAGGTGGCCGAGTCGGCCGAAGGCGCTCGCCTGCTAAGCGGGTATGGGCCTTAAAAGCCCATCGAGGGTTCAAATCCCTCCCTCTCCGCCAGAAATTCAGGGTTACGGTTTGTGCCGTAACCCTTTTTTTGTGGCTTTTCGGGGGCCGAAACCGAAATGTGTACCCGTCTCTGTACCCTTTGGGGTGAAGTAAACCGGCGCGCAATTCGGCACCGGCCTCTAACGCACCTCCTCTCGCGCTTCGTCCGGTTTTGGATACGGCTACACCGGACGCCGCATGCGGGCCAGCCAATCGCCCTTCAGGAAGTTCACGTAGCAGAATTGCAGCAGGCAGCGTCGCGGCACCGGCCTTTTTCCGCCGCTGACGGCTCGTCCTGTCCCTATTCCTTGCCGCGCAGCAGGCGCAAGCCGTTGAAGATGACCAGAAGCGACGAGCCCATGTCCGCCAGGATGGCCGTCCAGAGCGTGGCGACCTGGAAAAGCGCCAGCAGCAGGAAAACGGCCTTGATGGCCAGGGCGAAGCCTATGTTCGCCTTGATGGTGCCCAGGGTGCGGCGCGAGTGCCGCACAAGCCAGGGCAGCTTGGACAGGTCGTCGGACATGAGGGCCACATCCGCCGTCTCAATGGCCACATCGGTGCCGATGGCCCCCATGGCCACGCCGAGATGCGCCGCCGCCAGCGCGGGCGCATCGTTGATGCCGTCGCCGACCATGGCCACGCGCCTGCCGGACCGGACCAGCTCTTCCACGGCCCGCGTCTTGTCCTCGGGCAGCAGGTCGGAGCGGTACTCCGGCACTCCCGCCTCGGAGGCGATCTTCGCGGCGGTCCTGGCGTTGTCGCCGCTGAGCATGACGATGGTCTCCACTCCCAGGGCCTTCAGCACGGCCAGGGCCGCCTTGGACTGCGGACGCACCTTGTCCTCCAGCAGCATGCAGCCAAGCACCGCCTCGCTGTCCCACACCAGGATCGCGGTGCCCGCCGACTGCTCGTGGCGGGCGAGGATGCCCCGCAGTTCTTCGGAAAGGGGGACGCCGCCGAATTCCTCAAGGAAGCGCAGATTGCCGATGAAATGCTCGCGCCCCTGGTCGTCGCGCCCTTGGACGCGACCCTGTGCGCCAAGACCCGGGCGGGACTGGGCCTCTTCAATCTGGGCCGGGGCGATGCCGAGGCTTGCGGTGTGCCGGACGATGGCCTTGGCCAGGGGGTGGCTGCTGCGCGACTCCAGCGCGGCGGCGATGCCCAAAAGTCGTTCCTCGGAGATGCCGCCCAGGGTGTTCACCTCGGTCACCGTGGGCCTGCCATGGGTCAGGGTGCCGGTCTTGTCCAGGGCCACGGCGTTCAGGGTGGCGGGAACCTCCAGGAACACGCCGCCCTTGATCAGCACGCCGTTGCGCGCGGCCGAGGCCAGCCCGGCCACGATGCTCACCGGCGTCGAGATGACCAGGGCGCAGGGGCAGGAGATGACGAGGATCACCAGCGCCTCGTAGAACCAGCGGTCCCACTGGCCGCCGAAAAAGAGCGGCGGCGCCACGGCGAGCAGGACGGCGACGCCGATCATGACCGGGGTGTAGACCGCCGCGAACTTTTCCACCCACTGCACGGCCCTGGCCCGCTTCGACTGCGCCTGTTCGACCATGCGCATGATTCTGGCCAGGGTGGACTCGGAGGCGGGCTTGGTGGTTTCCACTTCCAGCGCGCCCTCGGCGTTGATGGTGCCGGCGAAGACCGCATCCCCGGCCTGCTTGGCCACGGGCATGGATTCGCCCGTTATGGGCGACTGGTCCACCGCGGAAAAGCCGGAGCGCACCACTCCGTCCAGGGGGATGCGGTCGCCCGGGCGCACAAGGACCAGCGTCCCCAGGGGCACGTTCTCCACCCTGGTTGCCACGGGCGCGGGGGAAAAGGGCGAGAGCACGAGGGCCGTGTCCGGGGCCAGGCTCATGAGGGCCTGGATGGCGTTTCCGGCCCGCGCCACGCTCCAGGACTCCAGCTGGTTCGCCAGGGCGAAGAGAAAGGCCACCGAGGCTCCTTCGGAATATTCGCCGATGGCCATGGCCCCGGCCACGGCCAGCACCATGAGCAGGTTCATGTCCGGCCGCAGGGACCGCAGGGAGTGGAGGGCCTTGGGCAGCACATGCCACACGCCGCCCAGCGCCGCCAGCACCCAAAGCAGCTTGGCCGGTGCGGGGGCGGCGCCGCTTTCCCGGAACGCGGCCAGGAACGAGCCGTGCTCGGCCATCATGAGCAGCAGGCCAAGGGCCCAGAGCACGCCGCTTGCGGCGCAGAGCAGCTCGCGTCCCCGGCGCTGCCAGAAGCCGCTTTTGGACGTGGCGCAGCCGCCCCCGCAGCAGGAGCAATTCGCCAGGGCGGGCTGGAAGCGCTCCGCCTGCATGCCCGTCCGGGCCACGGCCTCGATGATCTGCTCAGGTGTCACAGCCAGACCGGAAAGATCGACGTGCAGCTTGCGCTGCAGGGGGTCGAAGGCGAGCCGGTCTTCTTGCCCCACCACGGGGATGAGGGCGCGCGTAAGCACACTCACCTCCTCTGAGCAGTCCATTTCCCGGATGATGAACGTCGTCGTTGCCATGTCTTGCTCCATTTCTTGCGCCACGTGTTGCGGTTGCGGAAAGTTCGTATGAACGAGCGCTCATATTTTCATATGCTCATGTGTGTGTCAATCCCGGGCAGGAGCCGCATCACGGTGGTGAAGCTGCCAGAGCCCCGCCAACGCCAAGGGGCCATGCCCCGAGCACGGCATGAGCGGCCTTGGCCTGCCGGGGGGCAGTCGGCGAAGAGGGACAGGGAAGAAGAGCAGAGCTTGCCGGTGGGGGCTCTGGGGCTCGGCCGCACGCCGAGATGCGGACGACGTCATCTCGCCGCCGCTTGGAGCCGGAGTGCTTCAGCTTGAGGAACGCGTCGTCAGCAGTTGGCCACGATGGCCGCCAGGCCGCCCTGGGCCGTCTCCTTGTACTTGCAGTGCATGTCCTTGCCCGTGGCGCGCATGGCCTCTATGGCCTGGTCCAGGCCGATCTTGTAGCGCGTGGGAAGCACATCGGTGGCGATGACGAAGGCCGTGTACGCCTTGACCACGCCCATGGCGTTGCGCTCGATGCAGGGAATCTGCACATAGCCGCCCACGGGGTCGCAGGTCATGCCCAGGTGGTGCTCCAGGGCGGTCTCGGCCGCGTTCTCGGTGACGTAAGCGTCGTAGCCCGTGGCGTGGGCCAGCATGGCTGCGGCCATGGCCGAGGCCACGCCCACTTCGGCCTGGCAGCCCGCCTCGGCCCCGGCGATGCTGGCGTTGTGCTTGGCCAGGAAGCCCACGGCCGCAGCCGCCAGCAGCCCCTCGCGGATGGACTGCTCGGAGAGGCCCAGGCGGGTGCGCATGGTCCGGGCCATGGCCGGGATTATGCCTGCCGCTCCGCAGGTGGGGGCCGTGACGATGATGTGCCCGGCGGCGTTCTCCTCCGCTGCGGCGAAGGCGAAGGCGCACATCTGGCCGATGATGTTCTCGTGGGTCTGGCGCTTGATGGTGGAGCGCTGGAAGATGTGCCCGGCCTTTCTGTGCAGGCCGATGGGTCCGGGAAGCACGCCCTCGGCCGCCAGGCCCGCGCTCACGGCCTCGTCCATGACCCGCAGGATGGTGTCCAGTCCGGCCTTGATGGTGGCCTCGTCCGCCCCGGTGATGGCCATTTCGTTTTCCAGGATGAGCCGGTGCAGGGAGAGCCCGTGCTTGGCGAGCTGCTGGCGCAGCTCGGCCATGGTGGCGTAGGGGTAGCTGGGGGCCTTGCGCTCTGGTGCGGGGTGGCCCTTGATCTCTATGAAGCCGCCGCCGAGGGAGGCGTATTCGCGCTCGAACAGGGGCTCGGCCTCGCCCTGCGGCCCGGTGAGGCGGATGACCAGGGTGTTGCAGCAGGGGTAGCCGTGTTCGATGGCGTCGAAAATGACGTCAGCGGCGCTGATTTCCAGGTGCTTCGGCCCCAGGTCCAGGCTGCGTTTCGCCAGGGGCGCGGC
>NZ_DATMYK010000231.1:0-5392 GCF_035560995.1 Humidesulfovibrio sp. | reverse complement strand
CAAAAGCACCCTGCTGCGCCTGTTCTGCCGTCTGGAGGAACCCCAGGCGGGCGCGGTGCTGCTGCGCGGCCAGCCCGTGAACGAATTGCCGCCCCCGCTCTTGCGCCGCCGCGTGGCCTATTTGCAGCAAAGCCCCACGGTTGTGCCCGGCACCGTGCGCGAAAACCTGCTGCTGCCCTTTTCCTTCAAATCCGCTGCTGGCGCGGCCCCGCCGGACGACACTGCCCTTTCCGCCCTGCTGGCCCGCCTGGCCGCGGCGGACATCCCGCTCTCGCAGGAGGCCGCGACCCTCTCCGTCGGGCAGCGCCAGCGCCTGTGCCTGGCCCGCGCCCTGCTCACCAGGCCCGAAGTTTTGCTGCTCGACGAGCCCGTGAGCGCCCTGGACGCCGAGAGCGCCCGCGCCGTCATGGACGCGGCCGAGGGCTTCTGCCTGGACGACGGCGGCACCGTGCTGCTGGTGAGCCACGCCGAGTTCACGCCCGCGCGCGTATCGCCGCTGGCCTACCGCCTGGAACATGGGAGGCTGACATGGACGCAGGCACCATCCATATAGAAGCCTGGCGGCTGGCCCTGGCCCTGGTATTCTCGCTCATCGCCGGGGGCTGCTCCGTGGCCCTCAAGCTGGGCCTGGGGCGCGACATCGCCATCGGCACCGTGCGCACCTTCGCCCAGCTGCTGCTCATGGGCTGGGTGCTCGGCTGGGTCTTCCAGGCCGATTCGCCCTGGCTGGTCATGGGCCTTTTCTTCATCATGGCCGGGGCCGCGGCCCAAACCGCGCGCGGCCGCATAAAAGAAAAGGCCGTGCGTTTCGCCTGGCCCATGTACGGCAGCATGGCCGCGGTCTACCTGCTCATCACCGTCACCGTCACCGGGGCCATAATCGGGGCCGATCCCTGGTGGAAGCCGCAGTACTTCCTGCCCATCGGCGGCATGGTGCTGGGCAATTCCATGAACTCCGTGGCCGTGGCGCTGGACCGGTTGTTCTCCGACCTGCGCGCCCGCGCCGCCGTGGTGGAGATGAAACTGTGCCTGGGGGCCGACGCCAGCGAGGCCAGCGCCGAAGTGCTGCGCGACGCCGTGCGCGCGGGCATGATCCCGGCGGTGAACTCCATGATGGCCGTGGGCCTGGTCTCCATTCCGGGCATGATGACCGGCCAGATCCTGGGCGGCAACGATCCCAGCCAGGCCATCCGCTACCAGATCGTGGTCATGCTGATGATCGTGGGGGCCACGGCGCTCGGCAGCACGCTGCTCACGCTCATCATCCGCAGGCGCTGCTTCGGCCCCGGCATGCGGCCGCTGCTGCGCTAGAGGGATGCAAAAAACGCGGAGGCGCGCGGCTGGCGCGGGTTTCCCGTTGCCTTCCACGGATGGTGCGTATAGTATTTTTTGCAGTTCCATTGACCGGACAGCCCCCTGAGGAGCCCATGAGCCTGGACCGCCACCACATGCTCTGCCTGCACACCGTGCTCGAAGGGCTGCGCCTCGGCCTGTGCGAGTTCTCCGGCCCGTCGCGCGCGGCCCTCATCTACGCAGGCAGGCCCGGCGATTCTTTGCGCGTGGTGGACCCCCAGAACCTGCTGCGCGGGCACGAGCCGCGCATCCGCGAATATTTCGTCGATTCCGAAGAATGGCGAGAGGGCCTGCCCGCGCCGGAACTGGTGAGCTTCTTCGACCAGTTCCACGCCCGCCGCCTGGGCCTGGCCGGACTGGTGAGCCTGGGCGGGCGCTCGCGCGGGGTGGCCTACCAGATGTGGTTCACGGAGCAGCACCCGGACCTGTGCTCCCCCGGGCCCACGCGCCGCTGGCTGGAGCTGGCCCTGCGCCAGCTTTCCACCAGCATGACCAGCCCGGACATCCTGGCCCTGGACGCCGCCTCCAACACCCTGCAGGAGATGGCCCCCCACGCCGTGCACGACTTCATCATGGACGAGCGGGCGCGGGCCATCGGGCCGGACACGCGCTTGCGGGTGTTCAACATCCTCTCGGCCATCATCCAGATTTCCAAGACCCCGGAGGAAGGCGCCTGGGCGCGCGGCAGGCTGGCCTTCGTGGAGCCCGCGCGCCTGTCGCGCATCCACTACCTGGCCAAGCTGCCCAAGGCCGAGCGCCCCCGCCTGGACCACGGCAAGCACGTGCGCAAGATGCTGCTCTCGGTGGAGCGCACCCAGCGCATCCTCATCTCCGATGGCGAACACATCATCGGCATGGCCCAGGGCGGCATGGCCCAGGGCCCGCAGCCAGGCCAGGGCGAGCTGCCCCCCGGCAGCCTGTGCGCCCTGTTCAACGGCCGCCACGGCATGCTCTCCCTGGACGGCAGCCCGGTGTGCAGCTTTTCCGACGGGGCCTACCATTCCACCAACCGCAGGCCCAACCTCGTCACCCTGGAAGAAGCCCTGCTGGAGTGGCCCCTGGACGACATGCAGCGCAGCACGCTCTTCGCCACGGTGTCGCGGCTGGTGGCCATCGCCGGGGAGCAGAAGTACGGCTGCGCGCTGATCATCGACCCCTACACCCCGCTCTTGTCCCTGTCCGGCCACGCGCTGGAGTCGCCCATGCCCCTGGTGGGCGAGGAGCGCCTGGCCCTGGCCGCTGGCCTGGCCAAGGTGGACGGGGCCCTGCACCTTTCCGCCGCGCGCAACCAGCTCTGCTCCTTCGCCTGCCTCATGGACGGCCCGAGCTTCCCCGGCGAGGACCGCGCGCGCGGGGCGCGCTACAATTCGGCCCTGCGCTTCACCCATTCCCACCCGGAGCTCATCGTGGTGGTGGTCTCGAGCGACCGCCCGGTATCCGTGGTGCAGAAGGGCATGGACCTCTCCAAGCCGCCGGTGTGGCCACCGGTGCCCAGCCAGCTGCGCACCCCGCCGACCATCGAAGAATGGCTGGGCTAACCCCGCCCTCCACGCGCCCCAACTCCCGAACGCGAGGTCCAACCCATGCGCATCCGCCCGGAGACCCCGGCCGACCATGCCGCCATCCGGCAGATCAACATTGATGCCTTTGCCGCGCATCCCTTCAGCCGCCAGACCGAGCACCTCATCGTGGAGGCCTTGCGCCGGGACGGCGCGCTGGCCGTCTCCCTGGTGGCCGAGGCCGATGGCGGAGAGGTGGACGAAAGCGTCATCGGCCACATCGCCTTTTCCAAGGCGCTCATCAGCGGCCGCGACCTGGACTGGTATCTGCTGGGCCCGGTGGCCGTGCGGCCGATGTTGCAGGGAAAGGGTACGGGCTCGGCCCTGGTGCGGGCGGGGCTTGCGGCTTTGCGCGGCCTGGGCGCGCAGGGCTGCGCCCTGGTGGGCGACCCGGCCTTCTACACACGCCTGGGCTTCACGCAGGCCAAGCGCCTGGCCTATCCCGGCGTGCCGGGGGAATATGTCCTCTGCCTGCCACTGGCCGGGCAGGAGCCGGAAGGCGACATCGGCCACCATCCGGCCTTCGAGGCCGGGCTGTAGTCCCAAACGCCCCCCACCCACGCATCCCCCCTTGACGAAGCCGCCCGGCATGCTTTCTATTGGGGGCAGACACAATCCGCCCAGATGGAGCTGAATTCATGAGCACAATGTTCGGGGCCCGCGTGCCCTTCTACAAGCTGCAAGGCTGCGGCAACGACTTCGTGGCCATAGACAACCGCGTGCTGCGCCTGCCGAAAGAACTCATGGCCGAGTGGGCCAAACGCATCTGCCCGCGCGCCTTCGGCATCGGGGCCGACGGCCTGTTCTTCCTGGAGCTTGCGCCCAAGGGCTCCGGGGCGGATGTGCTGTGGCACTTCTACAACGCCGACGGCTCCCGCGCGGAGATGTGCGGCAACGCCAGCCGCTGCGCCGGGCGGCTCATCCACGCCCTGGGCATCGCCGGGCAGAACCATGTGCTGTTGACCGACGCCGGGCCGGTGGCCATCGCCGTGGACCCGGAGGCCGGGCTGGTGAAGGTGCAGCTCACCGCGCCCAAGGATCTGGCGCTGAACGCCGCCTTGAGCGTGCAGGGACGCGAGACCGTGGTGCACTTCGTGAACACGGGCGTGCCCCATGCGGTGATCCTGGTGGACAAGGCGGCGGATGTGGACGTGGCCGGAATAGGCCGCGCGGTGCGCTTCCACGAGCATTTCGCCCCTGCGGGCACCAACGTGAACTTCGTGCAGGTGGTGGACAAAGCCCGCACGGTCATGCGCACCTACGAGCGAGGAGTTGAGGCCGAGACCTACGCCTGCGGCACCGGGGCCTGCGCCGTGCAGGTGGTGCTGAACGCCCTGGGCCTGGCCGGGGAAGAGCTGGCCAACACCACCACCGGCGGCGAGGTGCTGACCACCAGCCTGGAAGGCGGGCGGGTGTTCCTCAAGGGCGCGGCCGAGCTGACCTTCACCGGCGAGATCAACGCGCCCGCCCTGGGTCTGCCCCTGCCGTAAGCGCCGCGCGCAAGAAAAAAACACCGCCCCGTCCGGGACAGCGACACGCTGGCCCGGGCGGGGCGTTTCTTTTCGGGCCGGGCCGCCCTACAAGCGGCAGAAGCGCTCGTCGCAGGCCTGGGCCAGTGCGGCCTGGGTCTCTTCCAGCAGGGCGTCCAGGCTGGCCAGGGCCGCCGCCAGTTCCGGCCGTGCGGCCAAAAGATGGCTGGCCAGCGCCGGGTCGGGCGGAGCCGGTTTCGCCAGGGCCGGATTCGCCGGGAACGGGTTGGTCAGGGCCGCGTCGGCCAGTTCCTCCAAAACGCGCGCTGCCCGGCTGGCCGCTGCCGCGCCCACGCTGGCGCTGGTGCTTTTGAGGGAATGCGCGGTGAGGCGCAGGGCGGCCAGATCGCCGCGCTCCAGCGCATCGGCCAGCAGACGCCGCTTTTCCGGCAGGTCGCCCAAATAGTACCGGACCACGTCGGCCAGGAGTTCCTCCTGTCCGCCCAGCATTTCCGAGGCGCGGTCAAGGTCGGCCAAATCCGGCTGGCCGGGCTGGCTTGAGCCTTCCCCCGCGGCAGGTGGCAGCGGCAGCGACGCCAGGGCGTCGGCAAGGGTCTGGAAGCCCACCGGCTTGGGCAGGAAGCCGTTCATGCCCGCCTCTTCGCACTGCTTGCGGAAACTCTCCAGGGCGTGGGCCGTCATGGCCAGCACAACGACCTGACGGTTGCGCTCCCCGGCCTCGCCCCCACGCAGCAGCCGCGTGGCCGTCAGCCCGTCCATGCCGGGCATCTCCACGTCCATGAGCACCAGGTCGAAGTCCTCCCGCGCCAGCAGTTCCAGGGCCTCGCGCCCGTTGCCCGCGTGGCGGACGGAATGCCCGAGGCGGGTGAGGAAACTCTTGGCGATGATGACGTTGGCTGGGGTGTCTTCGGCCAGCAGCACGCGCAGCTTTCTGTCCGTGGAGGGCGAAGGCGAGGGCGCGGCGGCGGTCAGGGGCGCGGCGGGCGCGGC
>NZ_DATMYK010000230.1:0-8394 GCF_035560995.1 Humidesulfovibrio sp. | reverse complement strand
AGGACGAAGAGGCCGAAGTAGCCCTGGTAGGACTTGAAGTCGAGCTTGCCGGCGGAAAGTTCCTGGGCGGCCCAGGCGCCGATGAGCGAGCCGAGGCCCAGGCTGATGGCCAGCGGCAGCACCAGGCGCTTCATCTTGAGGTAGTTGAAGGAGCTGATGGCGGCGGAGGTGCCCACCAGGAACTGGTTGGAGGCCTTGATGGAGTCGGTGATGACCTTGCCCAGGTCCGGAGCGGTCTTCTTGAAGCTGCCGGCGTACGAGCCGAAGCCGAACACGCTCATGTGACCCACGCCCGCCATGACGCCGCCGAAGGCGCCCACGGTGGAGAAGATCCAGCCAACCCACACGGCCCAGCAGAAGGCCAGGATGGGGTTGACGTCGGGCGCGCCGGGGATGCCGAGGAAGCCCGCGGGCTTGGCTTCGTCGATCATGCCCGCCTCGGTGCCGCGGGGGGCTTTCTCGATGGCGGCGGCCAGCTTGTTTTTCTTCACTTCGCCTTCGGCCGGTTTGGTGGCGTTGTCCGGCTTGGCGGCTTCAGGGGCCTTCACCGCTTCGGCGGCGGCCGGGGCGGCGGGCGCCGGGGCGGCCTGCTGGGCCATTGCAACGCCCAGCCACAGGCTCATGGCCAGGGTGGCCAGGGTGAGTGCGACGAGTTTGCGTTTCATCATGGAACCTTGCTCCTCTCTGTAAAGTGTTCGTGTATCATGTGCCCCGCGCCGCACGCGCAGGGCTTTAGTCCTAGACAGCCGGGCGGATGAAGGTCAGCGCCTTGGCCGTGCAGCCGGTGACGCAGGCCGGGTCGAGCCCACGGTCCACGCGGTCCTTGCAGTAGTCGCACTTCTTGGTCTTGCCCCAGGCTTCTATGGCCACAGGAACGTCCCAGGGGCAGGCCTCGGTGCAGCGGTTGCAGCCGATGCAGGCTTCCTCGTCCAACCATACCAGGCCGTCCTCCGCGCGTTTGGTCAGCGCGCCCGAGGGGCAGACTTTGACGCAGAAGGGGTCGTCGCACTGCATGCAGTTCTGGTAGACGAATTCCATGCGCGGTCGGCCGTCCGGGCCGTTGAACGGCCCCAGCGCCTTGATGCGGTTGAGGGAGATTCCGGCGGGAAGTTTATTCTTGACGTTGCAGTGTACAAGGCAGGATTTGCAGCCGATGCAGCGGTTCGGATTGAGTGCGATGCGGTACAGGCTCATCGTTGTTCTGCCTTTTTAAGTTGTCTTTTCAGTTTGTTGTAATCGTGTTACGTAGGCTGCGTAACATTCCGTCCCGATTGGACACCCCGGAGAGGTATTTCCACTCCATCAGTGATAACCATAGCCGCAGCGGGATTGTCAAGAGAGGGATGGCCTCGTTCTTTTTTTCTCATATCCCGATAATATTCCCGACGGCGGGATGATATGGGAAAACCCCCTAGTTGGCTCTAGTGCTCGAATAGCTGGCGTTCGCCTCTAGCCATGTCACGAAATTTAGGGTATGGGGGTATGCAGCCTGCTTCAAGGAGCTTTCAGGAGGACGCCATGGGTAGAAATGTCGTGTACAGCGTTTGTGGAATGTGCACCGTGCGCTGTCCGGCCGCGGTGGACGTGGAGGACGGCAAGGTCGTTTCCGTTTTCGGCAACCCCCACGCGGCGGGGCTCAAAGGCGCGCTGTGCGCGCGCGGGGCGGCCGGGCCCGGGCTGCTGTACGACGATGAACGGCCCCAGACCCCCCTCATCCGCGCCGGCGCGCGCGGCGAGGGCAAATGGCGTGCCGTCTCCTGGGACGAAGCCCTGGACTACGTAGCCGGAAAGCTCGGCGAGATCCGCGCCGCCCACGGACCGGAGGCGCTGCTGTTCTCCGACCGCGGCGGCCCATACATGGACCTCAGCCGGGCCTTCGTGCGCGGCTTCGGCTCGCCCAACTACTGCAACCACGACACCGCCTGCGCCCGCAACGTGCAGCACGCGGCCCTTTCCGTGTTCGGCATCGGCCGCAAGGAGCTGGTGTACGATCTGAAGAACGCGCGCCACGTGGTGCTGCAAAGCCGCAACATCCTGGAAGCCATCAACGTCAAGGAGGTCAACGACCTGCTCGACGCGCGCGACGCAGGCTGCAAGCTCACGGTCATCGACATCCGCGCCAACATGCCCGCGGCCAAGGCCGACCACTTCTTCCTCATCCGGCCCGGCACGGACTACGCCTTCAACCTGGGTGTGCTGCACCTCATCATTACCGAGAAGCTGTATGACCGCGCATTCGTCAAGGAATGGGTGCAGGACTTCGAGACGCTGAAAGAGTTCGTGCAGCCCTACACGCCGGAGTTCGTGGAAAGAGAGACCGGCGTCAGCGCCCAGGCGCTCAAGAACTTCGTGCACGCCTTCGCCAAGGCCGCGCCGCACGTCATCTGGCATCCGGGCTGGATGACCGCGCGCTACGACGATTCCTTCTATGTCTCGCGCACGGCCTACCTCATCAACGCGCTCATGGGGGCCATCGGCGCCAAGGGCGGCCTGCCCATCGGCTGCAAGGCGGGCGATGTGGGCCGCAAGGGCCTGAAGCAGCTCATGGAGCTGTTCCCCAAGCCGGAGAAGCCCCGGGCCGACGGCGCGGGCTGGGCCGAGGGCCGCACGCACTTCGACGGCGGACCCGGTCTGGTGAACCTGGCCTACGAGGCCATCGCCACCGGAAAACCCTATCCCATCCGCGCGTACATCGCGCACCGGCACGACCCGCTCATGGCCTTCCCCGACCAGGAGGCCGTGAAGAAGCTGTGGGAGAAGCTGGACCTGCTCGTCGCCGTCACTTTCTCCTGGTCCGACACGGCCTGGAACGCCGACGTGGTGCTGCCCATGAGCACCTACCTGGAGCGCGAGAGCATCGTGGCCAGCAAGGGCGGGTTGAAGCCGCAGTTCTTCCTGCGTCAGCGCGCGGTGGCGCCCCGGTTCGACACCCGCGCCGACTGGGAGATCTACGCCGGGCTGGCCAAGCGCCTGGGCATCGAGCCCCTGGCCGTCTCGCGCATCGAGGAGCTGTGGGACCTTCAGCTTGAGGGCACGGGCGTCACCATCGCCGATTTCGCGGCCAAGGGCTTTGTGGAGCTGGCGGACAAGCCCACCTACAAGCCCGTGGCCTTCAAGACGCCCTCCGGCAAGGTGGAGGTGCTCTCGGCCAAACTGGAAAAGGACGGGCTCCAGTCCCTGCCGCCGTATGTCTCCCCGGCCAAGCCGCCAAAGGACGCCTTCCGCATCGCCTTTGGCCGCTGCGGGCTGCACACCCAGGGCCACACCGTGAACAACCCGCTGCTGTTCGAGCTGATGCCGGAGAACGTGCTCTGGATCAATAAGACCAAGGCCAAGGCCCTGGGCATCGAGCACATGGACATGGTGGAGGTGGCCCCGGTGGCCCAGGGCGGCACGCCTGGGCAGCTGCGCGCCTACGTCACCGAGTTCATCCATCCCGAATGCGTGTTCACCGTGCATGGCTTTGGCCACACGCTGCCGGTGGAGAGCCGGGCCAAGGGGCGCGGCGTTTCGGACAACGAGCTGATGCCTGGCGGTTTTGGCCGCTGGGACAAGGCGGGCGGCGCGGTGTCCATGCAGGAGAACTTCGTCACCGTGCGCAAGGTGGACGCCTAGCCCGCTCCTCCAACGCGGAAAGGAAACGGCCCGCCCGCCCAGGTTCTTCCTGAGCAGGCGGGCCGTTCTTGTTTCTCTTGGCGCGGGCCTAGGCCCGCGCCATTCCTTCCATGACCTCGCGCAGCTGGTCGGCCAGGCGCTTCAGCTCCTCCACGTCGCGGGCGGCCTCGTCCATGCCCGCCGAGGTGGACAGGGCGATGTCGTTGATCTCGGCCACGGCGCTGTCCACCTGGGCGCTGGCCCCGGCTTGCAATTCGACGGCGGTGGCGATGCCGCGCACGCGCAGGGTGGTGTCGTTGACCATGCCCACGATCTCGCGCAGGGCCTCGCCGGAGAGCGCGGCCAGCTCGTTCGTGCGCTCGATGGCCTTGGCCGAGTGCTCCACCTGGGCCACGTTGGTGCGCGTGCCCTGCTGGATGCTGCCGATGGCGTCGCCCACCTCCTTGGTGGCGGTCATGGTCTTCTCGGCCAGCTTGCGCACCTCGTCGGCCACGACCGCGAAGCCGCGTCCGGCGTCGCCCGCGCGGGCGGCTTCAATGGCGGCATTGAGCGCCAGCAGGTTGGTCTGGTCGGCGATGTCGCGGATGACGTTCATGATCTGGCCGATGGCCTCGGCTTGCTGGCCGAGCGCCCCCATGTTTTCTTTCAGGGCCAGGGACTGCGCGCGCACCTCCTCCACCGAGGCCATGACCTGGCGCACCACTTCCGCGCCCTCCTTGGCCTTGCCGCCCGCGCCCTCCGCGCCCTTGGCCGCGCTTTCCGCGCTCTCGGCCGCGCCCTGGATGGATTCGTTCATGTCGCCCATGGCCTGGGTGGTGCTGCCCGCGCGCTCGCGCTGCTGCGCCGCGCCGTCCTCGGCCCGGGCGATCTGGTCCGAAAGCCGCCTGGAGCAGTCGAGCAGGGTGCGGACCACGTCCTCGGCCTGCTTGGCGGCCTGGGTGACCACCTGGTTCTGGGCCATGATGCGGGCTTCCTGCTCGCGCAGTTCGGTCAGGTCCGTGTACAGGCACATGGCGCCCATGGGCGCGCCGTTGATGTCGTTGAACAGGGGCGAGGCCGAGATGAGGATGCGGCGCACGCCGCCCCTGCGGCCGGTCAGGTCCACCTCGCGGGTGATGGTCCTGTTCTCCTCCATGGCCTGGCTCAGCACGGTCTTGCGGGTGGCGTCGCCGTAGAAGAAGTGGGCCACGTTCTGGCCGATGAAGTCCGCGGGCTTGCCGTCGTGCTGCAGGATGTCGAGCAGGGTCTGGTTGGTTTCGCGCAGGACGCAGGCTTCGTTCACCACCACAAAGGGCGTGGCGATGCCCTTGAGCACGCCGCGCGTGTAGCCGAGGGATTCCTGCACCTTGGCGGCCATGGCCTCCAGGGCGTCGGCCACGTCCTTCAGTTCGCCCGTGAAGTCGCCCATGAGGCACTGGTCGAAGCGGCCCTCGGCCTGGCACATGGCGAAGGCCTGGATGTTGCGCAGGGGGCCGAGGATCATGCGCGCGCCGAACACGAGCAGCACGGACATGCCGATGATGAGCGCCAGGCCGAGGCCCAGCATGAGCTGGAAGGACTTCCTATCCTGCTCCTTGTACGCGTCGTACGTGGCCTTGGACTTCTTGCTCTGCTCGTCGATGGCCTTTTGGATGATGTCCTTGACCTCGCGCCACTTCTTGGTTTCCTTGGTATTCAGCAGGGCGGTGGCGGCGTCGCCCTTACCCTCCACCGCCAGGGACATGACTTCGGCCTTCAGGGCCCCGGCTTCCGTCCATTGGGCGGGCAGGCCGCTCAGATCCTTGGCCATGCTTCCCGTGGCCAGGCCCTGGGCCGCCTGCAGGGCCTTCAGGAATTTGGCGTCGGCGGCCTGGTAGTTTTCCCTGGCCTTTTTGTCGACCGGGTTCAGCACCACGTTGCGGGTGGCCTGCTCGGTCTGCAGGCCCTGGGCGTACATCTCCTGCAGCTGTCCAAGCAGCGCCTCTTCCACATTGATTATGTTCTCAAATGTTTTGCCTGTGCGCTGGGACTGCAAAGTGAACAGAAGCAGGGTCGCGGCGAAGCCGGCGATGGTGACGACCCCGAGAATGACGAGCAAAGCCTTGATGGTTAGTCGTTTCACGATGTTCCTCCGAGACGCGGCATATGCGCGGCGCAAGGATGCGCCAACGGTTATGGATGGTACTCAGTAAGCCGGAGGAGGAGGAAAATCAACGGGCAGGGGAGAAATTGATGCGGTATTAGAATACAACTGCCTCGTACCAGTATATCTGCGTAGCGGGGTCGCGCCATGCCTGGGCGGAAAGGCCAGCCTTGCGGCAGGTTTGCGAAAGGAACTGCAGTCTGTCCCAGCCCCACTCCAGCGGCACCTGCGGCAGCAGCAGGCCCTGGCGCGCGCCCTGGCGCACGATGAGCCCGTGGCGGCCCACTTCCACCAGTTCCGGGTCCGGGCAGGGCTCTATTGGTCCCAGGATGGAGATTTCGATGTCCAGGTCCGCCAGCTCCGACTGCTCCAGGGGCTGGAAGCGCGGGTCCTCGAAGGCCGCGGCCCGCGCCATGTTCCATACGGTGCGGAAAAGCGGCCCCTGGCCGATGATGTTGCCGATGCAGCCGCGCAGCTGGCCGTGGCGTTTGAGGGTCACAAAGGCTCCCAGTTCCCGGCGTAGCAGGTCCGAGGGCGGCTCCGGCGGGGTCTGCCCATCTTCTCCCGCCAGGTGCGTGGCGATGGATTGGGAAACCAGGGCCTTGAGGAAGCGCTTGTCCTCATCGCTGGGAGAGAGGCGGAAGCTGTCCATGCGGTGTCTCCTGGTGACGTCTCCAGTGAGGCGTTTAGGGTACGGGCCTAGGATGCGGGCAGGAACCCCGGCTCCAGCGCGGGGCTGGCCAGGTAGGGCAGGGCGGCGTCGCCCCAGGTTGCGGGCTGGGCGCGCTTCACCATCACGTGGCGGCCTTCGATCTTGAGCCGTCCGGCGGCCAGCCAGGCCACGGCCTGGGGGTAGATGCTATGCTCAAGCCGCAGGATGCGCGCGGCCAGGGCCTCGCCCCCCTCGCCCGGCAAGGCCGGCACCGCGGCCTGGATGATGACCGGGCCGTGGTCCATGATCTCATCGACGAAATGCACGCTGCACCCGGCCAGGCGCACGCCGTAGTCGGCGGCGTCGGCCGCGCCGTGCACGCCGGGAAAGCTGGGCAGAAGCGCGGGGTGGATGTTCACCACGGCTTCCGGAAAGGCGCGCAAGAATTCCGGGGTCAGCATGCGCATGAACCCGGCCAGCAGCACCGCGCCGGTTCCGGCGCTGATGCCATGGTCGGCGATGACCCGGACCATTTCCGCATCAAAGGCCTGGCGCGAGGCGAACTCCGTGTGCGGGCGGCTCCAGGTGGGAATGCCGCGTTTGCGCGCGCGCTCCAGACCATAGGCCTCGGCCTTGTTGGAAACCACCACGCGCACCTCGGCGTCTATGCAACCGGCGTCGATCTTGTCCAGGATGGACTGGAGGTTGGAACCGCCGCCGGAAACCAGCACGGCAAGGGGCATGGGCATGGGGCACTCCGTATTGCAGACTGGCCGCGCAGGACTTGCGTGCGCGGCATGCGCCCTCCTACCCCTTTTCCCGGCGCTTGGGAACAGGTCCGGACATCTTGTCAACCGGGCCGATACTGCATAGTGTAATGTGTTTCACGCGGGCCGCGCCGTGCGGCCTTGCCCAACCCGCATGAGGTTTGCTGATGTCTTCTCGCGCTTCCGTCCGCAGCCGTTTCGGCCTGCTCATCGCCTCCGTGCTCATGGCCCTGCTGCTGCCCGCCCTGGCCCAGGCCGCCCTGCCCCAGAACGTGGAGCAGAACCTCGGCACGCTTCTCGACATGTCCCAGAAACGGGGCAGTGCAATCAATCCGAATGATTTCAACCAGCTGCTTGATTACGTCATGCACCTCAAGGGCGACGCCCGCGAGCTGGTGCCCAACCGCCGCTTTGACGGCAACGGTACCGTGCTGCGCGTGAGCATGAAGACCAGCCTCCCGCGGCTCATGAGCTACTGCTACAACCCGGCCATTCCCAACTATCTGCTGTTCCCCAGCGTGCTGCGCCTGGGCGGCTGGTATGCGGGCAGCGACATCCTGAAGGACAACAAGCCCTGGACGCACCTTTCCAAGCTGGACGCCCCGGTGGCACTGTGGGGCCAGGAGTACGAGGTCAACGCGCCGGACTCCTTCGGCGGCGGCTACTACCGCTATGACCTGAACCGGCTCATCATCCTGGCCAAGTACAACGGCAAGAACGTGCTCATCTCGGTCAGCAAGCAGAAGGACAAGTCCAGCGTGGGCAAAAAGGCCGTCATCCTGGACGACGGCGAGTGGAGCTACTTCTACTCCGGCATCAACGGCCTGAACAAGGGCCTCATCGGCTGGGCCGACACCTACATGTATGATTCCGCCTCGGTGCAGGTGTTTGTGGAGGACGGCCCGAACCAGACCACCTTCACGCTCTTCAAGTGGCTGCGCGCGGGCTGGTCCGGCCTGAACGTCGTCCAGAAGGACCACATCAACGAGGGCGCCACCCGCTACGCCAACGCCTTCAAGAGGATCGTGGAGTCTGACCGCCTGCCCGCCCCGGACGAGCTGGCCGCCCGCGTGCGCGAGCTTTCCACCATGAGCGACGCCGAGCTGGACCGCAAGATCGCCGCTTATGCCGTCGCCATCGAGAATATCGCCAAGACCTCCCCGGCCATGAACAAGAGCGAGTTCCAGAAGGTGGTGGAGGATGGCAAGTACGCCAAGATCCTGAACCGTGAGGAGCGC
>NZ_DATMYK010000229.1:0-7053 GCF_035560995.1 Humidesulfovibrio sp. | reverse complement strand
CACCGCCACCAAGGCCGCGGCCACGAACAACCCCTTGAGCGGCAACACGCGCGGACCCGGCATGGGCCCCCCGCCGCGCTAGGCCTGGCCAGAACAGCCATGAACGAAGTCGTACGCATCGAGGACATCACCAAGGCCTACCGCATGGGCGAGGAAACGGTGCACGCCCTGCGCGGGGTGTCCCTCACCGTAGGCCAGGGCGAGTTCGTGGCCATCATGGGCTCCAGCGGCTCGGGCAAAAGCACCTGCATGCACATCCTGGGCTGCCTGGACCGGCCCACCAGCGGGCGCTACATGCTGGACGGCGTGGCCGTGGAGAACATGGGCAAGAACGAGCTGGCGGACATCCGCAACAGGAAACTCGGCTTCGTGTTCCAGGGCTTCAACCTGCTCTCGCGCACCACCGCGCTTGAGAACGTCGAGCTGCCTCTGGTCTATGGCCGCGTGGGGCCCAAAGAACGCCGCGACCGCGCCCTGCACGCCCTGGACATGGTGGGCCTGGCCGAACGCGCCGGGCACCTCTCGAACCAGCTCTCCGGCGGGCAGCAGCAGCGTGTGGCCATCGCCCGCGCCCTGGCGGGCGACCCGGCCCTGATCCTGGCCGACGAACCCACCGGCAACCTGGACTCGCACATGAGCGAGGAGATCATGGACATCTTCAAGCGGCTGAACAGCGCGGGCAAGACCATCATCATGGTCACCCACGAGCCGGACATAGCCGCCCACGCCGGCAGGCGGGTGACCTTCCGCGACGGGAGGATCATCGAAGACTCGGCCGCCGCCGACCCGCAGGAGGCCTAGATGGACATCCTGCTGCCAGTAAAGATCGCCGCCCGGGCCCTGCGCGTGAATCTCATGCGCTCGTTCCTGACCATGCTGGGCATCATGATCGGCATCGGCGCGGTCATCATCATGGTGGCCGTGGGCTCCGGCGCCACCAAACAAATCTCCGACCAGATCGCCACCATGGGCTCGAACCTCATCATCATCCTGCCCGGCAGCACCACCAGCGGCGGCGTTCACGCGGGCATGGGCTCGCAGCCCACCCTGACCTTCGACGACGTGAAGGCCATCCGCACCGAGTGCCCGGCCGTGCTGCGCATCGCCCCGGAACAGCGCGGCACCGCCCAACTGGTGGCCGGAAACATGAACTGGTCCACGGACATCAGCGGCACCACGCCGGACTTCCTGCTCATCCGCGACTGGAAGATCGCCTCCGGCCGGGAAATGACCACCGCCGACGTGGAAACCGCGCAAAAGGTCTGCATCATCGGCAAGACCGTGGCCGAGAACCTCTTCGGCGACGAGGACCCCGTGGGCAAGCAGGTGCGCATCAAGGGCGTGCCCTTCCAGGTCATCGGCCTCTTGGAAGCCAAAGGCCGCAGCGCCCAGGGCACGGACCAGGACGACAAGGTCTTCATGCCCGTGACCACCGCCCAGCGCAAAATCATCGGCAACGCCTTTCCCGGCACCGTGGGCCCAACCCTGGTGCAGGCCGTCAGCGAAGCCAAGCTCGCCCAGGCCGAAGAAGAAATCAAAGCCCTGCTCGACCAGCGCCACCACATGAGCGCCACCAAGGAACGCGACTACACCGTGCGCAACCTCTCGGAAATCCTGGCCGTATCCCAGCAGTCGGCCAAAACCATGTCGCTGCTGCTGGGGGCCGTGGCCTCCATCTCGCTCATTGTGGGCGGCATCGGCATCATGAACATCATGCTCGTGAGCGTCACCGAACGCACGCGCGAAATCGGCATCCGCATGGCCATCGGCGCAAAGGAACGCGACATCCTGCTGCAGTTCCTGGCCGAGGCCGTGCTGCTGACCATGCTCGGCGGCTTCATCGGCATAGGCATCGGCATCGGCGGAGCCTTCGCCATCTCCGGGCTCTTCGGCTGGCCCACGCTCATCTCCGGGCAGGCCATAGCCCTGGCCGTGGCCTTCTCCAGCGCCATAGGCATCTTCTTCGGCTTCTACCCCGCGCGCAAGGCCGCAGGCCTGAACCCCATCGACGCGCTGCGTTACGAGTAGAAGGATATCCAGGGGCGCTGCCCCTGGACCCCGCCAGAGGGCACGAGGCCCTCTGGACTCCCTGTGGCGCGGGGCTTTGCTTCAGGCGCGAAAGCCGCCTGAAGCAAAGCCCCGCGCGGAGGGTTCGGGCGGGACATGTTCGACGAAACGACACAATGGTTGCCAACAACAACCACTTACAATGATCGTGAACACGCCACCCCCTTCCGCCCATCCCACCGCAATGGAAAGGCCCCGGACGAGCTTTGCTCGTCCGGGGCCTTTCCATTGCCCTGCGGGTCCAGGGGGTGCATGCCCCCTGGCCGCCGGAGGCTATTCTCTTACTCTTCCGGCCCGAAGCAGGTGTTGGGATCGAGGTCCAGCACTTCCTCGCCGCGGATGTAGTGCATCAGGCGCGGGTTATCCACGGCCGAGAGCAGGTTGGCGATGGCTCCGCGCAGGCGTTCGGCTCCGCCCAGGGCGCAGCCGATGAGTTCGATCTCGCGCCTCATGTCGTAGCCGGTGCCGATTTCGCGCAGGGCCTTGGAGGTGCCGGTGTGCACCACGGCTTCCATGTCCTCTTTGACGAGTTCCAGGCAGTTCTTGATGACGGAGAGCGCGTTGTTGCCCACGTGGGCCATGCCGCCCGCGGCCTTGGCCAGGGCGTCGCGGCCCACTTCAAGGCGCGATCCCACGGTGAGGGACACGATGCGCGAGCAGTCGGACAGGAAGCTGTGGTCGTAGTGGCTGAAGAAATCCACGGAGCGCGAGTAGAGCATGATGAGCCCGAAGGGGCGGGTGTCGTGCCCGCGCAGGATGAAGGCCAGGCGCGAGCGGTAGCCTTCCTGGTAGGCCACGCAGTCGTATGATTCGCCGCCGCGTTCGGAACTCATGAGGTTGTTCGAGACCACGTAGCTCCACTGCTTTTCGGCCACGGCCTGCATGACCGGATGGCCGGGGATGCTTTCCTCCATGGCGCGCACGAGAATGGGCGTACTGCTGCCGTGGGAGGTGTTGGCGGCCACGTTGATCCATTCGCCGCTGGCGTCTCGCAGGCGGCAGACGAACAGATCGGCCTCCAGGAATTCGATGAGCACTTCGGCGCTCTGCTCCAGAACTTCCTCGGAGGTCTGGAATTCGCCGCCCACGTTGATGAGGGCGTAGATGATCTGCACGGTGAGGGAGAGGTCCTCGTGGGAGCGGCGCATGGTGGCGAATTGCTGCTCCATGTGGGCCAGGGCCTGCTTGGCCTTGCCCCGGCGGCGCAGGCGCGCGGCGATGAGCGGGTCGAGTTTGGAACGGATGTCTGTGAGCATGGGCAAAAGCGAACGCCAGTCGAAAACGCGGGCGCGGCCGTCCACAAAGGTGGGCGTCTTGCCCGCCGCGTCGAGCCCGGCCTTGATGGAGCGCAGGAGGTCGCACATGGCCAGGCGCACCGGGGCAGGCGCCGCGCTCATGAGAGTGAGGAGTTCCTGGCGCACGGGGCGCGGCGGAACGGGGCAGACCACTGGGCGTATACGGCTGGGCATTGGGAATCTCTCGGGCTTGACGGTGTGCGGCATGGGCCGGTTTGAGTGCGCCGCTGCCACTATACCCCGGCCGGGGGGTTTGGCAAGCCTTGTGCGCAAAGGCACATGCCGCGCACAAAAAGGGCGGGCCGCAAGCACCCGCCCCTGTGGTCCCAGTTCCGGTCGCGCCTACTTTTCAGGCAGCATTTTCAGGTAGTTGCTCCCAGCACCAACGTCAAAAAAGCCGATGGTGGTCTGCAACTGCTCCGCCTGGCCGGAAAGCGCGTCCGAGGTGGCGCTCATTTCCTCCGAGGCCGCCGCATTCTGCTGGATCACGTGGTCCAACTGCTGGATGGCCTTGTTTATCTGCTCCGCGCCGATGCTCTGCTCCCGGCTGGCTGCGGTGATCTCCTGCACCAGCTCGGCGGTCTTCTGGATGGTGGGCACCAGCTCCTTCAGCAGCCGCCCGGCCTGATCGGCGATATGCACGCTGGAGCTGGCCAGGGTGCTGATCTCGGCCGCTGCGTGCCCGCTGCGCTCGGCCAGTTTGCGCACCTCGGCCGCGACCACGGCGAAGCCCTTGCCGTGTTCGCCCGCGCGGGCCGCCTCGATGGCGGCGTTGAGCGCCAGCAGGTTGGTCTGCCGGGCGATGTCCTCCACGATGCCGATCTTTTCCGAGATCTGGCGCATGGCCTCCACGGTCTGGGTCACGGCCTGGCCGCTGCCCTGGGCTTCCTTGGCCGCCTGCTGCGCCAGGGCGTCGGTCTTTTGCGCGTTCTCCGCGCTGTGGGAAATGTTCGAGGTCATCTGCTCCATGGACGAGGAGATTTCCTCCACGCTGGCCGCCTGGGAAATGGCCCCCTGCGAGATGGCGCGCGAGGTGGCCGAGAGTTCCGAACTGCTTGCGGCCACGCCCGTGGCGCCGTCCACCACGCTGCCGATGATCTGCGAGAGTTGTGCGATCATGGTGCTGAAGGCCGTGGCCACCGCGCCCATCTCGGCGCGGAAGGTGCCCTCCAGTCTGCCGGTGAGGTCGCCGCCGGCCACGCGTTCGGCAAAGGCGCGGATGGCTTCAAGCGGGGCGATGACCCCACGCTGGAGCAGCACCCAAGCCATGCTGAACACGAGGATCAGCACCAGCCCGGTCCAGCCCAGCACGGTCAGAATGGCCCTGGTCTGCTCGGCCTGGGCCGCGGCGTGGGAGGTGATGATCTCGAACGCGCCGTGGACCTCGCCCTCCTTCCAGCCCTCCTTGATGCCGCCCGTGGGATCGGCCTCGCCCTTGGGATCGCCGTGGCAGTAAAGACATTCCTTGGTCAGGCGGATGGCGCGGAAATAACGGGTCTGATTCGGCTCCTTGACGATCATTTCCGTAAGCTTCTTACTCTCCAGCTCTTCCAGGATCTGGCGTTCCTGGGGCGTGGGCTCGTTCTGGGGGTTGCGCGGGCTGATCTTGGGCACGCGGAACTGGTAACCGCCGCGCTCGGCGTTCTCCCGCGCCATCTTTATGGCCGTGACCACGGGCACGGCGTCCACCACCTTGTCCTTGGGGATCTCGCTGAAGGGGCGCATGATGCCCGCTTCCAGCTTGGCGCTCATCTCGTTTCTGGCGCTCTCGGCCATGAGGACGATGGCCCGGCTCTTGTCCAGCAAGCCTTCCTCGGAGAATTGGCTGATCGCCCGCACAAGGAAAAAGCTCATCACGCAGGACACGATGACCGGTCCGGCCAGGGCTATGCCCAAGAGGCGCCATTTGATGCTCAGGTTCCGGAACATGTGGAGATCCCCCTCGTCAGGATTGCGCCCACGCGAAAGAGGGCACGATATCGTCTCATAGCCGCCCTGGGGGATTATTGCAACAACGTGGGAGTTTTTCTCGGGTGTCTGGCAGGAAACAGCAGAGAGCCAAGCCGGGGCGTGACGCAAAAAAAGGGCGGGCCGTCGGTGAAACGGTCCGCCCCTTGGCGTCTTCTTGCAGGCTTTCGGACTAGCCGCCCAGGTAGGCCTTCTTGACCTCGGGATCGGCCAGCAGTTCCTCACTGGAGCCGTGGGCCACTATCTCGCCGGTATCCAACACGTAGCCGCGATGGGCGAAGCGCAGGGCCAGGTTGGCGTTCTGCTCGATGAGCAGAATGGTCAGGCCCTCGCGGTTCAGCTCCTTCAGGGTGCGGAACATGTCGTACATCAGCAGCGGGGCCAGGCCCATGCTGGGTTCGTCCAGCATCAGGAAGCTGCACTTGCTCATGATGGCGCGGCCCAGGGCCAGCATCTGCTGCTCGCCGCCGGAGAGCGACTCGCTGCGCTGCTTGCGGCGCTCGGCCAGGCGGGGGAACAGGGTGTACACCCGCTCGTAGTCGCGGGCGATGACATCGTGCCCGTCCGTGCGCGCGTAGGTGGCCAGCTTCAGGTTCTCTTCAACGGTCAGGTTGCCGAAGATGCGGCGGCCTTCCGGCACGAGGGCCATGTCCAGGTCGCTGACGATCTTGTGCGGCGGCACGTTCAGGATGCTCTGGCCGTTGAACAGAATGTCGCCCTCGGTGACGCGCGGGGCCTCCGGGGGGGGCAGGCGGCAGATGGACAGGAGCGTGGTGGACTTGCCGGCGCCGTTGGCGCCGATGAGCGTCACGATCTCGCCTTCCTTCACGTCGAAGGAGATGCCGTGCAGGGCCTCGATGTTGCCGTAGCGGACCTTGAGGTTTTTGACTTCCAGGAGCGTTTTCAAATCGTATCGTCTCCGAGGTAGGCTTTGATGACCGTGGGGTTCTTCTGGATGTCCTCCGGCCCGCCATCGGCGATGGTGGTGCCGAAGTCGATGACCTTGATGCGGGTGCAGAGGCTCATGACCACCTTCATCTGGTGCTCGATCATCCAGATGGTCACCGGGTAGTTGTCGTAAATCCAGCGCACCAGCTTGATGAGCCCTTCCACGTCCGAGGAGTTGAGACCGGCGGCGGGCTCGTCCAGGAGCAGCAGGGAAGGCTTCACGCTCATGGCCCGGGCGATCTCCACCCGGCGCTGCACGCCATAGGGCAGGTTGCGCGGCAGCTCATAGGCCACGTCCTTCAGGTCCATGGCTTCCAGGAGCTCCCAGGCGATGTTGTCGATGGCCTTCTCGCGCAGGTGGTAGTTCTTGGTGCGCAGGAAGCAGTCCATGAGGCTGTAGCCCAGGCGGTAGTGCTGGGCGATGCGGATGTTGTCCAGCACATGCATCTCGCCCCAGAGGCGGATGCCCTGGAAGGTGCGCGCAACGCCCAGGGCCGTCACCTGATGGGGACGCAGGCCTCTGGTGTCCTGGCCCTTCAGCTTGATGCTGCCCTCGCTCGGCTGGTAAAAGCCGGAGATGAGGTTGAACACCGTGGTCTTGCCCGCGCCGTTGGGGCCGATAAGCGCCACCAGCTCGTGCTCGCCAAGCTCGATATTGAAGTCGTTGACGGCGATCAGGCCGCCGAAGCGACGGGTGAGTCCGTTGATCTCAAGAAGCGACATGCTCTCTCCGGCTCGCTATTTGAACGAATAGTACTTGCGCAGTTTCGGGAAC
>NZ_DATMYK010000228.1:0-16504 GCF_035560995.1 Humidesulfovibrio sp. | reverse complement strand
GTCCTACCAGGCCGGAATGCAGGCGCTTTTCCCGCCTCCCCAGATCGGTTGCGCAATCATGGCCACCTGCATGACCGTATTTGGTCTCGTTGTTGCGCCCGTCCCCTCTGGAACTGGCACGACACACGGGGCCATCGTCATCGCCCTGACCATGTTCGGCGTCGATTTGGCACAGGCGTTCGCCTTCGCGCTCCTCTACCACGCGTTGACCACAGGGGCGAATATCTGCCTCGGCTTCGCCAGTGCGAGAAGTCTGGGCCTGAAGCCAAGTACCCTGTTGAAACGCATAAGGCCCCAGGAAGACAAACCATAGTGATCGAGCAAGGCGAACATAGCGCATACGCTGTAAGCATTTTCACTGCGAAGGTGTTGACATGCGTAGTCCAGAAGTGCACAATATAACGATATTGTTAATAATTAGGCGGGAATATGGTATTGACTCCTGAGAAATCCCCCCTGCTTGAGCAGGTACGCTACGCGAAGCTGACAGGAAAGTACCCGCTCTACCGCCAGATAGAGCAGGCGCATGGCCCTGAAGTCATCGTGGATGGCAAGAAGATGGTCATGGTCGGCTCCAACGACTACCTTGGACTCGCCAGCGATCCACGGGTAATCGAGGCGGCAACCATCGCCCTGCAGCGTTTCGGAACCGGAGCAGGCGGTTCGCGCGTGCTCTGCGGCAACCTCTCGCTCCATCATGAGCTCGAAACCCGTATCGCAGCCTTCCTCAACAAACGCTGGGCCGTTCTCTACACCACGGGCTTCATGGCCAACCACGGAGTCATCAGCTCCCTTGCCGGGCCCGGAGACATACTGCTTTGCGACCGCGACTGCCATGCCAGCATCTTTGAAGGCTGCATGATGTCTCGCGCCAAGATTGTGACCTACGCGCACAACGACTTTGACCGGGCCGCAAAGAAACTGCAGACCATTATGGACGCCCACGAGAATCCTCGCGTGTTCCTACTCACCGAGGGAGTTTTCAGCATGAGCGGCCAAGTGGCGCACCTGGGCGAGCTGCACAGGCTTAAGGCCATCGCCCCAAAACTCGTAATACTTCTGGACGACGCCCACGGTTTCGGCGTGCTGGGCCAAGGGCACGGGACCGCGCACGCCTTTGGCTGCACGGATCTCATCGACATCATCACCGGAACTTTCAGCAAAGCGCTGGCGTCCATCGGCGGCTTCGTGGCCACAGACGACGAGGACCTGAAGGACTACCTGCTGCATCAAAGCAGAACCTTGCTCTTTTCCGCGGGCCTGCCGGCGTCGAATACCGCGGCCGCACTCAAATGCCTCGACATCATTGAAAGCGAACCCGAGCGCATTGAGCAACTCATGGTGACCGCGGACCAGGCCAGAGCAAGCCTGCAGGCGCTCGGTTTCGAAGCTAACGGCGAAGGCGGCCCCATCGTACCAGTGCTCATTGGCCAGGAAGGGCTCGCTCAAGACTTCTGCATGGCGCTGCACAGACTCGGCGTCTTTGCTGTCCCGGCTGTCTATCCGGCCGTGTCCAAGGGCAAAGCCATCATCCGCCTCTCGTTCAATAGCGCGCACACGGAGAGCCACCTGTGCCAAGTGCTGGAAGCGTTTGCAAAGGCGAGCCAGCAGCTCGGGATGTTCTCCCCCAGCCGCAAGAGAAGCAAGCGGCCCAGTTTTTGCTAGGTCAAGGCAGCAATATCCCCGCAGTCCAAGCGGGAAGGTGAGGCTGCCGTATTGATTTTCTCTCATGACCTCTTCCGAATCAGCATCAGACAGGTATTCCGGCAGCGCAGGCGCAGCCTGGGGGTGCTTTTTGCCGTTGCCCTCGGAACGGCAAGCCTCGTCTCATTGCTGACCCTGGGCGATGAGGTGAAGAAAAGCCTCAACCGCGACCTGGACCTTCTCGGCGGTGCGACCCTCATCAAAGTCCGCTTCACCAATGACCAGTATCCCGGCGCCCCCTCCCAGTTCTTTTTCGAGCAATCGGTTGCGGACATCGCTGCGCTGCCTGGTGTCGAGCTGACAAGTCTTTCCACCGGGAAGATTGAATATGTGTCGCTTTTTTGGCGCATGCAGCAGTTGAGCATCCCCCTGCTGGGCGTGGACAGCAATTACTGGCGGGCCTGCAGCCTTGTCCCTCTCCAAGGGCGTCTTTTTGACACCAGCGACGCGGAACAGGCGCAAAGAGTCTGCGTCATCGGTGAAGAACTGGCCTCCAACCTTTTCGGCTCCGAGCCGGCCGTGGGGCAATATCTTCCCGTCCGCGGCGAGATCTTTCAAATCATCGGCGTGGTGGGCGGGCTGCAAATCGCTGACAGAAAAAAATTCGCCTTTCTGCCTCTCTCAACAATGCTGCGCCGCAGCAATGGCGACCTGTTCGCCGACAGGCTTCTGGTGCGCTGCAGAACATGGGACGACGTGTCCCGGGTGGGCGCGGCAATTCCGGCTCTCGTCGCGCGTCAGCAGGACCCCCAGTACCTGTTGGTGGAGGTTTCCTGGAGTCAGCTTGAGCGCGTGGTCTCAATGATCTGGTGGGTGCAGTTGTTCGTTGCCATGTCAATCGCCGCCACGCTTACCTTGGGCGGCTTCGGCATCTGGAACGGCATGATGAGTTCCGTCATCTCCCGGACGCGGGAGATCGGGCTGAAGAAGGCCATGGGCGCGGAGGAGTCGGACATCTTGCTCCAATTCCTCTGCGAAGCTATTTCCTTGAGCCTTGTTTCGGCATGCATTGGCGTAGTCCTGGGCTTTGCCATCGTCGAGACCGCAAGCCTGTATTTGGACAATTCGCCTCCGCTATCGTTATTTTTTGCGTATTCTGGCCTGAGTCTTGCTTTCTCTGCTTTGCTCGGCATCGGTGCTGGCTTCTACCCTGCGTTGCAGGCGGCGCGAATGGACGCAGTTTCGGCCATACGTTATGAATGACACACACACGCACACCCCGACCGTCAGCATAAACGGGCTGACCAAAAACTACGACACTCCCGCAGGGAGCGTCCAGGTGCTGCGCGATGTCAACCTGAAGCTCTACCCGGGGGAGATGGTCGCCATCATGGGCCCCTCTGGCTGCGGCAAGTCCACCATGCTGTATATTTTGGGGTTGCTCACCCTGCCGTCGACCGGGAAATATACCATCATGGGGCAAGACATGTTCGGCTTGGACAAGCACCAGCAGGCCTCCTACCGGAGGGAATACCTGGGATTCATCCTCCAGTCCTGCAACCTGTTCGAGCACTCCACGGTGTATGAGAACCTGGAGTACCCGCTGATATACAGCCGCTGCCCCGTGAGCAACCGCCGCAAGATCATCGAAGAGGCATTGGACAAGGTGAACCTCATGCACAGGGTCACCTTCCCCACCAACCAGCTTTCCGGCGGCGAGCAGCAGCGCGTGGCGATCGCGCGCGCCCTGGTCAACAACCCTAAAGTTTTGCTCGGCGATGAGCCGACAGGACAGTTGGATTCCAAGACAAGCGAAATGGTCATGAGCTACTTCAAGCAGATCATCGCGGAACATGACACCACCATGCTCATTGTGACGCATGATGTTACCGTGGCGAAACATTGCACGCGGGCATTCCAGATGCGGGAAGGCGTGCTTGAACCGGCTGTATTCGAAAAAGGCGTATGAACTCCATGAGCTTTGCGAAAAACACGATACCGGGCGCGGTCCTGCGCGTCATCGCTTGTGCGCTGTGCCTTTCGGTGGCGCTGCAAGCCTCCCCGCTGCGCGCGGACGAACCGAATCTCACCACGGTTCGGGGCGCAGCCGGCCAGCCCATGGATCTGAAAACGGAAATGACGTATGCGGACGTGCTCAACTACTCGCTGACCCGGCTTGAGCAGCTCAAGTCGACTCAATTCGACATTGAGACCGCAAAAATCACCGAGAAAGACGTTTTTTACAAAATGTTTCCAAAGATTGTGCTTGCCGCCACCTACTCATTCCCCCTGCAGTCGACTAAAAACAACCAAAGCTACATGTCCATGGGTCTGAACTCCGGCAACTATGACCCCATCGCCGCCTACTACGGCAGGGATGCCGCCAAGCTCGCCGTCAACGGCGCCAAGATGTTGCATGTGCTGACTGTGCAGCGGTTCATGGAAATCCTTGGGCTCGCGTTCGTCAACATGCAGGCTCTCGACGAAACCATCGCGTGCCAGAAGGAGTTTATAGCTCTGGCGAATGAAGGCGTTGAATATACCACCCAACTCATGGAACAGGGATCTGCTTCACTGCTTGACTTGCGCATTGCCAAACAGCGCAAGGACATGGCCGAGCTTGAGCTGAACAAGACGGTGATGAAGAAGCAGGCAGGCCTCGCGAAGTTCAAGCGTCAGTTGGGCATCAACGAACTGCAGAAGGTCACATTCGACTTCCCGCTGTCCATGCAACAACTGCTTGGCTTCAATGAGCCGTTGCCGGTGGACACCACTGCCATCGTTGAGCGAAGCCTTGCCTACAGACTTTTGGGAATCAAGGAGCAGCTTCAGCGCTTCAACATCCAGCTCGCCCAGTCCGAACACATCCCCAAGCTGGGCCTGGGCGTGGTTGCGCCGGATCCGCTTGCCACACAAAAGACCTCCAACTCCTACTACCTCTCCGTGAGCGCGAATGTGCCCGTCTGGTCCTGGGGTGAGACCGCGCGCAACGTGGAGCGGGCGGAACTCAGCTCCAAAAAGACCGCTTCAAGCAACCGCGTGGAGATCAACAAAATGTATGACGATTGGGACGAACTCATCGTCAGCTATCGGGATCTCAAGGAACGCTATGCGATTGCCACCACGCAGGCGGAAATCCGCAATCTTGAGATGCAGCGCGCGGAAATCAGCTACAAGTCGGGCTCCAAGCCCCTGCAGACTCTCCTCGAGGCCCGGCTAGCCCGGCTCATAGCGCAGCTTGAGGCGATCACCGCCCGCAACAATTATTACGAGGCCAGAGTGAAGGTGCGCTCGCTTTCCGGCGAACTGCTTCAGGAACTCATCAAGGTTGAGTATGGCGACGTGGAAAAAAATTAGCCTGGCGCTGCTCCTGGCGCTTGTTCTTGGGGCCGGCCTCTTCATCCTGCGTTCGCGGATGGCCGTGCCGCCGCCCAGCGCCACCCTTCCGCCACCGCCCGCCGGGCCGCACGCCATCATTGTGCAGGGACGGGCCTACTGTTCAGTCAGTTCGCCGGTCACCACGCCCGTGGGCGGCGAGGTGCTGGAGGTCTTGGTCAGCGTGGGGCAGGCGGTGAAAAAGGACGAGGTACTGCTTCGCATCAAGATCGCCCCAAACGAACGGGCGTTGCTGAGCGCCAAGGTCAATACGTATAACACCCAATCAAGCCTTGATGCGAGCCTCCACGAGATGGAGGCGAAGAAGATCATGCTGCAGCGCAATATCAGCGAGGCCCAGCAGCTTGTGAGCATGAACCTGGCCCCGCGCAACGCTCTGGTGGAACTGCAGGAGAAGGCGGAGGTCATTGACCGCCAGATAAGCACGACCAAGACCGCCCTTTCGGAACTGCGCGCGAACAGGGAGAACGAGTTGGCCGGACTGAGCAAGCTGTACGGCCAGACCGTGCGCCCGGGCATGGTTCCGGAAACGGTCATCGTGCGGGCGCCCATGGACGGCTTCGTGATTTGGATGTCGCCCACCGCCCGGTCCGGGGCGGTCATTACGACCACGACAAGCCCGCTCTGCACCGTCGGACTCATGGACCCCATGGTCATACGCGGCCAAGTGCATGAAAGCGAAACCGGCCGCCTGCGCCCCGGCGAAACCGCGGAAATCACGCTGGACGCGGGAAAGGGCGAAACCTTCAACGCCACCCTGTCCAATGTCTCCTGGGCTCCGCTGGACAACGCCGTGTCCGCGGCCTCGTACTATCTGTTCGAGCTGACGGTGACCAACCCCGACCTGAAGATCAAGGACGGCAACAAGGTCCAGGTCTCATTCCCCCCGCAGCAGGGCGACGCCGCCACGGAGCGCGAAAATCCCGCGCCGGGCCAGGCCAAGGCGGCAGCGCCCACACCTGCCCCGAACGGCGCGGCCCCTGCACCAGGCAGAATGCCGGTCAGCCCCACGTCCGGCCCGGTCCAGCCCCCCCAGGCCCCGCCGGGGCAATGACCGGCGAAAGCGCGGCCACGGCCGCGGCGTTGCCGCAAGAATCCGCTGTTCCGCGCGCCAGATTCCTGGCGTAGTCCGGAAGCCTTGCCTCGAAATCCGCAACGGCTTCCGCCGCCTCGCGTCCACTGGCCAGAACGTCGCCCACGCCCAGCCGCCGCAGGTGCCAGGCGTTGACGGCCTGTTCGTAGAACATGGCCACGGGCGCGGCCAGCACAGGCTTGCCCAGGTGCAGGGCCTCGCTGATGAGATTGTGCCCGCCGTTGGCCACCACATAGGCCGAACCAGCCAAGTCCTCCAGGAACGCGGCCCGGTCGCTGGCGCGGAAGCGCACGCGCCCCGATCCAGGCTGGGCCCCCTGGCCGTACACCAGCACATCGCGCCCGGTTTTCTCCAGGGCATCCAGAAGCCCGCACGGCAGCCCTGCGCGGAAATACGCCACAACGGTCTCGCCCCGCTCCGGGCTCAACCGTGCGACGTCCGGGCGCAAGACGGGCGGCAGCGTTGTCGTGTCTGGGCCTTTGGGGCTGGCCGGGAAGAACGAGGTCACGAGATAGCGTTCCGGCACGCTGAACAGGAGACGGATCGAGGCAAGCGTGGCCGCGCGGTTCAGATGCTGCCCAGGGGGCAGTTCCGGGCGGCACTTCGTCAGCACATGCTGGTGGCCGAAGCTCACGCAGGGCAGGCCGAGCATTCTGGCCGCACGCGGCAGATAGAATTCATAGTCGGTGACGGCCAGGTCCGGCTTGAAGCGGGCAAGCTCATCCGCCAGCCCGCGCAACACCCCGCTCCTGCCGAAGGCAAGGCGCAGGAAATGGGCCGCGGTGGCCAAGGTCTGAACCTTGTTGCCGCGCAGGATGGTCTCCGGCATGGGCAGGGCATGCACGCGGTGTCCGAGGTCTCGCAGCTCTTCCGCGCAACCGCCGCCCACGAACAGAATTTCATGGCCCGCAAGTTCGCCAGCCATGATCAGCGCACGCGTCAGGTGTCCGCGCGAGTCGCCCATGAGCCCCCAGACGATGCGCGCCATTTGCGGCCCTAGTAGCCCATGAGGCCGCAGCAGCGGGTGCAGGCGGGCATGAGCCCGTCCTTGGCCAGGCTGCGGCGGAAGGCCCGGTAGCGTTCGGAATTCCAGAGTTCCAGCACGGTGTGGTCCTTGACGTTGCCCACCACATAGTCGTGGTAGTCGCGGCAGGGCGACATGTCTCCGTTGGAGTCGATCTCCACGGCCTGGCGGATGGAGATGCAGCGCTCGAAGCCGAAGGTGCTGGCATGGTCCGTGTAGTATTCGCGCAGGTTGTCCACTCCGCTCAAGCTCGGGATGACCACGGCGGGCGGGGTGCCCAGGCGCGCGCTCCGTGCGCGGATCTCCCCCAGCTGGGCGTCGATGAGCGCGTAGTTCTCCGGCTTCCAGCCGCCGATCCAGCCCCGGTGCAGGCTGGGCTTTTCTCCGAAGCGCCGCGCATAGTCCGTCTCATGGGCGCTGGCGGCCTCTTCGTCTATCCACCAGGACAAGTAGAACACCAGCAGATCCACATGGGGCGAGATGGCCTCATAAATGTCCACAAGGTGCTCGTGGTTCTCGCGCGAGATGGTCGTCAGCGAGGCGATGACCGGCAGGCCGCGGCCGGCGCGTTCCCGCGCGGCATGCACGGCCTCAAGCCCCTGCATGATCTCCCCGAAGGTGTCGCTGTCCGTCGGGCTGCGGCGGATGGCGTTGTGAAGTGCGGCGTTGTGCCCGTCGATGGACACCTGGAGCAGGAACAGCGGAGCCTGGGCGAAGGTGTCCGCGGCGTGGACCATGCGCGTGCCGTTGGTGGCGATGGCCGTCGGCAGCTTCAGCCTGGCGCTGTGCCGGATGATGTCGAGGGTGCCGGGGTAGAGCATGGGCTCGCCGCCCCAGAGATATACCGTGGGCGAATGCCCGTGCAGTTTCAAATCGTCCAGGAGTTCAATGTAGCGCCGGGGCGGCACCTCCTCCTTTTTCAGCTCACTCAGCTGCTTGTCCAGCAGAAAGCCGCGCTCTCCCCATTGTCCGCACATAATGCAGCGCAAATTGCACACATCGGTGATGCGCAAGCTGAACTGGCGGATGGTCCCGGCAGAACCATCGGAGCTGCCGGGCGCAAAGGAGTTGAAGAGCCATTTCTCCGCTTGCAATGCGGCCAAGCGTCGTGCAATCCATGGATGGCGCGCATGCTTCCACAAGAGTTTGGCAACTGCCATCGGCGCAATGGAACTGGTCCGCCCCATGGAAGGATTCCTTTTTTCCTTTTGTTGTGTGCTCGTTCCGAGTCTCCGGTATATGCGGCACCATACCCGCGTCCTCCCATGAAGGCAATGGCGCGGAATTCGTTTGCACACTCTCCAACGGACCAAAACCAGAGGACTGCGACGGCTTGAAACTCCACCCGCTGTTCAGCTCGCCCCTGGCCGCCCTCGCGCCGCCTCTTGTACTGGCGCTGTGCGTCCGGTTCTGGGCCGTGGATGTGCTCAATTGGGACGAGTGGCTGATCTGGGCGGGCGTACTGCAGAAGCTCCAGACCGGCGCCCTGACCCTGGCCGACCTGGCCGTTCAGCAGAACGAACAGCGCAATCTGGCCGCGCGGCTTTTCGGCCTGCTGCTCCTGCCCGCCTTCGGCCTGAACCGGCTGGCCGAGTGCGCGCTGATCATCATGCTGGCGGGCGGCTCGTTCCTGCTCGCCGCGCGCCTGTACACGCGCACGGCAGGACAGGGCTCCGCTCCGGCCCCGCTGCTGGTCTTCAGCCTGCTGTGCTTCTCCCTGCTGCAGTGGGAAACCTTCAGCGTGGGCATCAACAGCTCGGTGGTGCTGCCGCCGCTGGGCATGTGGACCGGAGCGGTGCTGGCGACCCCCCGCAAGGAAGGGGAGGCTCTTACCTGGGCCAGGCTTGGGCTCATGGTCCTGACCGGGCTCATCCCTTCCTTCAGCTTCGTCAACGGCTTGTTCTACTGGATCTGCCTGACGCCTTTGGTGCTCCTGAACGCTGAGGGGAAAGGCCAGAAACTCGCCAAGGCCTCGCTCTTCGCCCTCGCCGGGGCCCTTGTCTGGGCCGCCTATTTCCATGGCTACACAAGTCCGCCGCACCACCCGTCCCCGCTCCTCGCTCTTACCCGGCCGATCATGCTCGGCGGATACTTCCTGGCCTATCTCGGCGGGGCCCTGGCGGGCGACAGGAACCTTCTGCCCCTCGCGATGCTGGGCGGCGGCGCGGGCCTTGGCCTGCTGCTGCTGTTGCTGCGTACCGAAAGGCGTCAGGGCTGGCGAAGCCTCAGGCAAAGCGCACCCTGGCTGGCCGTGGCAGCCTTCTCCCTGCTCTCGGCCCTGGCCACGGCCGTAGGGCGCAGCGGTTTCGGCATGGGCCAGGCTTTGGAGAGCCGCTATTCCACATTCAGCACGCCGCTGTGGGTGGCCCTCGTCGCCCTGCTCTGCCTGCGCGGCCAGCACCTCGGCGAGCGGACCGGCCTCCTCGTCCGGCGCATCCTGGCTGGCTGCCTTGCCCTGTTCCTGCTGTCTTCCGTGCTCTCGGCCATTGTGCTGCGCAACCGCGCGCCCAGGCTGGCCGAGGCCCGGGCCGAACTGTTCCGCTGCACCGACCCGCAAAAACTCGAGGCCGTATTCCCGGACCCGGCCTATGTCGTGCGCGAGCTGCCTCTTTTTTTACAGCAACGCGCGGCCATGTACCGCGACATCCGCCCCCTGGCGGACTATGCTCCGGCGCAGATGCGGGGCGGCGACTTTGAGCTAAAACCGGACCTCGGCGTTTCGGGCCGGGTGTGCGGCATCCTGTTCTCCGGGCAACGGGTGGATGGCCAGGCCGGACTGGTGTTCCTGGCCCTGCCGGAGCGGATTGCCGCAGTGGCCCAGGCCGAGGCGGACGGACGTTTTGCGCTTTTCGTGCCCGACAACGCCTTGCCGGAAGGCGAATGCCTCCTGCGGGCCTACGCCCTGGACAAAGATAAAAAAAACCTACTTCCTCTTGACCCGCCAAGCGGAGTTGCCTTCAACAACACGCAGTGTCCTCCGCCAGCCTTGCACCTTGAGAAATATTTCCACGTGCGCTAACTGAACCATCCGACGATACAGAATGGGCAAAGGAAGTTAGATGATAAACGGCAAGCGTATTGTCCTCGTGATGCCCGCGTTCAACGCGGCGCTGACCGTTGCCAAAACCTACGCGGAAATCCCGTTGAACGTGGTGGACGAGGTCGTGCTGGTGGACGACGCCAGCCGCGACGACACAGTGGCGGCGGCCCAGGCTCTGGGCATCCGCACGGTGCAGCACAAGAACAACCGGGGATATGGCGGCAACCAGAAGACCTGCTACGATACCGCCCTTTCCTTGGACGCGGACGTCGTCATCATGCTCCACCCGGACTATCAGTATACGCCGCGGCTGGTGGAGGCCATGGTTTCCCCCATCGCCTGGGGGGTGTTCGACTGCATGCTGGGTTCGCGCATCCTGTCGAACGGCGCGCTCATCGGCGGCATGCCGTTGTACAAGTACATCAGCAACCGCGTGCTCACCCTGGTGCAGAACCTCCTGGTGGGGCACAAGCTTTCCGAGTACCACACCGGCTACCGGGCCTATTCGCGCCAAGTGCTGGAGGCCATTCCGTATAACGCCAACAGCGACAACTTCATCTTCGACAATCAGCTGCTCTCGCAGATCATCTTTGCGGGATTCCGCGTAGGCGAGCTGACCTGCCCCACCCGCTACGCCGACGACTCCTCCTCCATCAGCTTCCGGAACTCCGTGCGCTACGGCCTTGGCGTGCTCGGCACCTCGCTGGCCTTTGCCCTGCACCGCACCGGGCTGCGCAAAAGCCCGCTGTTTTCGCCTCTGGAAGCCACGCGCCAAGCCAGCGCCCGGTCCGCAAAAGGATACGGGGCGTGAACGCTGACGGCCGCCCCGCTGGCAGCCGCCAAAAGCGCGGGAGGCGGCATGGCCGGCGGTGAGCGCGGCAACCTCTTCCTGCGCATCATGGACCGCGCCTTGGGCATCCCCCTGGTGCGCGTTCTGGGTTTGTTCCGCAAAAAAGGGGCCCCGCCGCAAACACTGCACAGCGTCGGCGTGCTCTGCCTGGGCTGCATCGGCGACATGGTGCTTCTCTCCGGCCCCCTGGCCGATCTGGCCCGTGAGCATCCAGGCGCCCGGCTGACCATTTTTTGCAGCAGGGCCAACCAGGAGGCGGCTCAAATGGCCGCCGGCGACGCCCTGGTGGTGGCGCTGCCCGTAAAGAACCCCCTCAAAGCCGCGGCCCTGGTGCGCCAACACGGGCCTTTCGACGTTTTGCTGGACGCCAGCCAGTGGCCCAGGCTGGGCGCGCTGCTTTCCGTTGCCGCGCGCGCCCGTTTCAAGATCGGTTTCAAGAGCCCGGACCAGCACCGGCACCACGCGTACGACGCAGCGGTGGCCCATTCGCGCGGCTGCCATGAACTGGAAAACTTCCGCAGGCTCTTCACTCCGCTCGGCATCACCGGCCAAGCCATTCCACGGCTCGCGCCGCTGCCCGGAGCCGAAGCCTCTTTGCCCGGCGGACATGTGCCGCAGAGGCCGTACGCCGTGCTGCACCTGTTCCCCGGCGGCTATCGCTCGCAGATGAAGGAATGGCCCCTGGAGCACTGGCGGAGCCTGGTCCAGAAGCTCCTTGAGCGCGGACTGCCGGTGCTGCTTTCCGGCGGACCGGCGGACCGCGAGCCGACCGACGCGTTCGTCCGGTCAATTGGTTCTGCGGACGTCGCCAACCTTTCCGGCTGCTCCTTGAACAGCGTGGCCGTGGCGTTGCAGCACGCAGCCGTCGCCATCAGCGTAAACACGGGGATCATGCACCTCGCCGCAGCCCTGGGCACCCCGCTGGTCTCGCTGCAAGGCCCTACCTCCACCGCGCGCTGGGGCGCCGTTGCGCCGCCGGAACGCCATGTCGCCCTGCATTCGACGCTGCCCTGCGCGCCTTGCCTGCACCTGGGCTTTGAGTACTCCTGCGAGGACAGCGCCTGCATGCGCGGCATCCCGGTGGCGGCGGTGCTCAAGGCCGTGGAGAGTCTGCTGGACCGTGCGGCTCCGGAGGTTCCTTGAACGCCGGACGTGGTGAAAAAAGCCTGAAGCAGTTCGCCTTCCTGCTGGCGGCCCAGTGGCTGCGCGACGGAGTGCAGGCGGTGTTCCTGCTGCTTCTGGCGCGGCACTCGCTGGAGACCTACGGGAACATCATGCTGGCCATGAGCCTGGGCCAGATTTTGCTCTTCTGTTCGGAATTCGGCATCAACCAGCACTTCATGCTGCTTTTGGCAAGCCGCAGCTCGGCCCCAAGCGCCGTGTTCCGGCAGATCACCCTGCTCAAGGGCGCGCTGTTCGCCGCTGGCAGCCTGGTCATGACCGGGTTCTGCCTCTGGCAAGGCTACCCGCCCGAACTCATGGCCCTGGTGCTGATCATCGGCCTGTCCTTCGGGCTGGACGCCCTGGTGAACTCCTACTACGTGGTCTGCCAATCCCTTGGCAGACAGGACGTGGAGGGCCGCCTGCGCGGCATGGCGGCGCTCCTGGGCTATGGCGGGGGAATCCTGGCCATCTTCTCCGGTGCCGGGCCGCTGGCCACGGCGCTGTTCAAACCCCTGGAAAGCCTGACCGCGCTGGCCGGAGCCTTCAAAATGCTGTGCCGCAGCTGGCGGACTTCGGCCCAGCCCCTGTGGGGAGCGGTATGGAGCACATGGAAGGGCACCCTGCCCTTCACGCTCATGGCTCTGTCGGCCATCTTGTACAACAAGCTCAACATATTCTTTCTGCAGCGCTTTGGCGGCGCGCAGGCCGTGGCCCAATACAGCGCCACCTGGCAGATCGTGGACGGCATCTCCGTGCTGGCCTCGGGCCTGCTTCTCGGCAAGGTGCTGTTTCCCATGTTCGCCAAGCTCTGGCTCAACGACCAGACCGCCTTTGTCCGAAAGGCGCGCGCCTATGCGGCCCAGCTGTCGGCCCTGGCCCTGCCGGTGATGTTCGTGCTGGCGCTCGGCAGCGAGGTGATCATCGGCCTGCTCTACGGAACCCAGTACGGCGAGGCCGCACGCGTGCAGCCCCTGCTGTGCCTGTGCGTGTTTTTCGCCTTTGTGCACAATCTGGCCTACTATCTGCTGCTGAGCATGGGCAGGCAGATGCTGGTGCTCTGGTTCTTCCTTGCCGGGCTGATCGTAAACGCGGCCCTCTGCCTGACGCTTATGCCCAGCGCCCCCCTGGACGGAGCGGTGTGGGCCATCGTCAGCACCAAGGGCTTCGTGGCCCTGCTGACGGTGGGAGCCTGTCAGCGCTCCCTGGGCCTTCTGACCGTCAAAGCGGCGGCTCCGTTGCTGCTCTCCGCAGCTGGGGCCGCAGCCCTGACCTGGGCGGGCAGGCAGGCAGGCTTTGCGCTGGCAGGGGAGCTTCTGGCCCTGGCGCTGCTGTTGTTCCACCTCTGGCAAAGCCACAGAACCCGCACTGCGGCCAAGGAGGCCCCATGCTGACCACCCTCGCGCACCTCGGCATGGCTGCGCACCTTCTGGCGCTGGCGCTGCTGTTCCTGGTAAGCGCCCCAGCCATCCGCGCCGCGCGCCGCACCTGGGTGGAGAAGCTCCGCGCCCCGGCCCCGGCCACCTTGCCGAAGCTGGCGCTCATCGTGCCGCTTACGGGCAACGCACCGGGCATGCGCGGCTGCCTGGCCTCGCTCCTGAACCAGTCCGGCCCGCCCTGCGACACGTACTTCGTGGTGCGCGATGAAGCCGACCCGGCCACCGCTTTGGTGCGGGAGCTCATGTCCGGCGCTCCTCACGCCCATCTGGTGGTCGCAGGCCCGGCCAGCACCTGTTGCCAGAAAAACCACAGCCTGCTGACCGGCATAGAGGAGGCAGGCGAGGCCCCGGAAATACTCGTGTTCTGCGACAGCACCCATGAGGCCGCGCCGGATTTCCTGGTGCGCCTCACCGCGCCCATCCTGGCGGGCCGGTGCGTCCTGTCCACGGCCTACCACCGCGTCGTGCCCGGCGACAGCTCCCTGTTCACCCTATGCCAGTATTTCTGCGCCCTGGGCATCCACCTGCTGCAAAGCGTGCCTCTGCTGTGCCAGCCTTGGGGCGGGGCCACGGCCATCCGGCGCGGAGACTTCTTCGCCCATGGGGTCGACGCGGTTTGGGCGCGCGGCATCGTGGACGACTTCACCATGGGCCCCTATCTGCAAAGCCGCGGCGTGCGCGCCCTGGCCGTGCCCGAGGCCTCCCTGGTCACGCGCCTGGCCGGGCAGAACATGCGCGCCTGGCTCTCGTGGTGGTTCCGGCAACTGCTGTATCTCAAGTTCTGCATGCCCCTGACCTGGGCGGCCGCGACCCTGGGGATCGTCGGCCTCGGTTTCTCGGCAGGCTGGGCCGTGCTGGATGCGGTCACAGGAGGAGGGGCCGGCTGGCTCTACCTCGCGGGTTTGGCCGTGCTGGGCGTGGCATTCGGCAGGCTCGCGCAGACAAGGCCGCCTGCCTGGCGCCTAGCCCTCGCCTTTTTGGTCATGCAGGCCGTCAGCGTGCCCTGCTACCTCGCCACCTGGGGAACAAACACCCTGGGCTGGCGCGGCATCAGCTATAAGGCGGGGCTGGACGGCCGGGTGCGCGCCATCATCAGATCCGGGCCCTGAATCACCTGCCCTCCGCTCCAGCGGACCGCTGAAGCAATGCTTCCAGGCGCTCCAGATTGACCTCGGGAGCAAACAAGTCACGCACGCGTTGCCGCCCGGCCCGGGCCATGTTCAGAGCGGACTCGCGATCCGCCGCCAGCCGGGAGATGGCTCTGGCGATCGATTCCGGGTCGCGCTGCGGAACAAGAAGCCCCGTGACCCCGTCCTGCACAAGCTCCCCGATGTCCGCCACATCCGCGGCCACCACAGGCAGGCAGTGCAGCAGGGCCTCCAGAAGCACCATGGGCAGGCCGTCCCGGTCGCCGGATGGCTCCACCCGGCACGGGGCCGCCAGCAGGTCCGCAGCGAGCAGAAGCCGACGGGCCTCCGCATGGGTAACGAAACCAGGAAACTCCACGCGTCCGCGAAGGCCCAGCCTCTCGGCCAGGGCAAGCAGCCTGGCCCTTTCCGGCCCGTCCCCGGCCAGGGTCAGGCGGAAGTCCAGCCCCTGGTCGAGCAACAGGCGGCAGGCCCGCAGCAGATCATCAAAGCCTTTCTTGCCCACAAAGCGGCCGAGCCCCAGGATGTGCAGAGGCGCGGCAAACCTTGCGGCGGCCTTCGGGCAGTCCGGCCAGGGCAAGATTTCGCGGATGAGTTGAACTGTCCCTGGGGGCAATCCGCCCAGAATTTCCAATTGCTCCGCGTTGCAGCGGGCGATGACCCGCACAAAGGCTGCCTGGCGGAGCTTCTCCGGCAGCAGGCCGTCAGGCGGATGCACGTCGCGGGCGCGGCCCGCGAAGCTGAAGGGAATGCCGGTGAGCCTCGACGCGGCCCAGGCCGCCGTGGCCGGGCCACAGGCCCAGGGCGCGTGAATGTGGGTGACGCCGCAATCCTGAAAACGGCGCGCCAAGTGAAACGAACTGAGCAAAGCCCAGAGATTCTCTCCATATTTCTCAAGCCTGCTCCACAGGCTGCCGCGATCGCCGGAACAGCCGCCCAGGCCAGCGGCCAGGGCTCGTCCCAACAGGCTGAAAACGGTGCCGGGCTTGCGAGCGAGCCAGTGCCCCAAGCCTCCTAAAATCCGACCCAGGCCGCCCAGGCCCAGGCGCTCCACTCCGGGCTCGGCGCGCAGTTCCGGCGTCAACCCGCGCGAGAGCGGGCCGTAGAGCGTGAACACCAGCAAGTCCAGGCCTCTTGCACGCAGACCGCGCACCTCTGTGACCAGAAACGTCTCCGACGGCTTGGGGTACCATAGCAGGACATAGGCCGCGCGCAGGGTCATGCCGGATCCTCCGGGGCGGCGAACTCCCCCAGGGTGGCTCCGCGCAGGGCGCAACGCCCGGAGAGCCACGCCAGAAAGGCTCGGGTCCGCGTGAGCAGTCTGTCCACCGAGGCCTGGTCAGGCAGATGCGGCGCGAAGCCGGGCGCCAGCTCCGAGGAGTGCAGGAACAGGTGGATGACCCTCCCGCCGCGCTGCAAGTGCAGCCTCGCGGCAAGTTCCATGGACGCCAGGGGATACCACGCAGGCTGCGTGCCCACGGCGGCAACCTTGCGGAAGCCTGAGAGCAGGCCGTCGGCCAGACTTCGCGGCAGCAGCCGCGCGAGGCCTTTGGCCGCACTGCCCAGCCCCGGCAGCAGCGGCACCACGGTGAGAGGCGCCTCGGTGAGGGCGTCCAGACGAAACGGATCGGCTGATATGGAAAAATTGTCCGGCAGCCCCGGAACAAAACGCAAGGGCACCTGGCTGGAGTCCACGCGCACCCCGTGCC
>NZ_DATMYK010000227.1:0-2897 GCF_035560995.1 Humidesulfovibrio sp. | reverse complement strand
GGCTTGTCCCTGCGCCTGTTTTGCACCCTCACCTGCTGTGAGGAAAACGTTTCAAACTTTGGAGAATGACGTGAAGACAAAAAGCATCAGGACGACGATCGCGCTCATAGTCGGCGTTGTCGTCCTTCTCATCCAGTCGGCGCTGGTGTTCTTTGTGGCCGACTCGACCTACGAGGCGAACATCGAATCCGAGAAGCACGAGATGGCGCTGGTGGTTTCCACCATCTCCAAGTCCACCGCTTCATTCGGCGTGCAGCAGATGGAGAAGGTGCGCGGCGCGGCCAAGGCTCCGAGCCTGCGGAACTTCCTCCTCTCCGGCAAGGATGAGGCTGCTGCGCGGGAGATCATCCAGGCCATGTCCCTGTCGTCCCAGGACGTGAACACGTTCTATTTGTACGACAGGCAGGGGAAGCAGGTCATCCTGATGGCCCAGGGCAAATCCGCCGCGGTGAACGACCTGTCCGCGCGCCAGTACGTCAAGGACTCGCTCCAGGGCAAGGACGGCTTCAGCGAGGAGGCTTCGAAAAGCATCGCCACCGGCAAGCTCATCGTCAGCGTCACCACCCCGATTCTCGACGACTCCGGCCAGGTCGTGGGCGGCGTGGGCATGTCCTACACCCTCGACAAGCTCATCGCGGATTTCATCGAGACCACCAAACTCGGCAAAACCGGCTATCCCTACCTCCTGTCGCCCAAGGGCGTCATCAACGGCCACCCGGACCGCAATCTGCTGCTCAAGGATGTTTCCGCCGACCCCGGAATGTCGGCCCTGCTCTCCGCCCCGGAGGGAACGGGCTCCTACACGAGAGACGGCAAGGAGAAGCTGGTCGTCTGGTCGCGCGTGCAAGGCTGGAACTGGGTCTTGGCCTTTGCCATGAACCTGGAGGAGATCCAGGCGCAGGCGCAAGCACAGCGCAATTTCATGATCATGCTGGGCGTCTTCGCCATTGCGGCGCTCATCGCCGCCAGCCTGTTCGCCCTGGACAAAATCGTCGTCAAACCACTGCGCAGACTTGAAGAATTCGCCTCAGACGTGGCGGGCGGCAACCTGAACCAAACCCTGACCGTGGGCTCGGCCAATGAAATCGGCAAACTGGCGAACAACCTGAACACCATGGTCGCCAGCCTCAAGGCGAAAATCGAAGAGGCCGACACCAAGAGCGCGCAGGCCAACGCGGAGTCGGCCCGCGCCGCAAAAGCCACCCTCGAGGCCGAGGAAGCGCGCGCCCGGGCGGACCGCGCCAAGAGCGAGGGCATGCTGGCCGCGGCGGGCAAGCTGGAGGCCATCGTGGGCATCGTCACCTCGGCCTCGGCCCAGCTTTCCGCCCAGATCGGCGAATCGAACAAGGGCGCGGGGCGCCAGGCCATGCGCATCACCGAGACGGCCACGGCCATGGAGGAGATGAACGCCACCGTGCTTGAGGTGGCCAAGAACGCCAGCCAGGCGGCGGAGACCTCCGACGGCGCGCGCAAGAAGGCCCAGGATGGCGCGCAGGTGGTGCAGAAGGTCATGAGCGGCATGAGCGACGTGCAGCAGCAGACCACGAAGCTCAAGGCCGACATGGGCACACTCGGCAAGCAGGCCGAGGACATCGGCCAGATCATGAACGTCATCAGCGACATCGCCGACCAGACCAACCTGCTGGCCTTGAACGCCGCCATCGAGGCCGCGCGCGCGGGCGACGCCGGACGCGGATTTGCGGTGGTGGCGGACGAAGTGCGCAAGCTGGCCGAGAAGACCATGACCGCCACCAAGGAGGTGGGCGACGCCATCCGGGGCATCCAGGACGGCACGCGGGCCAACGTGGACGGTGTGGACAAGTCTGTGAAGCTCATCACCGAGGCCACGGATCTGGCCGACCAGTCCGGCCGGGCGCTCCATGAAATCGTGCAGCTGGTGGACGCGGCCAGCGATCAGGTGCGCTCCATCGCCACGGCAAGTGAACAGCAGTCCGCCGCAAGCGAGGAAATCAGCCACTCCATCGAGCAGGTGAGCACCATCGCCCACGAGACCTCCGAGGCCATGGGCCAGGCGGCCAGGGCCGTGGACGAACTGTCGCGCCAGGCCCAGATCCTGGACTCGCTCATCACCCAGCTGCGCGAGGAAGCGGGCCACAACTAGCCCGCCGCGCAGGCACTCCGCTCACACAGGCGGCTCCCCCCCTACTCCACGGGGCGAGGGGCCGCCTTTTTCATGGCCTGGGCGAGTCTTGAGCTTCCGGGCGCTTTGCCCTACACTTGCGGGCAGGCGCTCGCCCCGCGCGTCGCCGTCACTCATCCCTGCCCATTGGAGACACAGCGTTCATGAAGGACATCGCCCGCTTCCTTTCCGGCTTCAAGATTTTCCAGCGCACCTATTTCTGCGGCGACAATGAACTTTTCAACGACCTGAACAAGGCTCAGAACCCCAAGGTGCTGGTCATCGCCTGCTCCGATTCCCGCGTGGACCCGGCGCTGCTGCTGGGCGTGGAGCCCGGCGACATGTTCGTGGTGCGCAACGTGGCCAACCTGGTGCCCCCGTACGAGAACGCGCCCGGCCGCCACGGCGTCAGCGCCGCGCTGGAATATGCGGTGAAGGTGCTTCAGGTGGAGCACGTCATCGTGCTGGGGCACTCCTGCTGCGGCGGCATCAATGCCCTCATGACCCCGGAGCGCGAGGGCCTGGGAGAATTCATCGCCCCCTGGGTGAAAATCGCCGAGGCCGCCCTGAACGAAGTCTCGGCCAAGCTGCCGGACAAGGACCACGACGTGCGCCAGCGCGCCTGCGAACAGGCCTCCGTGCTGGTCTCGCTCGAGAACCTGCTGACCTTCCCCTGGCTGTGGGAGCGGGTGATGACCGGCCACGTGTATCTGCACGGCTGGTACTTCGACATGCAGAAGGGCGAGCTCTTGAGCTA
>NZ_DATMYK010000226.1:0-4674 GCF_035560995.1 Humidesulfovibrio sp. | reverse complement strand
GGCCAGAAGCGGCCCATGGGCTTCCAAAAAAATCCGGCCCGGCCCGGCCTGCGCTGCGCGGTAAAAGGCCCACAGCCCCTCGCGGCGGCACTCAAGCAGCCCGGCCTCGGCCAGAATCTTGAGGTGGCGCGAGATGCGCGGTTGCCCCATGCCGAACACGCCCACCAGCTCGCCCACGTTCAGTTCGCATGCGTTCAGCACGGCCAAGAGCCGTAGCCTGGTCTCGTCCGCCAGGGCCTTGTGGATGCGCAACAGGTCCATGAGCCTCACCGCTTTATATCAAGATATCTTGATGCAGAGATAAAGAACTACCCAAGGTCCTCTTGACTGTCAAGGGCAGCAACCGCGGGAGCATGGAAAATTCGGCCTTCCAATTCCTCCCGCCTTGATTCGCCATGCAAAGTACAGTACGTAAGAAGAAAGACTTACATTTGATAATACATACAATATTGCGAGGTAGCCATGAAAAATTTGCGCCTGGCCATGAAGCTGGGAGTGGGGTTCGGAGTGGTGCTCGCCCTCACCGCCTTCCTGGCTGCGCTGAGCTGGAACGGTCTGTCCAACGTGCTGGACCGCATGGACAAGGCCGACGCCATGAGCGAAATCATCCGCCTGGGCCTAGAATCGCGGCGGCACGAGAAGAACTTCCAGATCCGGCGCGACCAAAAGAGCCAGGACGATGTCGCCAAGGCCGTGGCCCAGATCATCGAGGTTGCGGAGAAGTACAAGGGCCGTTTCCAGGTCGCCAAGAATCGTGAGCAGATGGACCATGTCATCGCCGCGACCAAGGGCTACGAGACGGCCTTCAAGGGCTACGTCGACCGCGAGATGGCCCGCTTGGCGACGCAGAAGGCCATGGGCGAGGCCGCCCTGCGCGCCACCAAGGCCGCGGAGGACCTGGACGAGGCCCAAAGCGCCCAGCTGGCCGCGGAAATGCGCGGCAAGATCTCTCCCGCCGCGCTGGAGAGCCGCATCGCCCTCTCCAACGATGCCGGGCGCGTAGCGCAGCAGATAACCGTCCTGCGCCTGTCCATCATGTATTACATCCAGACCGGGGCCGAGGCGCATCTTCTGAAGGCGCGCGAGCAGGGCAAGGCCCTCTCCGACCTCATCACGCATCTGAAGGGCCGTTTTGCAAGGCCCGCCGACATCGCCCAGGCCGACGCCATCCTCACCGAGATGAACTTCTACATGAAGGGTCTGGAAGACTACGCCAAGGCCGTGCAGCAGCAGCAGGACATGGACAAGCAGCTGGTCCAGAGCGCCCGCGACATGCAGAAGGTCTGCGAAGATACGCGCGCGTCGATCAAGGATCTCATGTCCACGGAGATCGCCCTGTCCAGAAGCATGCTGCTGGGCGGCGCGCTGCTGGCCCTGGTGCTGGGCGCTGCGGCCGGCCTGCTCATCACCCGCGCCATCACCGGCCCGGTGAACAAGGGCCTCTCCTTCGCCAAGCAGCTGGCCGAGGGCAACCTCGACGCGCGCATAGACGTGAACCAGAAGGACGAGATCGGCGCGCTGGCCTCGGCCCTCACCAACATGGGCGCGCGCCTGCGCTCCGTGGTGATCCAGGTCAACGCCTCGGCCGAGTCCGTGGCCTCCGGCTCGCAGGAGCTCTCGGCCTCCAGCGAGACCCTGTCGCAGGGCGCCACAGAGCAGGCCGCCAGCGTGGAGGAGATCTCCTCCAGCGTGGAGGAGATGGCCGCCAACATCCGCCAGAACGCCGACAACGCCATGCAGACCGAATCCCTTGCGCGCAAAAGCGCGGAGGACGCCCGCCAGGGCGGACAGGCCGTGACCCAGACCGTGGACGCCATGCGTCAGATCGTGGAGAAGATCGGCTTCATTGAGGAGATCGCCCGGCAGACCAACCTGCTGGCCCTGAACGCCGCCATCGAGGCGGCGCGCGCGGGCGAGCATGGCAAGGGCTTCGCCGTTGTCGCGGCCGAGGTGCGCAAACTGGCCGAGCGCAGCGGCTCGGCCGCGGGCGAGATCGGGCAGCTTTCCGCCGCCAGCCTGGCCGTGGCCGAAAGAGCCGGCGGCATGCTGGCCACCATCGTGCCGGACATCGAACGCACCAGCGAACTGGTGCAGGAGATCAGCGCCGCCTGCCGCGAGCAGACCACCGGCGCGGACCAGGTGAACAAGGCCATCCAGCAGCTCGACCAGGTCATCCAGCAGAACGCCTCGGCCTCGGAGGAAACCGCCTCCACCAGCGAGGAGCTTGCCGCCCAGGCCCAGCGCCTGACCCAGGTGATGCAGTTCTTCAAGCTTGGCGCAGGGCACCAGCAGGGCCGCCCGCTGGCCCTGGAAGCCGGGCCGTCGCACATGGACGAGGACGAGACCAAGGCCGACGACGGCTTTGAGAAGTTCTAGCCGCGACCAAGGACATCAAGCGAACGAACGGGCGAGGGAAGCGATTCCCCCGCCCTTTTTCATGCCTTGGTCTTGCAGCCTCAACGGACTAAGCCCGGCCCGCAACGCAGTTTCTCCAAGTGAGGGGGCTCCACACTCCAGTACGAAGAACCCCGCGCCCGGCATGCTCCAAAGCCCTCCAGCGCGGCGCGCCAGCTCCACAAAGCAAAAGGGCAGGAGAAATCCCCCTGCCCTTTTCGTCTTAGGTCTGCACAGCCTTCCGCCTCAGCGGATCAGCGCCCAGGTGAGCTCGTGCTTGTTGTGCGCAAGGTGCATCACCTTCGAGCCCGGAATCTCGGCAAAGGCCTGGATGCTCGCATGGTCCGTCTCGCCCTGGCACTTGAGGGTGCAGATGAAATTGCGGCAGGCGTCGGCCTCCAGCCAGCGGAGCACCAGCTCCAGCAGCCGCGCCGGGTAGCAGGCCATGTCGGAGCACAGCCAGTCCACCTGCGCGTCCGGCCCGCCCGCGAGCTTGGGATCAAGCCCGAAGCCGGAGCCCAGACAGTGCTCCACGCCCGGCATGGCGGAAATGCGCGGATCAAGCTCCGCCTTGTCCAGGCTGAACACCCGCGCGCCCAGGCTGGCCAGCACCCAGGTCCAGCCGCCGGGGCTTGAGCCCAGGTCCAGACACAATTCGCCCGGCTGCGGCCGCACACCGAGGAGCGTAAGTGCCTCCCAAAGCTTGAGATATGCGCGGCTAGGTGCGGACTCGCGGTCCTCCTCGAAGCGCACCTGCCCGTCCGGGTAGGGGCTCGTGCAGCGCGGCGCGGCGATGAGCGTGGCCTCGTCCCACAGGGTGAAGGAGCCCAGCGGAGCCGTGGGTGCAGGCTGGCCGAAGACCTGCGCCCGGGCCGAGACCTTGGGCAGCTTCTCCGTGATGAGCGCGGCGCGCCGGGCCAGACGCACCGGGTGCGGCCACCAGTTGCGCTGGATCTCCTTCAGCGCCTTGGCCCCCTGGCCGATGCTCGGCGCGGGCACGAGGCGGGCGTCCAGCCAGACGTTCTGCGCCCATGCGGCGGTTTTGCACCTGCGCGCGAAGACGAGATCGCCGTAGACCAGATGCCCGGCCCCGGCAGAACCCTCGAAATCCAGCTCGGCCAGGAGTTCCGGCAGAAAGCCCGGCGCGGCCAGATAAGCGGTGAACTCGCCCTCGCGCATCCAGCCCGGCAGGGCCATGGGCAGCGAATACAGCCAATTTTCGGGCATGGCGGTCATGCCGCGCCCCCGTCGCCGGCATCGGCGGCTCCAGGGGCCAAACCTTCCAGATCGCCCACGGGCTGGCCGCACAGGGTCAGCGCCACGGCCTCGGCCACGCGCAGGCCGTCCACGGCGCTGGAAATGATGCCCCCGGCATAGCCCGCGCCCTCCCCGGCCGGGAACAGACCCGGCAGGCTCACGCTCTGCATGTCCGCCCCGCGCAGGATGCGCACCGGCGAGGACGAGCGCGTCTCCACGCCCGTCATGAGCGCGTCCGGATCGGCGAAGCCGCGCAGCTTGCGGTCGAACACCTGCACCCCCTCGACCATGGCCGCGCACACGTAGTCCGGCAGGCAGAAGCGCAGGTCGCGCGCCACCACGCCGGGCGTGTAGGTGGGCACAAGCCCGCCCAGGCGCTTGGCCGCGCGCGCGGCCAGAAAATTGCCCACGGTCTGAGCCGGGGCGCGGTAATCGCTCCCGCCCAGCTCAAAGGCCAGGCGCTCCCACTGGCGCTGGAACTCCACGCCCGCCAGGGGATGGCTTCCGCCCAGGTCCTGCGGCCCCACGCCCACCAGCAGGGCGCTGTTGGCGTTCGCGCCGTCGCGCGCGTGCAGGCTCATGCCGTTGGTCACCACGCCGCCCGGCTCGGACGAGGCCGCAATGACCTGTCCGCCCGGGCACATGCAGAAGGTGTACACCCCGCGCCCGTTGGCCGCCTGGTGGGCCAGCTTGTAGTCCGCCGCGCCCAGGGCCGGGTGCCCGGCCAGATCGCGCAGCTGCGCGCGGTCCACCAGGGCCTGCGGGTGCTCTATGCGGCAGCCGATGGCGAAAGGTTTCTGCTCCAGGCGCACGCCGCTTTCCAGCAGCATGGCGAAGGTGTCGCGCGCGCTGTGGCCCACGGCCAGAATGACGCAGGACGTGGGAAGCTCCTCACCGCCCGCCAGCAACACCCCGGCCGCGCGCCCCTCACGCACAAGCAGACCCTCCACCCGCGCGCCGAAGCGCACCGTTCCGCCCAGGCGGATGATGCTGGCCCGGATGCCAGCCACCACGCCGCGCAGG
>NZ_DATMYK010000225.1:0-5880 GCF_035560995.1 Humidesulfovibrio sp. | reverse complement strand
GGGCAAGCGTGTGTATTTTAGACCAATGCGCCCGCCTTTCGCCCGCGCCAATCAGCGATTTTTGGAGATGCGCCATGTGGGAATACACTGATATCGTCAAGGAACATTTTCTCAATCCGAAGAACGTCGGAGAAATGAAGGACGCCAGCTGCGTGGGCGAGGTGGGCTCCATCGCCTGCGGCGACGCGCTCAAGCTGTTCCTCAAGATCGAGGACGGAATCATCCAGGACGCCAGCTTCCAGACCTTCGGCTGCGCCAGCGCCATCGCCTCCAGCTCCGCGCTGACGGAACTGGTGAAGGGCAAGACCGTGGATGAGGCGCTCAAGATCTCCAACAAGGACATCGCCACCGCTTTGGGCGGCCTGCCCAAGGAGAAGATGCACTGCTCGGTCATGGGCCAGGAGGCCCTTGAGGCGGCCATCAAGAGCTGGCGCGGCGAGAAGGTGACCAGCCACGAGCATTCCGAGGGCGAGATCGTTTGCGAGTGCTTTGGCGTAACGGACCAGCAGATTTTGTCCGCCGTGCGCGAGAACGACCTCAAGACCATTGAGGACGTGACCTACTACACCAAGGCCGGCGGCGGCTGCGCCAAGTGCCACGAGAAGATCGGCGAGCTCATCGCCCAGGCCAGGGGCGAGGCCAAGCCCGAACCCGCGCCAGCGCCCAAGAAGCTCACCAACATCCAGCGCATGCGCATGATCGAGGAAGTGCTGGAGAAGGAGATCCGCCCGCGGCTGCAGCTTGACGGCGGGGACATCGAGCTGGCCGACATCGAGGGCCTGGTGGTTTCCGTCACCCTGCGCGGCCGCTGCGTGGGCTGCCCGTCCAGCCAGGCCACGGTGCACGGCGTGGTGGAGACCATCCTGCGCGAGAAGGTCGACCCTGAAATCCAGGTGCGGGAGGTGTAGGGCCATGAGCACGCCAGTCATCTACATGGACAACAACGCCACCACCCGCGTGGCCCCGGAAGTGCTCGACGCCATGCTGCCGTTCTTTTCGGAGCTTTACGGCAACCCCAGCTCCATGCACAGCTTCGGCGGGCAGGTGGGCAAGGACATGCGCGAGGCGCGCGAGAACCTGGCCGAGCTGCTGGGCTGCGGCACGGACGAGATCGTTTTCACCTCCTGCGGCACCGAGGCCGACAACACGGCCATAAGGAGCGCCCTGGCCGCCCAGCCGGACAAGCGCCACATCGTGACCACCCGCGTGGAGCACCCGGCGGTGCTTTCGCTGTGCAAGTTTCTGGAGCGCAGCCAGGGCTACCGCGTGACCTACCTGGGGGTTGATTCCGAAGGCCGCCTGGACATGAAGGAGCTGGAGGAGAGCCTTACCGACGACACGGCCATCGTCAGCATCATGTGGGCCAACAACGAGACCGGCGTCATCTTTCCCATCCCGGAGATCGCCAAGCTGGTGAAGAGCCGGGGCATCTTCATGCACACCGACGCCGTGCAGGCCGTGGGCAAGGTCCCCATCAGCCTGAAGGACCTGGACGTGGACATGCTGGCCCTTTCCGGCCACAAGCTGCACGCCCCCAAGGGCATCGGCGCGCTGTACGTGCGGCGCAAGCTGCCCTACCGGCCGTTTCTCGTCGGCGGGCACCAGGAGCACGGCCGCCGCGCCGGCACGGAGAACACCACCGGCATCATCGCCCTGGGCGCCGCCGCCAAGGCCGCCAAGGCGCACATCCCGCTGGAGAACACCGTGGTGCGCGCCCTGCGCGACAAGCTGGAGAATGCGCTGCTGGCCGCCGTGCCGGATAGCCGCCTGAACGGCCACAAGCAGGACCGCCTGCCCAACACCTCGAACATCAGCTTCAAGTACGTGGAGGGCGAGGCCATCCTGCTGCTGCTCGACCAGCTGGGCATCGCGGCCAGCTCCGGTTCGGCCTGCACCTCGGGCAGCCTGGAGCCTTCGCACGTGCTGCGCGCCATGGGCGTGCCCTTCACCTTCGCCCACGGCTCCATCCGCTTCTCCCTCTCGCGCTACACCACGGAGGCCGATGTGGACTACGTGATCAAGAACGTGCCGCCCATCATCGAGACCCTGCGCAAGATCTCGCCCTACAAGCGGGGCGCCGCCGATCCCCTTGACCCCAAGCCCGCCTGCGGGTGTTGAGGCAAGGGTAAAGAAACCTTTGTCCGGGGGGAGAGCTTCCCCCCGGACCGCCTTCATGCGGGGGCACACCCGCCGGCCCATTACGGGCGCACAGCCCGCCAGGAGGAACGCATGGCCACCACCACAGGAACGCATCTCGCCGAAATCATCCGCGCCGCCCTTGCGGAGCTCAAAGCTGTCTGCGCCGGGGTGGACGAGGCCACGGCCAGCCGCGCCCCGGCCGGGCGCTGGTCGCCCAAGGAGATCCTCTCGCACCTCATCGGCGCGGAGGAAGGAGACCACTTGGCCTTGTGCCGGAAATTCACCGAGGCCGACGTGCCGCTCATCGACATCGTGCCGGAGCAGACGCACCTTACGCCCGAACGCAGCGCCATGAGTTTCTCGCAGCTGGCTCAGCTGGTGGAGCGGGAGTACGAAGGCGTGGCCGCGTACGCCCTGACCCTCAGCGAGGAGCAGTTCGCCCGCACGGCGCACATTCCGCTGTTCAAGCAGTCGCCCCTCACTGAGTACCCCACGCTTGCGGCAATCGTCGGCGGCATGGGGCAGTATCACGTGCGGATGCACACCGACCATCTGCGCCAGGTTCTGGCCGAGCTGGCCGCCAAGTAGCCGGGCTCCGGCCCCCCACACAAGGAGCATACATATGCGCATCGCAGAATCCATGGCCGAACTCATCGGCGGCACGCCGCTGGTGCGGTTGAACAAGGTGTCGGAAGGCTTGAACGCCACGCTGCTGGCCAAGCTGGAGTCGCGCAATCCCGGCGGCTCGGTGAAGGACCGCATCGGCGCGAGCATGATCGAGGCGGCCCTGACCGCGGGCAAAATCACCAAGGACAGCCTCATCGTGGAGCCCACCAGCGGCAACACGGGCATCGGGCTGGCGCTCATCTGCGCCATCAAGGGCTTGAAGCTGGTTTTGACCATGCCCGAGAGCATGAGCGTGGAGCGGCGCAAGCTGCTTGCGGGCTACGGCGCGCAACTGGTGCTCACCCCCGCGGCCGAGGGCATGAAGGGCGCCATAAAGAAGGCCGAGGAGCTTGTGGCGACGACGCCCGGCGCGTTCATGCCCATGCAGTTCGAGAACCCGGCCAACCCGGCCGTGCACCGGGCCACCACCGCCCTTGAGATCTGGAACGATACCGACGGCACAGTGGACTGCTTCGTGGCCGGCGTGGGCACGGGCGGCACCATCACCGGCGTGGGCCAAGTGCTGAAGCAGAAGAAGCCCGGCGTGCGCATCGTGGCCGTGGAGCCCACGGATTCGCCGGTGCTTTCCGGCGGCAAGGCCGGGCCGCACAAGATCCAGGGCATCGGCGCGGGTTTCGTGCCGGGTATTCTGGACACGAAAATTTACGACGAGATCATCCAGGTGGGCGCGGAGGACGCTTTCTCCACGGCGCGGCGGCTGATGCGCGAGGAAGGCATGAGCTGCGGCATCTCCTCCGGGGCCAACGCCTTTGCGGCCATGCAGCTGGCGGCAAGGCCGGAGATGGCGGGCAAGACCATCGTGTTCATTGTGTGCGACACGGGCGAACGCTATCTTTCCACACCCCTGTTTGCGGAAGCGGAGTAGGGGGGCGGAGATGATCGACGAGCTGAAATTGCCTGTTGATTTGGACCGGGACGAGGTGCTGGCCGAGACCGTGGCGCGGTTGTGCGCGCCCACGGCCTGCGAAGCCGCCTGCCATCATGTGAGCCGCGACCAGCCCATGCCCTCGCTGGAGGCCTTGGCAGAGGTGGTGGAGCTGTTGCGGGCCGTGCTGTTCCCCGGCTTTTTCGGGCCCTCGGACGTGGGCGGCCGCACCATGTCGTTCTACACCGGCAGCGCGCTTGACCGCGTGGTGAAGCTGCTCTCCGAGCAGATCAACCGGGGCTACTGCTTTGTGTGCGCCAAGGACAACCGCCAGCCCTGCACGGACTGTGTCTCCCGCTCAGAGGCCGTGGCCCTGGAATTCGTGAAGCGCCTGCCCAAGGTGCGCGAGCTGCTCTCAAGCGACGTGCAGGCGGCCTTTGACGGCGACCCCGCGGCCAAAAGCCCGGGCGAGACCATCTTCTGCTACCCCAGCATCAAGGCGCTCACCAACCACCGCATCGCCCACCAGCTGCACCACCTGGGGGTGGACATCATCCCGCGCATCATCGGCGAGATGGCCCACTCCGACACGGGCATCGACATCCATCCGGGCGCGCACATCGGCCCGCGCTTCTTCATCGACCACGGCACGGGCACGGTCATCGGCGAGACGACCATCATCGGCCAGAACGTGCGCCTGTACCAGGGCGTGACCCTTGGGGCCAAGAGTTTCCCCAAGGACGACACGGGCTCGCGCCTGGTGAAGGGCCTGCCCCGGCACCCCATAGTGGAGGACGACGTGACCATCTACGCCGGGGCCACCATCCTTGGCCGGGTGACCATCGGCAAGGGAGCGGTCATCGGCGGCAATGTCTGGGTCACGGGCGACGTGAATCCGGGGGCGCGCATCGTTCAGGCGCGCGCTGCTGAACAGTTTTTCATCAGCGGCGCGGGCATCTGATTGCGGCAATCGATAATTGTTGCAAAGTGGGTGGAAAAACTCTTGAAGTCTTCGAATTTGCCGTGTAATCATTGTGCACAGTTGGGTGGTTTCAAACACGGAGAACGCATTGAGCCAGGATTGCATCTTCTGCAAGATCATCGCCGGGCAGATTCCCTCGGCCAAGGTCTATGACCGGGGCGGGGTCTACGCCTTTCTGGACATCGCGCCGGTGAACAAGGGCCATGCCCTGGTGGTGCCGAAAAAGCACTACGCCACCCTGTTCGACCTGCCGGAGGATCTGGGGCGCGAGCTGCTCCTGGCCCTCAAGACCGTGGGGCAGGCGGTGATGACGGCCACGGGAGCCAGCGGACTCAACGTGGGCATGAACAACTACGAGTCCGCCGGACAGCTGGTGCACCACGCCCATTTTCATCTCATTCCGCGTCATGCCGGGGACGGACTGACCCTCTGGACCCAGCATGCGTATGAAAGCGTAGAGGACATGCAGAAGCTGGCCCGGGCCATCGCCCAGGCCATCGGCTGAAAAAACGGAGCCCAACGGAGGTTTCATGAGCGGTCAAACCCTGACCAAGGCGCACATCGTCGATGCCATCTACAAGAAGACGGACCGCAACCGCGCGGAGATCAAGGACCTGGTCGAGGCCACCCTTGATCTGATGAAGCAGGCCATCAAGAAGGACCATGCCATGCTGGTGAGCGGGTTTGGCAAATTCGAGGCCTATGACAAGAATTCGCGCCGGGGCCGCAATCCGCAGACCAACGAGAGCATCACCCTGCCGCCGCGCAAGGTGGTGGTGTTCCGCTTGTCGCGGAAGTTCCGCGCCGAGCTCAATCCGCTGGAATAAACGCCTGCGGCCAATCGGCCTTCAGTTCCTCCAGGGCCTTGCGGGCAGCCGCAGGGTCCTGGAAGGGACCGGCCTGCACGCGGTGAAACACCGTCTGCCCCTGCTCCACGCGCACCACGCGCGTCTGAGCATAGCCCTTCTCCTTCAGCCACGCTGACGCCGCCTCGGCGTTCTTCTCCGTTGTGAACGATGCGATCTGCACCACCGGCACCCTCGGGGCCGGGGGAGGCCCCGCCACGGGCTCGGACTTGGCCGCCTCCGCCGCCGCATCGGCCTTGGCCTCGGGCGAGGGTTCGGGCTTCACGGCCTCGGCCTTGGCCGGAGCAGCTTCCACGGGCTTGGCCTGCTCTGGCGCGGGCTCGGTCTGCTTTTCCGGAACC
>NZ_DATMYK010000224.1:0-6683 GCF_035560995.1 Humidesulfovibrio sp. | reverse complement strand
AAAATGCAGCACCAGAGGGGCGCCCTGGTGCCCGGCGCGGCGATTCAGAATCTCGTCTATGCCCGTCTGGATGGCGGCCAGACGGGAGAACAGCGTCTCGTAGCGCCCGGGCTCAAGCTCCGTCAGGGCGCGCACCAGCTTGAACACGTTGACGCCCACTGCCGTGGCGCTGGCGCGCACGAAGCTCATGCCGAAGATGGCGGTGCCCTTGAGGGCCTCTTCAAGGTCGCTCATGATTTCCAGCGCCTTGTTGTTGGCCTCCAGCAGACGCATGAAGGCCTGGGAGCGCGCGGCGAAAAGGGCGCGCAACTCATCGTGCGTGGGCGCGGGAGAGCTGTCTGTGCCGGAAAGGGCCTGCATGATCCGGCTGAAGAACCCAGGTCGATTGGCCATGACCGACCAATCGCAGAAAAGTCCTGCCGAGACAAGCCTCTTCGGCCACAAAGAGCGGTTTTGCCCCGTCTGTGACGCGCGCGGGCGCCCATGGAGGGGCAATCCCCTTGAAACCCCTTGCATATCGCCGGTGCGGAGAGTATTGTTCAATGCTGGCCGGGGGCTCCGGCACAAGCCAGCCATACCGCATTCCGGCCGAACACGTCCGCACAAAGGGTGATCCGCATGATCGAAAGCTCTGGCTACACGAAGCTGCGCATCAAGATGATCCTGACCACCCTGGGCTTTTCGCTCATCCCGCTTTTGATCCTCGGCTTCACCATCTACCGCCAGTTCGAGGCCGCGCACACGGGCAAGGTCATCCAGCACCTGAGCCACCTTACGGAAAACAAGCGGCGCACCATCGACCTGTTCCTGAACGAGCGCCTCTCCCAGCTCATGGCCATCGCCTACACGCACAAGCTGCAGTACTTCCTGGAAGAAGGCACGCTTGAGCGCGTGTTCACCCTCATGCAGGCGCGCAGCAAACACTACATCGACCTCGGCGTCATCGACCAGAACGGCGACCACATCGTCTACACCGGCCCGTACCAGGCCATCCGCACCGCGAACTACAAGGACCAGGAGTGGTTCCACCAGGTGCAGGCCAAGGGCTTCTACATCAGCGACGTCTTCATGGGCCTGCGCAACTATCCGCACATCATCATCGCCGTCAGCCGCCGCGATGGCGACAAGACCTGGATTCTGCGCGCCACCATCGACTCGGACATCTTCGACTCCCTGGTGCAGAGCGACCAGCTGGGCGCCAACGGCGACGCCTTCCTGCTGAACGCCGACAACGTGTTGCAGTCCAAGCCGCGCTTCGGCCCCAAGCTGCTGGCCCGCATGGACCTGGGCTCCTACGCGCGCTTTCCCGGCGTGCGCACGGAGACCATCAGCGTGGACGGCAAGCCTTACATTTTCGGTCTTACCTGGCTGGAGAACAAGAACTGGATGCTCGCCATCCGCGACGACCCCTCCGAGGAGCTGATGCCGCTGGCGCACACGCGCTCCCTGGTCTGGATCATCCTGGCCGGCGGCTTCCTGCTCATCGCGGGCGGCACCATCATCACCAGCAACACCATCCTGGCGCAGCTGGTCACTTCCGAGCGGGAAAAGGCCTCGCTGAACGCAAGCCTCACCCAGTCGAGCAAGATGGCCTCCCTTGGCAAGATGGCCGCGGGCGTCGCGCACGAGATCAACAACCCGCTCGCCATCATCAAGGAAAAGGCCGGCTGGATGCGCGACCTGCTTGGCGAAGAAGACATCAAGGCCAGCCCGAACTTCAAGGAGTTCGAGGACGCCATCGCCAAGATCGAGTACCACGTGACCCGCGCCAAGGACGTGACGCACCGGCTGCTGGGCTTCGCCCGCCGCATGGACCCCATCCATGAGGACGTGAACATCAACGAGGTCATCAGCCAGACCATCACCTTCCTGCAGAATGAGGCCAGATACCGCGCCATCGAGATCCACACCGGATTCCAGAAGGATCTGCCCTTCGTGGCCAGCGACTCGGCCCAGCTACAGCAGGTATTCCTGAACATCATCGACAACGCCATCGACGCCATCGGCAAGGACGGCAACATACATATCCGCACCATGGCCGTGCACGACCCGAACGAAATCATCATCACCATCAAGGACTCCGGCCCCGGCATCCCCAAGGAGAAGCTGGACAAGATCTTCGACCCCTTCTTCACCACCAAAAAGGTGGGCGAGGGCACGGGCCTGGGCCTCACCATCAGCTTCAGCATCATCCAGAAGCTCGGCGGGCGCATCAAGGTGGAGAGCGAAGAAGGCCACGGGGCGACCTTCATCATCAGCCTGCCGCTGGACAAAGACTAGCCCCGAAAGCCGGGCAGCCAAGGAGCGCCAATGGACATCAACATACTCCTGGTGGACGACGAGGCCGACTTCGTCGAAACCATGACCAAGCGCTTCCGCATCCGCAAGCTGCCCGTCACCTCCGCAGGCAGCGGGCTGGAAGCCTTGAAGCTCATCGACGAGCAGGACTTCGACGTCGTCATCCTGGATGTGCGCATGCCCGGCATGGACGGCATGGAGGTGCTGCGCCAGATCCGCGCCAAGCGCCCCCTCACCGAGGTCATCATGCTCACCGGCCATGCCTCCCTCGACGCGGGCATGCAGGGCATGAGCCTGGGCGCGTACGACTACGTCCTCAAACCGGCGGACTTCGACGAGCTGCTGGACAAGGTGCGCCGGGCGGCCGAGCGCAAGGCCCTCAATGTCAGCGCCCAGGCCAGAGGCTAACCACCCCGGCGGCACCGGGCAGCTGCTCTCCAAGGCCACCGGAGCGCGGGTATGGCGGGAGCACCGGCTGGTGCTCTGGCTGCACTTTTTGCTGCCGCCTGTGCTGGCCGCCCTGGTGGTGGCGGCAACCTTCGCCACTCCGCCCCTGGCGGCCTTCATGGCCGCAATCGTGCTCATCCTGGCGGCCTGTTCGGCGCGCGGACTCATGTCCAGCCTGTCCGAGGCCGAGGAAGCCAAGAACTCGCTCAACGCCCAGCTCATCCAGTCCCAGAAGCTGGCCGCCGTGGGTGAACTTTCCGCGGGCATCGCGCACGAGATCAATAATCCCATCGCCATCATCGCCCAGGAAACGGAATGGGCCACGCACCTGCTGGCCGAGGCGGAGAAGCAATCCGGCGCGGACTTCGCCGAGGTGCGCGACTCCCTGCGCGAGATCCGCTCCCAGGTGGACCGCTGCAAGAACATCACCCACAAGCTGCTGGACTTCGCCCGCAAGCGCGAGCCCGTGCTGCAGGAGGTGGATGTGGCGCGCCTGGTGGACGACATGGCGCGCCTGGTGGACAAGGAAGCCTCATACAAGAACGTCACGCTCACGCGCACCCTGCCGGAGGACCTGCCGCGCCTGCGCACCGACGCGCCCCTGCTGCGCCAGGTGGTGCTGAACCTCATGACCAACGCCCTGCACGCCGTGGACAAGGGCGGGCTCATCGAAGTCACCGCCCAGGCCGACGAGGACGTCATGGACATCCGCGTCACCGACAACGGGCACGGCATTGCTCCGGAGAACATGGAGAAGATCTTCAATCCCTTCTTCACCACCAAGCCGCCGGGCCAGGGCACGGGCCTGGGGCTTTCCCTGTGCCACAACCTGGTGCAGGGCATGGGCGGCACCATCCTGGTGGACAGCATCGTGGGCCGGGGCACCACCTTCACCGTGCGCCTGCCGCGCTATTTCCCCGGTCAGCCGCGCGAGCCCCAGCTCCTCCATCCCCTTGGCCTGCCCCTCGGCCACCCGCTGAGCCACACCTAGGAGCCGCAGGTGATACGCATCCACACCCATGACGGCCAGCACCTGGAGCTTGCGCCGGACCAGCGCCTTACCCTGGCCCAGGCGATTTTTCTGGCGCCCACGGGCGGCGCGGGGCTGTGGGACGGCGTGCCCCTGTGCGCGGGCCTGGGAAAATGCGGCCTGTGCCGCGTGCGCTACGTCTCCGCCGCGCCGCAGGCCACGGCGGACGAAGCGCGCCGCCTGGGCCAAGCCTCTCTGGACCAGGGCTGGCGGCTCTCCTGCCTGCACCCGGCGGAAACGTGCGACATCGAACTGCCGGAGCCCAAACGCTCCGGCAGGCCTCGCCAAGGCCAGCCCCAGCCCGCACAAGCCGCACAAGCCGACGCAGACATCGCCTTGGCCGTGGACCTGGGCACCACCAGCGTCCACTGGACGGCGCTCATGGGCCGCGATGTTCTTGCCTCCGGCCAGGAACTGAACCCGCAAATGGGCCTGGGCAGCGAGGTCATGTCGCGCCTGGGCTTTGCCGCGCGGCCCGGCGGCGCGGAGATTCTGCAAAACCTCATTCTGGACCGCCTGCGCCAGCTTGCGCGCGCGGCCGGGGCCCGGGCCGGACGTCCAGTGACGCGCTTGTGCGTGGCGGGCAACAGCGCCATGACCTATATTTTGCTGGGCCTGCCCGTGGGTGGGCTGGCCCGCGCGCCCTACAGCCTGGGCTACGCCGGGGGCGACGACAGAAGCATCGCGCCGGATCTGCCGGAAACGCGCATTCCGCCGCTCCTGGCCCCCTTTGTGGGCGGCGACCTGAGCGCTGGCCTGGCCGCGCTGACCTTTGGCCCTGAAGCGCCGCGCTATCCGTTTCTGCTGGCCGACCTGGGCACCAACGGCGAATTCGTGCTGGCCCTCTCGCCCTCGGAATATCTGCTGGCCAGCGTTCCCATGGGCCCGGCCCTGGAAGGGGTCGGCCTGCGCCATGGCCGCACGGCCGCGGCCGGGGCGGTGCGCGCCTTTGCCCTTACCCCGGCGGGGCTCAAGCCAGAATACGTGGAGCGCCCGCCCCTGCCGGACGAAGACCCCGGCATCACCGGCGTGGGCTACCTGTCGCTTGCGGCCGCGCTCCTGCGCGCCGGGGTGCTGGACGAGTCGGGCCGCTTCATGGTACCCGCCACGCCCTTGGGGCAGCGGCTGGCAAAAGGCCTTGCCAGCGTAAATGGCGAAGCCTCGCTCGCTCTCGGATCCGGCCTTTTCCTGCCCGCCTCGGACGTGGAGGAGCTGGTGAAGGTCAAGGCGGCCTTCAATCTGGCCCTTTCGCGCCTGCTGGCCGAGGCCGCCCTGCCCGCCTCGGCCCTGGCGGCCGTGCATCTGGCCGGGGCCATGGGCGAGCATGTGAGCGCCCGCGACCTCGTGACCCTGGGCTTCCTGCCCGAGGCCCTGGCGGGCGTGCTGCTGCGCGCCGGGAACACGTCGCTCAAGGGCTCGCAACTGTTGCTGAACTCTCCCGAAGCCTGGGACTGGGTCCGCGCCCTTCCGGCCAAGTGCCGCGCGCTTGATCTGGCCTCGGACCCCGGCTTCGGCTCCCTGTATGTTGAAAGGATGGTGCTGCGCCATGTCGCCTGAACAACTTTTTCCGCGCCCCAGCCGGGAGTTTCTTACTCTGCTGGCGGGCCTGCCCAAGCACCTGGACGCGGCCATGCCCCTGCGCCGCCAGCATCGCCGCGAACTGCCCGGCGACATCCGCCACCTGTCGCACCTGCTCACCGACGAGCGCGGCGACCTGAGGCGCGACTATCTGGCCGACCCGGCGGCGCTGTCCGCCTACATGCGCTACTTCCTGCCCTGGAACATCTACCGCCTGGGCATCCTTTTCGCCGGGCTGGCCCTTGATCCGGGCGGCGACACGCCAGATAACGCGGCCACCATCATCGACCTGGGCACCGGCCCGCTGACCACGCCGCTCGCCCTGTGGATGAGCCGCCCGCACCTGCGCAAGCGCCCGCTGACCTTCATCTGCGTGGACCGCGCGCCCAAGCCCATGCGCCTGGGGCTCGACACCCTGCACAGCCTGGCCGCGTCCCAGGGGGGCATCGCGCCCTGGAAGGTCACTCTGGTAAAGGGCCCGCTGGACGCCCGCCTGCGCGAAAAGGCCGACCTGCTCGTCATGGCCAACGCCCTGAACGAAGTGCTGCACCGGGGCGAGAGCGAAGACCTGCTGGAGACCGCCGACGACCTGGCCTGGCACCTTTCGGGCATGCTGACCCCCACGGGCGCGCTGTGCGTGGTGGAGCCCGGCGTTCGCCCCTCCGCGCACCTCATGGCCGCGCTGCGCCGAGGCTTTTTGCACCATGGCCTGAAGCCCCTGGCCCCCTGCCCGCACGAGGAGCCCTGCCCCATGAGCGGCCGGGGCTACACGGCCTGGTGCCACTTCAATTTCGACGCCGAGGCCGCACCCGGCTGGCTCAAAAAGCTGTCCGAAGAGGCCCGGCTGACCAAGGACAACGTGAGCCTGAGCTTCCTCAACTTCTCGGCCAAGGGCCGCAAGCTGGAAGCGCCGCAGGGCAAGTCCCTGGTGCGCGCCGTGTCCGGCCCCTTCGAGCTGCCCGCGCCCGCCACGGCCCAGGGCGGCATGGCTCCGCACCGCTTCGGGCAGTATGCCTGCTCCGAGCGCGGCCTGACGCTTTTGAGCCTGCCCAGGAAGCACCTTGTGCCCCTGCCCGGCGCGCTCATCGAAGCCGCTTGGCCCGAATTCCCGGAAACCGACGCCAAGTCCGGCGCGCTGGTGCTGCCCATGGGCGGCGATGCGCTGATCCCAGCCATGAAGCCCACGGCCCCGGCGGGAAAAGCGCCCGGCAAGCCCGCTCAGGGCAAAGCGGCCCCGCCAAGGCGCGACAGGGACGCCGACGCCGCCAGACCAGACAGACCAGACAGGCCAGACAGATCAGACAAGCCCGCAAGATCCGCGAAGCCTGAC
>NZ_DATMYK010000223.1:0-14647 GCF_035560995.1 Humidesulfovibrio sp. | reverse complement strand
GAATGAAAGCTTTACAAATGGGCTCGTCTTGATTCAATAATCATTTCTGGTCGTCACGACCACGCCAACGAACCGGGCCGGAGCTGCGTACGCCGACCGGCAGATTCATCAGGAGCTGTACAGTCATATGTTTGCGATCATCGGCGTATTTGTGGTGCTTGGCTGCGTGATCGGCGGTTTCGCGCTGGAGGGCGGCCCCCTTGGCGTGCTTGTGCAGCCCATCGAACTGCTCATCATCGGCGGAGCGGCCGTTGGAGCCTTTTGCATCGGTTCGCCCAAGAGCGTCATCTTCGGCACCATCAAGAAGGCCCTCAAGGTCTTCACCGCGGCGGAGGCGGGCAAGCAGGCCTACCTCGACATCCTTTCCGTGCTCTACACCCTCATGAACATGGCCCGGCGCGACGGCATCGTGTCCATCGAGCAGCACGTGAGCAAGCCCGATGGCAGCGCGGTGTTCACCCGCTACCCGGCCATCCTGAAAAACCACGAAGTGCTCGACTTCATCTGCGACAACTTCAAAGTGCTGCTGGCCGGCAACATTGAGCCGCACCAGTTTGAGGCCGTCATGGACATCGACATGTCCGCCTCGCACAAACACGAGTCAAATGCTCCCGGCGCCTTGAACAAAGTGGCCGACTCCCTGCCCGGCCTGGGCATCGTGGCCGCGGTTCTGGGCATCGTGCTCACCATGGGCAAGATCAATGAACCGCCCGAAGTGCTGGGCCACTCCATCGGCGCGGCGCTGGTGGGAACCTTCCTCGGCATTCTTCTGTCTTACGGGTTCGTGGGCCCCATGGCCCAGAACCTCGAGTATCAGGTGAAGGAGACGCACTCCATGCTTGAGGTGGTCAAGGCCGGGCTTGTGGGCTTCGCCTCCGGCTTTCCTCCCATGTTGGCCGTGGAGGCCGCGCGGCGCGCGGTTTCCGGTCATGCCCGCCCCACTTTCGAAGAATTGGAAGGAGCCCTGAAGGGTGGCCAAAAATAAGGGCGGCACCACCATAATCATCAAGAAGGTGGTTGATGGTCACGCCGGGCACCATGGAGGTTCCTGGAAGGTGGCTTTCGCCGACTTCATGACCGCCATGATGGCCTTTTTTCTGCTTTTGTGGCTCATAGCGGCGCTGAAGCCCCAGCAGAAGGAGTCTCTGGCCATCGTTTTCAAGGACGCCAAAGAGGGCCAAGCCGTCAAGATGTCCGTCACCGCAACCGCTTTCATCCCCAAGGACGCCAAGATGGGCATCCCGGAGATGAATCTCTCCCAGCAGGACAAGCTGAAGTACGAGGTTGCCCTGCTGGTGAAGGAACTGCTGGCCCAGAACCAGGAACTGCAAAGCAACTCCGGCATCAGTTCCGACAACGCGGGCGTGCTCATGCAGGTGAACAACTCTGTCATGTTCGCCCAGAATTCGGCCGTGCTCAAGCCGGAAGCCGCAAAAATCCTCGACGGCGTGACCAGTATCCTGCTCAACCAGAAGGTCAATCTCGTCATCCGCGGCCATACCGACGACACGGAGAACGGCAACGGCCTGTACCCCTCCAAGTGGGAGCTTTCGGCCGCGCGTGCGGCCGCATCCCTGCGCTACGTCTTGGCCAAGGGCAACGGGGCCATAGCGGCCACGCGCCTGCGCGCCGCCGGCTACGCCGACAGCCGTCCGCTTGTGCCTGCCATGAACGAGGAGAACCGGGCCGTGAACCGCCGCGTGGAGTTCTACTACCACAGCCCGGAGGCAGAGACCTGGTAGCTTGCCAGCCGTAAGTTTCCCACGAAAAAGGCGCCCTCGCAGGCGCCTTTTTTTGTCTCTTGGGTCTATGCCGCTGTGCGGTCTAGCAGGAGCGGAAGTTGAGGTCCACCACCACGGCGCGGTGGTCGTCGTGCCCCTGGATGCGCCCCTTTTTCACTGCGTCGTACATGTGCAGGAACACCTTGCCGGGCTCGTTCTTCTCGTCGGTAAGGAAGTAGGTGTGGCCGTTGGGGCGATCGTACTTGTTGTTCACGTCGTCGCAGTCCACGGTGTAGACATTCTTGGGAGTAAGAGAATAGTGCTCCGGCCCGGTATGGCCCAGGCGGCGCGAGGCCGAATCGGCTCCCAGGGCGCCCACGCTGCCCGCGCCCAGGATGCGGTCATCGGCGGCGTAGTAGACCACCACGTTGCGGGCGCTGTGGCAAATGAAGCGGCCGTCGCGGTTGTGCTCCAGGGATTCGTTGAACACATCGGCCGCGACCAGGAACACGTTGCGCATGAGCAGCGGCACCTGGCCTTTGCGGTGATAGTTGGCCCAGCAGGAAAGCGCCTGGCGCAGCACGCGGTTGCCCATGGAATGCGCCAGAACGTTCATGCGCTTCAGGCACGGGGCTTCGCCCGTCTTGACCGATTCGCGCCAGACCAGGAACTTCTCAAAGGCGCGGGCAAAAGCTACGCCGCTGGCCTCGGCGGAGATCTGATCCTCGTGGAAGTCCCGCATGGGGCTGTGGCCGTTGTCGCAGGGCCAGATGACAGGCACGACGTCCACAAGGCCCTTGTCCTGGTCATCGAACATCTTCTGGAGCTTTTCGGCCACGGGGAACACATGTTCCTCCGGCAGCTGGGCGGAATCATGTATGTAGAACAGGATTTGCCGCGCCGGGGACTTGCGCAGGGCCTTCATGAAATTTTCGCTGCCAAGCTCAACGCACGCCTTCTTGGCGTCATCGCGCCAGCAGAAGAACACCGACTGCCCGGCTTCGTTATTGTCCAGATCGAAACTGACCTTGCGCATCTCCGTGGTCTTGTTGCCTTCCACGAACGCCCTGTTGGTGATGAAGAACATGCATGGCTCCTTTCAACTCGGTATCGAATGTCATTTCACCGTTTCAGGCCATAGCCCCATTGACTGGGGCTTGTCCAGAGGGGGGGCGGCGCGGGTTCTGCCTTCTCCGCATGTCCCTTCTCCCCTGTAGTGCTCGCGCGGCTTTGTCACCACTGGCTTCTCGGATTGGGGTTGAACATTTCTGCGTACATGATATATGTTGCGAATTGGCTTTGTGTTGTGTCCTGCCACGTGGCGGAGCGAGCGGCACAGGGTGAGCCCAGACTGAGGAGCATGCATGGGCGGACGGTCCACGTCGAAATCCGCAGATAAACGGCAGCGTCGCTCCAAAAGCCAAAAAAACGGCACACCGCAGTTGGACTTCGCCGTGGTGGCGATCGGGGCTTCCGCCGGTGGCATCGAAGCCCTGCGCATTCTTTTGCGCAACATCACGGAAGCGCCCAATGCAGCCCTAGTGGTCATCACCCATCAGCAGGCCCAAAGCGTCAGCCATCTGGCCGAGGTGCTCACGGGCTTCACCTTTCTGCCGGTGCAAGTGGTGGACGAGCCCACGCCTGTGCAGGCAGGAATGCTGTACACCATTCCGCCCGGGCATGATCTCGGCATCGAGGGGGGCGTGCTGCGGCTTTTGCCGCCCCCGCCAGACCACGACTACAGGATTTTCGACCGTTTTCTCTCCGCGCTTGCGCGTGACCAGGGATCCAACGCGGCCTGCCTCGTCCTTTCCGGCGCGGGCAACGACGGCGCCGCCGGGGCCATCGCCCTGTCCAGGGCGGGCGGCCTTGTGCTGGTGCAGGACCCGGACACGGCCATACAGTCCAGCATGCCGGCCAGCGCCCAGGAAACCGGCATGGCCGACGCAGTGCTGTCGCCGGAGGAACTCGGCGCCCGGCTTGCGCATCTGGCCTGCGGTCAGGGGCTGGCCTGCCCGTCGCGTTCGCGCCTGATTCCGAAGATCCTCGAGATCATCCAGCAGCAGACCGGCCAGGATCTCTCCGGCTACAGGCAAAGCACCATCGCCCGACGCATCAATAAGCGCAGGCTGCTTACCGGGCACGCGCGGCTCGACACCTATCTGAAGGAGCTGGAGGGCAGCGCCGAGGAACGGCTGCTGTTGTTCAAGTCCCTGTTCATCGGAGTCACAGCTTTTTTCCGCGATTTTGAGGCGTTTGGCCTGCTGCGTGAAAAGGTCCTGCCCGCTCTTTTCGCGGGCCGCACTTGCGCGGACGTCCTGCGCGTCTGGGTGGCTGGCTGCTCCACCGGCGAGGAGGCGTACTCCGTGGCCATGCTCCTTGACGAGTACATGGAGCAGTCCGGCATTCGCTGCGGGTTCAAGCTGTTCGCCACGGACATCGCCCAGGAGGCCGTGGCCGCCGCGCGGCAGGGAACATATTCCCTGCGCAGCCTGCTGCGTGTCTCGCCGGAGCGCCTGGCGCACCATTTCAACTGCGGCGCGCGCGACTGCACAGTGAAGCCGCACCTGCGCGAGGGCATTGTTTTCGTGCACCACAATCTGTTGCAGGATCCGCCTTTCCTGCATGTGGACCTGGTGCTCTGCCGCAACCTGCTCATCTACCTCACTCCGCCGCAGCAGGAAAAGGCTCTGGCGCTGCTCGCCGGGGCGCTCGACCCTGGGGGCTTCCTGTTTCTCGGCCCGGCGGAAACGGCCGATGTGGGCAGCCTGCAACTGGAAGTGCTGGACAAAAAGTGGCGGCTCTACCGCAGCCGCTCCAGCGCGGATCGGCCGGCCCTGCACAGGGCCATGACTCTGCGCCGCACCCTCTCCTTGACGGAATTTTCAGAACAGCCCGGCGCGGGCCGGCCCAAGAGCCCGGCCACGGCCACGGCGGAAGCCTTGCTGCGCCACTACGATCCGCCGGCTGCGCTGGTGAGCCTGGAATTCAACGTCCTGCACCTCACCGGGGACACCACGCCCTTTCTTTCCCTGCCGACGGGTGAGCCGAGCCTTCATTTGCTCAAACTGGTGCGCAAGGAGCTGCGCCTGCACCTGCGCACGGCGCTGCAAACCGCGATCAATTCGCGCCAGCCCGCGACGGCTGTTGGGGTGCGCCTGCCCGACACCCCGCCGCGCTGGGTGGACCTGTGCGTCGACCCCGTGCGAGACGAAGCCGGGCAGTTGCAGTCGCTTCTGGTGATTTTCAAGCCCGGCACGCCGGAGCATGGCAAGGGGCGCTCCGCCGTGTGCGAGCCCCTGACGGAAAGCGGGCTCGTGCTGCGCTACGAGGACGAACTGCAGCAGACGCAGGATCAGCTCCAGCGGGCCGTGGAGGAGTACGAGAACCTCAACGAAGAACTGCGCGCCTCCAACGAAGAACTCATCAGTATGAACGAGGAGCTGCAGTCTTCCAACGAGGAGATGGACGCCTCGCGCGAGGAACTGCAATCACTGAACGAAGAGCTTTCCGTGAAGGTGGAGGAGCTGGCCCAGGCTCACGGCTTTGTGGAGAACCTGTTGCGCAGCACCAACGTGCCCACGGTGTTTCTGGACCGGCGCATGCGGCTGATGCGCGCCACGCCCTCGGCCGCGGAGGTCTTCCACCTGGCCGTGGCGGATCAGGGCAGGCCCATAAGCGAGGTGAAGGCCCGCGTGCACGATGATTTTCTGCTTGCCGACGCCGAGCAGGTACTGCGCGATTCTCGCCGGCTTGAGCGCGAAGTGCAAAACCAGGAAGGCCGCAGCTACCTGAAGCGCGTGTTCCCGTACCGCAGCGCCCGCGGCGAGGTGGAAGGCACGGTTCACACTTATACCGAGATCACCAGGCTGAAGGAAGCCGAAGAAGTGCTGCGCCTGGACAACGCGGAGCTTGAAAGCCTGGTGCGGGAGCGTACCCGCGAACTCGAGCTGGCGCGCAACGAGTCTGAGCGGCGCACGCGCGAGCTTGAAGCCATCATGGAACAGACGCCCGCCGCGGTCTGGATTACGGGTGATAACGAAGCCCGTTCCATCACCGGGAACCAGGCCAGCTACAAGCTTTTGCGCATGGAGCGCGGGTCCAATGTGAGCAAGGCGGACGAGGCCGTGCCTTATACCCCGATGCTGGCCGGGCGCGAGCTGGACACGGATGAACTGCCTCTTCAACGCGCCGCCCGGGGTGAGCAGGTGGTGGGGCAGGAGCTTGACCTTGTGTTCGCCGATGGTGAGACGCGCACAATACTGGGCAACGCGGCTCCCTTGCGCAACCTGCTGGGCGAAATCTACGGCGCCGTTGGGGTCTTCCTGGACGTGACGGATCTGAAGAACGCCCAGCATCAGGCCCAGCGCTGGCAAAATGTATTCGAGCGCGCGGACTTCGGCCTCGCCATCTCTCGCGTGTCGGACAACACCTTTGTGGACGTGAACCCCTCTTTTGCCCGCCAGCGCGGCTACAGCCGTGAGGAGCTGATCGGCCGGTCCGTATTCTCCGTATTCCCGCCCGAACTGCGCGCCGAGTTGCCGGAACGCTTCGGGAGCATTGAAGTCGTCGGTCACGGCGTGATGGAGGCCGTGCACATGCGCAAGGACGGCAGCACGTTCCCCGTGCTGCTCGAACTGACCATACTCAAGGACGATGAGGGCAGGCCTGTTTCCCGCGTGGCCTACGCCCTGGACATGACCGGCCCCAAGCGCCTGGAGCGGGAACTGCGCGCAAGCCAGGCCAAGCTGGAGGCGGCCCTTGGCAGCATGGCCGACGCCGTGTTCATCTCCGACGAGCATGGCCGCTTCATCCAGTTCAACGATGCTTTCGCCACCTTCCACAAGTTCAGCAACAAGGGCGAGTGCGCCAAGACCTTCTCCGAGTATCCCGATTTGCTGGACGTGTATTTCCCCAATGGCGAGCTTGCCCCGGTGGAGCAGTGGGCCGTTTCCCGCGCCCTGCGCGGCGAGGCCTTGAGCAACGTCGAGTATGGCTTGCGGCGCAAGGACACCGGAGAAACCTGGGTAGGGAGCTACAATTTCAGTCCCATCCGCGACAAAGACGGAGCGATAGTCGGCTCCGTTGTCGTCGGGCGCGACATCACCGAGCGCAAGCGCATGGAAGAGGAGCGCGAACGCAACCTGCTGGAGGTGGAGCGCAGCCGCGCCCAGTTCGCAGCTGTGTTCGAGGCGGTTTCCGATGGCATAGTGGTGACGGACATGGCGGGCAAGTTTGTCCTGGTGAACCAGGCCCATGCCCGCAACAATCTTTTTGCCGACACTGAGGAGATGAAGCGCGAGCTGCCGTTTTATGTCGACAGGTTCGAGTTGTGGCGGCTGGATGGCACGCAGCTGCCCTTTGAGCAGTGGCCGCTGGTGCGCGTGCTGCGCGGCGAAAGCCTGTTGAACGAGGAGTACCGGCTGATCCGCAAGGACGTCGCACTGGACCGAATCGTAAGCTATTCCGGCCAGCCAGTGCTGAACGAGCGCGGCGAGCAGGAGCTGTGCGTCATCGTGGCCCGAGACATTACGGAGAAGACCCTGGCGGATGCGAACCTCGTCACCGTCGCCAGCCGGCTGCATATGGCTCTTGAGGCTGCCAATTCGGGGCTTTGGGAGTGGGATCTCGCCACCAACGAGAACATCTGGTCCCCGGAGTTGTTCCGCCTGTATGGTCTGGACCAGGAGGTCCATGCCGCCAATTACGAGAATTGGCTTTCCAGCGTGCTGCCGGAGGACCGGGAAGCCGCCGTCACGGCTGTGGAACACGCGGTGCGCAGCGAGTCAGCGCTTTCAGTGGAGTACCGCCTCAACACGAAGGACGGGAGCGTCCGCTGGCTGCTCTCCCGCGGGCAGCCGCACATGGACGCTTTGGGGCGTGCGACCCGTTACCTGGGCATCGTGCTCGACATTACCGACCGCAAGCAGGCCGAGGAGCTTGTGCGCAAGAGCGGCCAGCGCTTCCGCGACCTTTTCGACCTCTCGCCCGTGCCGCTGGCCTTTGTGAACATCACAGGTCAGGTGCTGGAGGTGAACAGTCGCTTCAGCGCCACCTTCGGCTACACGCTCGAAGACATCCCGACCATCGATGACTGGCGGCGCCTGGCTTATCCAGATCCCGAATACCGCCAGCAGATAAGCGCCACCTGGGATGAGGCCATGCGCCAGCAGAGCGAAAACGGCAGCATCGTGCAGCCGAGAGAATACCGCGTGACCTGCAAAAACGGCGATATCCGTATCGTGATCATCACCGGTATCGCCGTGGGCGAGGGCTATCTGGCCAGCTACTTCGACATCACCGAGCGCAGGCGGACAGAGGACGCGCTGCGCGAAAACGAACTGAAGTTCCGCACCGTGGCCGATTACACCTATGACTGGGAGTACTGGCGCAACGCCGCAGGCAAGCTCGTCTGGGTCTCACCCTCGTGCCTGCGGGTGACCGGCTACTCCGAAGCGGACTTCCACGCCGACCCCGACCTGGTGACGCGCATCGTCCATCCGGAGGACCGGGAGCTGTATGACGGACATCTGCTGTTGCCCAAGGCGCAAGGGCAAAACGCCACCAATGTGGACTTCCGCATCATCCACCGCGATGGCCATGAAGTATGGATCAGTCATCACTGTGTGGAGCTGACGAGTCCGGAGGGGGCCTCTCTAGGGCGGCGGGTAAGCAACCGCGACATAACGGACCGCAAGCAGGCCGAGCTTGTGGGCCAGAGCTGGGCAAAATTCCCTGAAGAGAATCCTTCCCTGGTCATGCGCATCGGGCCGGATCTGCGCATCACCCACGCCAACAGGACCAGCATGCCCTTCTTGGAAAGCCGGTCCATGGCCGTGGGCGACCCCTTCCCCGCCGAGTATGTGGAGCATGTGCGAAGCGCCATGAACACCAAGGCGCGCAGAGGGTTTGAGGTCAGCCTGGGCGAGCGTGTCATCAACATGGACGTGGTTCCCGTGGCCAACGAGAGCTACGTGAACATCTACGGGCAGGACGTGACCGAGCGCAAAAACGCCCAGGAACGCCTGCAACGTAAGAGCGCCATGCAGGAGGGTATCAACAGCATCTTCCGCACGGCTCTTGCCAGCGAATCGGACGAGAAGCTCGGAAGGGACTGCCTGGAGATCGCCGAGCGCTTGACCGGCAGCGCCTTCGGCTACCTGGGCGAAATCAACGCCGACGGCATGCTTGAGCTCTTCGCCATGAGCGATCCCGGCTGGCAGCTGTGCACGGTATACCTGGAAAAGCAGCGCCAGCAGCGGCTTCAGCCCAAGAAGTTCCCCATACGCGGGCTGTACCGCGCGGTGATCCAGAGCGCGGACTCCGTGCTGGCGAATGATCCGCCCGCGCATGAAGATTGGTACGGCCTGCCCACCGGGCATCCGCCGCTTACGGCCTTCCTGGGCGTGCCCCTGCTCATTGGCGACAAGGTTGTGGGCATGCTGGGCCTGGGCAACAAACCGGGCGGCTACGACGCCCTGGACCGGGAAATCGCCGAGACGCTGGCCGTGGCCATCTCCGAGGCGCTGCACAAGAACCGCATGCGCCGTTCCCTGGCCGAACGGGAGGAGCAGCTGCGCATCTTTGTGGAGCACGCGCCAGCCTCCATCGCCATGTTCGATACCAAGATGCGCTACATCGCCGTGAGCCGGCGCTGGAGCGACGATTACAGTCTGGGCGACACGCAGCTCATCGGCCGCAGCCATTACGAAATCTTCCCTGAGGTTCCGGAACGCTGGAAGGAGATTCATCGCCGCTGCATGGCGGGCAAGGTGGAGCGGCTGGATGAGGACGCCTTTGTCCGGGCGGATGGCACGGTCCAATGGATATGCTGGGAAATCCGCCCCTGGTTCAAGGACTCCGGCAGCGTGGGCGGCATCGTCTGCTTCAGCGAGGACATCACGGCGCGCAAGCATGCCGAGCGCGTCACCCTTGCCGCCAAAGAATCGGCCGAGGCCGCCAACAAGGCCAAGAGCGAGTTTCTTGCCAACATGAGCCACGAGATCCGCACGCCGCTGAACGGGGTGCTCGGCATGCTCCAGCTCCTGCGCGACGGGGCGACGCCGGACGAGCAGTCCGTCTACTCGCACATGGCCTATGACGCGGCCCGCAGACTCCTGTCTCTGCTGAACGATATCCTGGACTTCTCGCGCATGGAGGCCGGGCGCATCACACTGACGAGCGAGCCCTTCCAACTGCACAGCATCTTCGAATCCGTGTCCAATGTCTTCAGCATGGCCTGCATGAGCAAGCGCTTGGAGCTTTCCTGCACCATGGAGCCCGGCATGTCCGGCTCTTTTGTGGGGGATGAGGCCCGCATACGGCAGATTCTGTTCAACCTCGTGGGCAACGCGGTGAAGTTCACGCTGGCCGGATCGGTATCGGTGTCGGCCTGGTCGCGGCCCTTCACGGGCAAGAGAGGCTGGGCCCACCTGTACATCTGCGTCAGCGACACGGGCATCGGCATCCCGGACGAGAAGATCGACCATGTGTTCCAGCGCTTCACCCAGACCGACGCGTCGTATACGCGCAAGTATGAAGGCGCCGGGCTTGGCCTGGCCATCGTCAAGCGTCTCATGCAGGTCATGGATGGCGACATCATCGTGGACAGCATGCTGGGGCAGGGCACGGCAATCTATCTGCACTTGCCCATGCGTGTGCCGGTGAAGGGCGCTGTCCCGCTTGCCGAGACGCCCGCGGTCCAGGGGCATCTGGATGAGGCGCTGCATATACTCGTGGTGGAAGACGAAGCCATCAGCCAAATGGCGATTACGACCATGTTGCGGCGCATGGGACATACCGTGGCCAGCGCAAACAACGGACGCGAGGCCGTGGCGCGCGTGCGCGAAGGTTTCTTCGACTGCGTGCTCATGGACATCCAGATGCCGGAACTGAATGGAGTGGAGGCAACGGAACAGATCCGCGCCCTTGCCGCACCCGCCGGCGCTGCGGACGTGTGGATCATCGCTCTTACCGCTTACGCGCTGGCGGGCGACAAGGAGAAGTTCCTGGAAGCGGGGCTTGACGACTACGTGAGTAAGCCGGTGCAGGAAAAGCCCCTGCGGGAGGCCTTGCAGCGCATCGGACGACGCACGCGCCATTAGCGCGTGAGGGGGGGGCGCCCTCTTGCCCTCGCTCTTGCGCTAGTGCTATGGTGCAATCTCTTGCCGTGGGTTCACCGCAACACGGAGGGAATCCCCATGCGCATCCGCTCCATCTCCATCTCGATCTGTTGTTGCCTGCTCATGTCCTTGCTCAGCGCCCAGGCCCAGGCCCAGGCCTTGCCGGAGGACTGCGAGGAGGCCCTGGTGACCCGCAGTCCGCAGGCCCAGGTGACGCTGTTCACCAGTTGTATTGAAACAGGCCGCTTGAACGCCGCCGCCAAGGCGACCACCCTCAAGCAGCGGGCCGTGGCCTACATGCATCTTGGCCAGCACCAGCGCGCCGTGGATGACATCAACGAGGCCGTCAAGCTCAAGCCGGGTGACGCCGACAACTATTATCTGCGTGGCGTGGCATACAGGGCCCTTGGCCAGCTCGATCGAGCCCTTGAGGACAGCAACCGGGCCATCAGCCTGGAGCCGAACTCCGCGGCGGCCTACGCCAATCGTGCCTTTGTCCACAAGGCTCTGGGCAACGTCAGCCAGGCCAAGTCGGACGCAAGGCGTGCGCTGGATCAGGACCCCCGGGTGCGGGTGCCGACCTTTTAGAGTACCTGCGGCTGTCGGGCGGCATCCGTCACTTTCGCAACCCCTGCGATTTGCTCACGCGGCCTGAGCGTGTTGAGGAATCTGCATGCTGTGCGGGATTCCAACATTGTTTTTGAGAGCGGGGAATGGCTCCTGACGCGGCGCCTTCCCGGCGTCTATGGCAACTGAAGCCGTTTGCCGCTGGGAGTGCCCTGCAAGACGGAGAGAACTGACAAGGGCGGCACAGCACTGCCCGGCGTTGACCACTCATCCCCGGTCCTCTAACATTCCCCAACTCGCCACGTATCGCGCCTCGGTGGCTTTGTCCTTGGCGAGCGCAGGGTTGGCGGCCAGGATTTCCGGCAACCGCGCGCGGGCATCGGCCAGGCTCTCGGCCAGCCCAGCCTCCATTATGTCCGCCAGCTTGTCGGCGTAGGACACGATGCGCTCCTCCACGCGGACGAAGGCATAGTCGCGCACAGGCAAGCCGTAGCCTGCGGCCTCGGCCTCGGGAACTCCGTGGCGTACGTGCTTCTCGATGCAAGCGATGACCGGCTCCGGCAGACCCAATTCCCGGCCCATTTCACCCCCAGCGACGCCGTGCAGGTTTCCTGTGTCGCGAACCTTGCCCAGATCATGCAACAGCGCCCCGCGGCGGACCAATACCAGGTCCACTGGCGCATTTTGGGCGCCTGCGACCGCAAGCGCGATGGATGCCACCTGCACCGCATGGTACTGCCCGCGCTCGCCTACGCCTTGTTCCGCCAAAAGCCTCACGTCCGGGTCGACGCGAAGACCCTCCGCCTCGTTCCATGCTGCGATGCCTCCTTCAATGTAGCGGGCCGTGACGCCGCGCGATTCCAGGGCGGCCTGCACGCTTTGGCTCACACCGCCGCCGCGCACGCAAAAGAGTGTCACCTCGCTTCCGGCGGGAATGCCCTCGGCCCAAGTGTCCAACTGCGCGGGATCGCGCCACTGCGCCCCGGGTAGGCCTTCGCCTCCCTTGTCGCGGTCCTCGGCACGGCGCACGTCCAGGAGAAGGGGCTGTGCACCAGAAACAAGCTTCAGTTTCAGTTCATGCGGAGTCACTGCCTTGCCCATGTTGTGCTCCTAAGCCCCGGACGGGCGTTCTGTTGTTTCGTCCAGGCTCACCCCGGCCAAAAACACGGGGATTGCCGCCAGCAAGACCACGGCCAGCGCTGCGAAGGCCAGCCGGAAGTCCAGAGCCGCCACCAGCAGACCGCCCAGGATGGGACCGGAGGCATGGCCCACGTCGAAGATGGTGCCGAAGGTTCCCATGGCCGCCCCATAGTGCCGCTTGCGGCACAGGTCTGCCACCAGGGCGGCGGAAGACGAGGTCACCAGGGCCTCTCCCAGTCCGAAGATGAGGGCGGCGCAAGAGAGGGTCCAGAAACCCGACAGCCAGGGCACGGCAGCCAGGCCAACGGCGCAGCAGGCAAGGCCCCAGGCGATGGGAGCCTTGCGTCCGTGGCTGTCGCCCAGGCGGCCAAGGATGGGCTTGGAGAGCATGGTCATGACGATCTGCACGGCCCAGAGCATGCCCGCCTCCAGCTCGTTCAGGCCGGCACGGGTGACGGCATAGATGGGCAGGAAGGCCTCCAGCGCGCCCATGCCCAGGTTCTGTACGCCCTCCATGGCTGAGGTCAGCAGCACGCGCCGGTCGGCCATCACTTCGCGGAGGCCTTGGCGGAATGTGGCAAGGCGTTCCGACAGGCTGGCGCCGGAGGAGGCGTGCGGCTCCGGTCCGCGCAATAGCCACAACCCAAGCAGAAGGGCAGCCATACCTGCGGCGCCGCTGGCAAGGAAGACCATGCGGAAGTCCCACAGGCCGGGGGGCGGAGCGCCGGCGGCGTGATGCAGCATCCATCCTCCGATGGGTGCGCCCAGGAGCGTGCCGACGATCATCACTGAGGAGAACCAGGAGAGCATCTCGCCGCGGCGTTCGCCAGCCATTTCCGCCACCACCGCCATGGCCACGGGACCGTAAATGGCCGTGGCGAGGCCGTGGATGAAGCGCACCGCGACAAGGGCCTGGTAGTCGGAGATGAAGAGATAGGCGAAGGGCAGCAGACCGAAGACGAACAGGCCGGCCAGCATGGTCCGCTTGCGGCCGATGACGTCGCTCATCGCCCCGGCCGGCATCTTGAAGAAGATGCCGGTGACGGTGGAGACGCCCACGGCCAGACCCACGGCCTCCGGCCCAGCTCCCAGGAACAGGGCGAAGAGCGGCAGCACCGGGTTGCGGGCCAAGGCGTAGGAGAAACGGGCCAAAAAGCCCACGGCGTTCAGACCGGTCAAGGCTGACAGGGGATGCATGATGCCCTCGCGGTGCCTAGTGCCCAGGAGCCGGGGCGGCCTTGCGGTCGAAGAACGGACTCTTGCCGTACACGCCCAACGGGATGCCCATAGCCACCTCGGCCTTGATGAAGCCCAGCGCCCGCGCCGCCGCGCCCACACGTTGCTGCACGCGGCAGTCCACATTCAAGAGGCTGGCTGTCTTGGCGGCGGAGGAGAGGGCAACGCCTATGTCCATCATGCGCATGGCGCAGTGCGGGCCGGAATAACCCAGAGCCTTGTCCGCATGCTGGCGGCCCGCCAGGAATTCCTTGCAGGTGGAAAAGCCGCAGGCCCCGCAATCGTAGCCTGCCGCAACGGTCTTGGACAGGCCCACAAGCACCAGGGCGTGAGCGTTTGCGATGTTCTCGGCGTCGCGCCGCCAGAAGCTCTCGTTGGTGCTTTCCGGCGCGTACTCGGCCATCCTGGACGCGATGGCCTTCAAGTCGCCCTCGTCGCTCACCACGACAATCTCCAGGAAGTCCTTGCCGCCGGCCTTGGGGGCGGTGCGCGCGCTGGCGGCCATGAGTCCGGCCACGTGGATGCTGATGTCCTTCATTTTCAAGCTCCTGTGTTTGGTGTGTATGACGCGGCCAGAGCGTCAAAGAGCAGCATGGCCCGTTCGAGCAGTTCATTGTCGTCCTTGGAAATCTTGATCAGTCCGTCGAGCACGTCCTTCACGGCGCGGGCCTCGGCGGGCAATCCTCCATCCTCACCCGTTTCCTCCAGCATATCCGAGGCCAGGTCGATGGCCTTCACGATGCCCATGAGGCGGCGCACCGCAACGTCTCGGATGCCGAAGTCGGCGGCAATGGTTTCAAATGTCACCAGCTCGCCCCGATGTGTGAAATCCGCGCCCGGCATGTCGAAGGACACGAACTC
>NZ_DATMYK010000222.1:0-2559 GCF_035560995.1 Humidesulfovibrio sp. | reverse complement strand
CAGCTGACACCACCTCGCGGGCATGCGTGTGGAAATGAAAAAGGGCTTACGGAGGTATCCGTAAGCCCTTGCTCTTTGTGGTCGGGATGACTGGATTTGAACCAGCGGTCTCCGCGTCCCGAACGCGGCGCTCTACCAGGCTGAGCCACATCCCGTTGTCGAGAGGCTGGCTTTTAGCTGAATCGAATCCAAAAGGCAAGTGCCTGATGCGCGCTTCCTCGCATTTCCCGACAATCCCTCGCAAAGGCTTCTGGTTGGACAACTTAAAGAAAATATGAGACTCATTCTCTATTGTTCGGGGAGCTGCACTGTTCCCTCCTGATGACCCGGCGTTCGTGATGCAAAGGAGCTTTTTGTGATCAAGGTTGTAGTCGTCGATGATTCCGCGTTCATGCGCAAGGCCATCAGCACCATGCTGGCCAAGGACCCGGAGATCGACGTGGTCGCCACCGCCCGTGACGGCGAGGAAGGTCTCGAACTCATTCGCAAGCACAATCCCGATGTCGTCACCCTGGACATCGAGATGCCCCGTATGGACGGCCTCACCGCGTTGCGCCACATAATGATGGAAATGCCCAGACCCGTGCTCATGGTCAGCTCCCTGACCAGCGAAGGGGCCGAGGCCACCCTCAAGGCCCTGGATCTGGGCGCCGTGGACTTTATCCCCAAGCAGCTCTCCAAGGTCTCCCTGGACATCGTGAAGATCGAGGCCAGCCTCATCTCCAAGGTGAAGATCGTGGCTTCGCGCAAGATGATGCACTCCCGGCCGCGCCCGGCCACATCCATCCGACCCGCAACGCCGGTCAGCACGACCTCGCGCTACGAACCACGAAGCACAGGTTCAGGCGTCCCCGCGGCAATCACCAGCCCAAACGGCGCGGCCAAACGCGACGTGGTCGTCATCGGTGTTTCCACGGGCGGCCCCCCGGCCGTGCAGAAGGTCCTTTCCGCCTTTCCCGCCAATTTTCCGGCCAGCATCGTCATCGCCCAGCACATGCCAGCTGCCTTCACCGGGCCCTTCGCCAAGCGTCTGGACGGCCTGTGCCAGATAGCCGTGAAGGAAGCCGAGCCCGGCGACCGCCTGAAGCCCGGCTGCGCCTTCATCGCCCCCGGCGGCAAGCACCTGCTGCTCAAGCAGCTTGTCAGCCGCGTGGATCTTGAGATCAGCACCGAACCAGCCAGCGCCCTGTACAAGCCCTCGGCCAACGTGCTCATCGGCAGCGCGGCGGAAGCCGTGGGCCGGCGCGCCCTTGGCGTCATTTTGACAGGCATGGGCAACGACGGCATGGAGGGCATCCGCGCCCTGAAGCAGAAGGGCGGCCGTGCCCTGGCTCAGAGCGACGCCACCTGTGTTGTATATGGAATGCCTAAAGCAATTGTTGATGCTGGACTTTCGGACGAGATTGTTGATATTGATGACATGGCCCAAGCCATCATGAATAATCTGTACCTGTAAGCCGCGCGGGCCGCGGCGGGCTAAATGCCTGCAGCATCCACTGGTTGGACTAGACCCTGGAGGGGTTCAAGCCGATGACCGACTGCAAAGAAATCCTTGTGATGCTTAGAAGTGCCGAGACGGATGTGCTGCGCGAAGGCGCCTATCTGGCAGGCGAAGCCCGTTGTGAAGACGCGGTGCCACTACTCGTTGAGATGCTGAAAAGCAGCAACATCGGCGTTCAGGAATCCGCCGACAACGCCTTGCGGCAAATCGGAGGCAAGGAGGCCGTTACTGGCGTCATTCCCCTGCTGCGCTCCGACGAGGCCCCCGTGCGCAACGGGGCCATGGACATTCTGCGCGCCCTGGGCGGCCAGGAACTCTCGTCCGTCATCCCGCTGCTCAAGGAAGACGATGTCGACATCCGTATCTTCGCCACCGACATCCTGGGCTCCGCCGGCAATGTCATGGCCGTCACGCCGCTGTGCGACGCGCTCTTGAAGGACCCTGAGGTCAACGTGCGCTATCAGGCCGCGGTGAGCCTGGGCAACCTTGGCCTGCCAGAGGCGGCCAAGTGCCTGAACCAGGCCATGCGCGACGAGGAGTGGGTCCAGTATTCGGTCATCGAGGCACTGGCGAAGATCCGCCATTCAAGCTCCATCGACGCCATGGTCAAGGCCATGAGCCATTCCTCGGAACTCGTGGTGTCCATGATCATCGACGCCCTGGGCGAAATGGGCAACGTCAAGGCCGTGTCGCTTCTGCTCACCCGCATGGAGTCTTCCCCAACGGCCCTGCGCAACAAGATCGTCAAGGCTATCGTGAAGATCCTGGGCGCCAAGCTGGTGAACCTGCTGCCCAAGGATGCGCGGGAGAACTTCCGCGACTATCTGCTGGTGGCCCTGGAGGATGAAGAGGTGGAGGTGCAGGACGCCGCCATTCTCGGTCTGGCCGTCATGGGGGGCGACGACGCGGCGGCGGGCGTGTACGCCATCGCGGTGAAGCTTGACCCGGACAAGGACCAGGACCGCCTGGACGCCATGATCGGCAGTCTGGCCCAGATGGGTGTCACCGCGGTGCTCAAGAACGCCCTGCGCAACGAGGATGTCCACGCTGCGCTGGTC
>NZ_DATMYK010000221.1:0-26405 GCF_035560995.1 Humidesulfovibrio sp. | reverse complement strand
GTGATTGCCGGTGCTGCAGTCGCAATAAGTTATGCGAACTATATTTTAGCTAAGCAAAAGCGCGCTGACGACTTATTCGATAGACGCTTTGCATTTTACAAGCGTCTTGAGGGATATTGGATGAGCACTGGAAGATGGGCTTCAAAGGATACTGACCCATATCCTGATATCGAGACTCTGATTTCGTTTGCAGATGAAGCTTCATTCCTATTTAGTGATAGCATCTGCAAACACATCGTAAACCTCCCAACATCAGGTCATCGAGGGTCACCATTCTTTCCAGATGATGATTTCGTTAAACCTTTCAGAGAATATCTACGTCTCGAAAGGCCAACCATCACAACGTTTTAGGATGCAATTGAAGCCAAACGGCATATAACAAGAAGGGGAGCCCTCGCGGACTCCCCTTCTTCATTCCCTCTGCGGGATTCTTTTTGATTTCGCTTAAATTTCGACCGGCAGCTTCTGTGGCAGCCCGGCAAGCACCTTGCCGTGCTCCTTGTCCACTTCCTTGTCCACCAGCGTGCGGTCCGCGTGGCGGTACGTGAGGCGGAAGGTCAGGTTGCGCTTGGCGGCTATGTCTTTCGGCGCATAGACGGAAACCAACTCAAGCCCTTCGAGGTGCTTCGGCTTCATCTCGCGGATAGCGTCCTCAATGTTGCAGGCGCGCACGAAGTCGCCCTTATTGCCGTCGTTCAGGCAGATGACAGTCACGTCGCGCCGCACGGGCGGGAACTTGGGCAGGCTCTTGAACGCGGGCGTGGTGGCGCGGGAAAGCTCGCGCAGCAGGTCGGCGTCCATGTCCGCCAGCCACACTTCCTTGCGGGCGTGATAGGCGTCGGCGATTTTTGGCTGCACGCGCCCGATGCGTCCGACAAGCGTATCCCCGTCCTGCAAGGCGACCCGCACACAGGGCTCCAGGTAGGGGTGCCCCTCTTGAATATAGTAGTTCGCCGGGCCCAAACGCAGGTGCGCCAGCAGGTTCTCCACCAGACCCTTCACGTCCAGGTAGTCGGCCTCGCCTTGCTCCCACGGCCATTCCTGCGTGTGCCGCGCGCCATGCACCAGCATGCCGAGGCGCGAGTTCTCGCGCGCGCCGGTGTCGCTGGCGGCGTCCTCATGGAAGGACTTGGCCACCTCGAACAGGCGCAGACTGGCGTTGCCCTGGGCCAGGTTGTGGCGCACGTTGTTCAGCAGGCCGGGGGCGATCTCCGTGCGCAGCACGTTCTGGTCCTCGGACAACGGGTTGGCGATTTTTATGCGCCCCTCCGCCGGCAGGTTCAGGCGGTCCAGGTCGTCGGTGCCCACAAAGCTGTAGTTGATGGCCTCGCGCAGGCCGGCGCCCACGGCCCAGGCCTTGAGCGCCTGGAGGAAGCCGAACTCGGTGTCGCGCATCTGCGCGGAATCGAGCGCCTTGGAGATCTTCGGCAGCACGGCCGGGATGCGGTCCAGCCCGTGCACACGGCCGCATTCCTCGAACAGGTCCACCTCGCGCTCCAGGTCCAGGCGGTGCGGGGGCGAGGTGACGCGCCAGTTGGCGGCGTCGCTGTCGTCCACGCTGCAGCCCAGACCCGTGAGGGTGGTCTTGCAGAATTCCGGGGTCAGCGTGAGACCCAAGAGCGCGTTGCAGCGGTCGATGCGGAAGCTGTGGCTGCGCTCGGCCCAGGGCTTGGGCTCGGCCGCGGCGATGCCCGCCATGACCTTCGCGCCCGAAACCTCGGCCATGAGCTGGGCCGCGCGCTCCAGGGCGAAGAGCGAACCAACCTGGTCCACGCCGCGCTCGAAGCGGTACGAGGCTTCGCTCGGCAGGGCCAGCCTGCGGGCGGTTTTGCGGATGGTGCCGGGCCGGAAGATGGCGCACTCCAGCAGCACCTCGGTGGAGTCGTCGGTGATGCTGGAATTGGCCCCGCCCATGACGCCGGCCAGCGCCACCGGACGCTCGGCGTCCCAGATGAGCAGGTCCGAGCCCAGCAGCTTGCGCTCCTGGCCGTCCAGGGTGGTGATGGTCTGCCCGTCACTTGCCGGGGCCACGCGGATGACGCCGCCCTTGAGCAGGTTGCGGTCAAAGGCGTGCAGGGGCTGGCCCAGCTCCATCAAAATGTAGTTGGTCACGTCCACGATGTTGCTGATGGGCCGCTGGCCGATGGCGATGAGCCGGTAGCGCAGCCAGTCCGGGCTCTTGGCGATCTTCGCGCCGGTAAGGGCGCGGGCGCGGTACACCGGGCACAGCTCGCCGTCGGGGATGTCGATGCGCACCACGGAATTGGCGTCGCCCGCGCTGGCGTCCTCGACGAGGTTCAGCGTGGGCATGGTCAGCGGCAGGCCGAAGCCCAGGGCCGTCTCCCGCGCGATGCCGAGCACGGACAAACAGTCGGCGCGGTTCGGCGTGATGGAGACCTCGATGACCTCGCGCTCAAGGCCCAGGGCCTCGGTGAGCAGCGCGCCGGGGGCGAAGCCCTCGGGCAGGACCATGATGCCCTCGTGGTCCTCGGAAAGGCCCAGCTCGCGCTCGGAGCAGATCATGCCGTGGGAGGCCACGCCGCGCAGCTTGCCCTTCTTGATCTGCATGCCGCCGGGCATGGTGGTGCCGATGGGCGCCACGGGCACCTTCTGGCCCTTGGCCACGTTGGGCGCGCCGCACACGATCTGCAAGGCTTCCGGCCCGCCCACGTCCACGGAGCAGACGTGCAGGTGGTCGGAATCCGGGTGGTCGGCGCACTCCAGCACATGGCCCACCACGATGGACGAGATGGATTCGAAGGGATCGAGGATGGCCTCGACCTCAAGGCCCTGCATGGTCAGGCGCTCGGCCAGCTCCTGCACGGTTCCGGTGAAGGGCACGAATTCCCGCAGCCACTGCAAACTGATGTGCATATCCGCCTCGTGCGGCTTGAGGGGGCTTCATCGCACCCCGGTAAGAAGACAGGTAAGACGACAACGCCCCGGCGCCCTGCCCTTCGCCGCCCGTTCAAGGGTAGGCGAGAGGCCGGGCGCGGGGCGCTTCAATGCTACGAAAACTGTTCGAGGAACCGAACGTCGTTCTCAAAGAACATGCGCAGGTCGCCGATGCCGTACTTGAGCATGGCCACGCGCTCCACGCCAAGGCCGAAGGCGAAGCCGGTGACGGATTCGGGGTCGTACCCGCCCACACCGGCGGCATCCACCGCGCGGAACACGTTGGGGTCCACCATGCCGCAGCCCAGGATCTCGACCCAGCCGGTCTTCTTGCACACGCGGCAGGGCTCGCCCTTCACGTGGCCCTCGCCTCCGCAGAGCATGCACGAGATGTCCACCTCGGCGCTGGGCTCCGTGAAGGGGAAGAAGCTGGGGCGGAAGCGCACCTTGGTATCGGCGCTGAAGAGCTGGCGCACGAAGGCCGTGAGGGTGCCGCGCAAATCGGCCATGCTCACGTTCTTGTCCACGAGCAACCCCTCGATCTGGTGGAACATGGGCGTGTGGGTGATGTCCGAGTCGCGGCGGTACACCTTGCCCGGGGCGATGACCGCCACCGGAGGCCTGCGCGAAAGCATGGTGCGCACCTGAAGCGGCGAGGTGTGCGTGCGCAGGAGCACCCGGTCGGAGACGTACAGGGTGTCCTGCATGTCGCGCGCGGGGTGGTCCGGGGGCATGTTCAGCGCCTCGAAGTTGTGCCAGTCGTTCTCGACTTCCGGTCCGGCCACGACCTCGAAGCCCAGGCCGGTCAAGACCTCGCAGATCTCCTGCATGGCCAGGGTGACGGGATGCAGGCTGCCGGGAGCCGGGCGGCGTCCGGGCAGGCTCGGGTCGAAGCCGGACAGGGCGTCCTTGGCGGCTTCGGCCTCAAGCTCGGCCTGGCGCGACTCGAGCAGGGCGGTGAGGGCGTTTTTGACCTCGTTGGCCTTCTTGCCTGCGGCGGGCTTGTCTTCCGGGCCCATCTGGGCCAGGGCGCCCATGCCGGCGGCGAGCTTGCCCTTGCGTCCGAGGAATTCGACGCGCAGGGCTTCCAGGTCCTTTAAACTGCAAGCCTGACCCCGGCGCGCTTCGCACTCCAGGGTCAGGCCATCGAGTCCTTCCAGGAAGGACTTGAGCATCTCGTTCACGTTCTTATGCCTTGGCCGCCTGGCAGATCTGGGCGAACACGGCGGGCTCACGCACGGCCAGGTCAGCCAGCATCTTGCGGTTAACTTCGATACCGGCCTTGGTCAGGCCGCCGATGAGTTTGCTGTAGGACAGGCCGTTCTGGCGGGCGCCGGCGTTGATGCGCACGATCCACAGGCGACGGAAGTCGCGCTTCTTCTGCTTGCGGTCGCGGAAGGCGAAACAAAGGGCGCGCTCGACACGCTCGCGGGCGGTGCGGTACAGGCGGGAGCCCGCGCCGATGTAGCCCTTGGCCATTTTCAGGAATTTCTTGTGCCGACGGTGAGCGGCAACACCACGCTTAACTCTCATGCTTTCGTTCCTCCGATTCGTTTAGGGCACAGTCAGCGTGAGCCGACAGGCACGACGTCGTTGGGTTAGTGGTTAGCCGTAAGGCAGCAGGCGCTTCACAGCACCCAGGTTGGCATCGTCGACCATGGCGCCCTGACCCAGGCGACGCTTACGCTTCGCGCTCTTCTTGGTCAGGATGTGACGCAGGTTCTGGCGGCGACGCTTGAACTTGCCGGCGCCATTGCTCACGAAGCGCTTGGCGGCGCTGCGGTTGGTCTTCATCTTGGGCATGGTTTCCTCCTCATATGCTCATCGCTTTGGGCCAAAGCCCGCGGCGAGGACGCTCGGTTATTTCTTCACCGGGGTCAGCATCATCACCAGGGTGCGTCCTTCCGCCAGGGAAGGCTGTTCCAGCTTGGCGATGTCGGCCGTGTCCACCACCACGCGGTCAAGCATGGTCTGGCCACGATCCTTGTGCACAATCTCGCGTCCCCGAAAGAACACCGCCACTTTGCAGCGGTCGCCGTCTTCCAGGAAGCGGCGGATGTGCTTCAGCTTCGTCTGGTAGTCATGTTCATCGGTTTTGGGCCGGAACTTGACTTCCTTGATCTGGATGACGGTCTGCTTCTTTTTGGCTTCCTGCTGGCGCTTCTGCTGCTCATACTTGAACTTGCCATAGTCCATGATGCGGCAAACAGGCGGATCGGCGTTGGGCGAAACCTCGACAAGGTCGAGTCCCTTGCTTTGCGCCAGCGCCAAGGCCTCAGAAGTCGCCATTATGCCCAGCTGCGTGCTCTCGTCGTCGACCACGCGCACCTGGGGAATACGTATCCGCTCGTTTCGGCGGACGCCATCATCCTTGGGATGCTGGTCCTGCCGTCTAGGAAAAGCTATAGCTCATCCCTCCGCGCTTGAAAGGTTCACGGGCCGCGTCCAGAATAATCTGCGCCACCCCGGAAAGCGGTACAAAACCGACATCGGCACCGCCGCGCACACGCACGTTGACGCCGTCGGCTTCCACTTCCTTGTCTCCGACTATGAGCATGTAGGGGATGCGCTCCATTTGAGCCTCGCGCACCTTGTACCCGAGCTTCTCATTCCGCACATCCGCTTCGGCGCGTATGCCCTGTTCCTGTAAAAACCGCAAGACTTTTTCCGCGTGGGGCTTGTGCGCGTCAGTCACGGTCATGACGCGCGCCTGCACCGGAGCGAGCCAAACCGGGAAGGCCCCGGCGAAATGCTCGATGAGCACGCCCATAAAACGCTCGATGGAGCCGAGGATGACGCGGTGCAGCATCACCGGGCGGTGCTTGTTGCCGTCCTCGCCGATGTAGGACAGGTCGAAGCGCTCCGGCAGGGTGAAGTCGCACTGCACGGTGGCGCACTGCCAGCTGCGGTCCAGCGCGTCCTTGATCTTGATGTCGATCTTGGGGCCGTAGAACGCGCCGTCGCCCTCGTTGATGGCGTAGGGCATGTCCATGTGCTCCAGGGCGTCCTTGAGCGCATTGGTGGCGCGTTCCCAGTCCTCGTCGGAACCGATGCTCTTTTCCGGCCGGGTGCTGATCTCGGCCTCGAAGTTGAAGCCGAAGATGTCCATGACGTCGCGCACGAACTTCACCACGCCGATGATCTCCTCGCGCAGCTGGTCCGGGCGGCACAGAATGTGCGCGTCGTCCTGCGTGAAGGAGCGCACGCGGAGCAGGCCGTGCAGCACGCCGCTCTTCTCGTGGCGGTGCACAACGCCGTGCTCGAAGTAGCGCTGGGGCATGTCGCGGTAGCTGCGCAGGCGGCTCTTGAAGATGAGCATGTGCGACAGGCAGTTCATGGGCTTGATGCCGTAGGCCTGCTCGTCGATCTCCGTGAAGTACATGTTTTCGCGGTAGTTGGCGTAGTGGCCGCTCTTCTCCCACAGCTCGCGGCGCAGGATCAGCGGGCCCTGCACGAACTGGTAGCCGCGCTTCAGGTGTTCCTTGCGCTCGAAGTCTTCCAGGATGGCGCGGGTAAGCGCGCCCTTGGGGTGCCACAGCACCATGCCGCCGCCCACTTCCTCGTGGAAGCTGAACAGGTCCAGCGCCACGCCGAGCTTGCGGTGGTCGCGCTTCTTGGCTTCCTCGATGCGCTCCAGGTAGACCTTGAGGTCCTTGGGGCTGGCCCAGGCGGTGCCGTAAATGCGCTGCAGCTGCGGGTTCTTCTCGTCGCCGCGCCAGTAGGCCCCGGCCACGGTGGTCAGCTTGAAGGCCTTGATGAGCCCGGTGCGGGGCACGTGGGGGCCGCGGCACAGGTCGGTGAAACCGCCCTGCGTGTAGGTGGAGACGCTCGGCACGCCCAGGTCGTCGATGAGTTCGACCTTGTAGGTCTCGCCCTCGGCCGCGAACTTCTCCCGCGCCTCGGCGCTGGTGAGCTCCGCGCGCACAAAGGGCTTGTCCGCGCCCACGATCTTGAGCATCTCGGCCTCGATGGCCTCCAGATCCTCGGGCGTGAAGGGGCGCTCGTAGTCGAAATCGTAGTAGAAGCCGTTGTCCACGGCCGGGCCGATGGTGACCTTGGCGCTGGGGAAAAGCTTCTTCACGGCCTCGGCCATGAGGTGCGCGGTGGAGTGGCGGATGACCTCAAGGCCTTCCGGAGAGTCCGCGTACACGGGCTCTACGGTCGCGCAACCGGCCGGGATGGGGGTGGAGAGGTCCAGCAGGGACTCGCCGCAGCGGGCCACAACCAGCTCTTTGAACTGTTTTTTGGACAGGGCCTGTTTGAAGGCGTCGGCGAAGCTTGCGCCCGCCTCCACGGAAATCTGCTGACCAGCCACGGAGAGTTCCACGGCGATGCTCCTTGTTCGGCCCGGCGCTCCCGGAAGCGCGGAGACCTGTGGAAGATGAAAAAGGAAAAGGGAGGCACAGGCCTCCCTTTCCGCATAATATGGTAGGCACGAGGAGACTTGAACTCCTGACCCCTTGCGTGTCGAGCAAGTGCTCTAACCAACTGAGCTACGCGCCTAAATTGCTCAAGGGAAGGTTCGTTTACCCAAAGCCATTTTGCTTGTCAACAAAAGATTGCCGAAAAGCTTCACTTTGCCGCGCCCAGGCGTTCCAGGGTCTGCCGGGCAAGGGCCCCGGCCGTGGTGCGCAAAAGCTCCCCGTCCTGGAACAGCGCCACTTCCGAGGCGTCGTCCGCCAGGGCCTCCAGCGCTTCCCGCGCCGCGCCCCCCTGCGCGGCGGGCACAAGGCCCAGCACCCAGGCCGCCAGGCCCCGGTTGGCCCCGTCCTCGTCCGCCAGGCCGGACAGCAGTGCGGGCGTCTCCGCCGCCAGAAGCTCGGGAAAACTCTGCGCAAGCCGCCCCAAGGCCCAGAACACCCCGCGCCTGAGCGCCGCGTGCTCCAGATAGTTGCCCTCGCCGCTGGTTTCCTCACGCACGTAGGAGGCCAGCATGCGGTGGAACTCTTTCGCCAGGCGTGCGTTCCGGGCCAGGCTCTCGCCCAGGGCCTCGGGGATGCCCCAGCCGAGCCCGCCGGACTCCTCGTTCATGCGCCACAGGCACTGGCGCAGGATCACGCGGGCGACTTCCATTCCAGCGCCGGGGCTCTCGCCCTGCTCGCGGCTTTCGGCCATGCGGGCAATGGTCAGGCCAAAGGCCGTGACGGCCCGCCAGCGCACCAGCTCGTCCTTGTCCAACAACAGCGAAAACAGCGGACCGGGCAGACGCCGCGCAGGCACGGACGAAAGATCGCCCAGGCGTGCGCGCCAATCCGGCCCGGCCAGCAGTTCGCGCACAGAGCGCTTGAGGTCGCGGAAATGGGCCATGCGCCCCCCCGCCCCGTCTGTTCGGGGGGACCTATTTCAGGTTCTGGGCGATCTCGTCCAGGAAGGCCTGGGGCACTTCGTAGCCGCTCTCCAGGGCCTTCTTGGCGCATTCGTCCGCGCGGGCCCAGTTGCCCAGCTCGGCGCTGCACAGGGCCAGGTTGTTCCAGGCCGGGCCGAACATGGGCTGCCGTTCCACGGCCTTGGTCAGGGCCGTGACGGCCTCTTCCATCTCGCCGCGCGAGAAGTGCGCGCTGCCCAGAGTGGCCAGGGCCTGCACGAAGTTGGGATCGTACTTGATGGCCTTCTGCAGGGCCGGGATGGCCTTGTCCGAATCGCCCAGCTGCAGCAGCACGAAGCCGATGTTGCCCCAGGGCACGGCGAAGAAGGGCCGCACCTGGGTGGCCTGGCGGTTGAAGTTCAGGCAGCCTTCCAGGTCGCCGCGCTCCAGGCACAGGCCGCCCAGCTGCACGTAGCCCTCGGCCAGCTTGGGCGAGTTGGCGATGGCCTCGCGGAAGGAGCGCTCGGCGTCCATGAACTCGCGCTTGGAGAGGTAGGCCACGCCCAGGTTGTAATGGGTGTTGCCGCACTCGGGCGCGCCGCGCAGCTTGTCCTTCAGGTGGGCGATGTAATCGTCGACGTTGTTGAACTTCGGATCGTCCATGCGGTTACTCCGGGGTGTTGTCGGCGCTCGCGGCCTTGGGTTTGATGCTGATGCCGCGCTCCTTGAGCAGGGCGTTGTACCAGTCGCTGAACTCCAGGATGGGCCGCACCTTCTCGATGTTCATGACCAGCATGACCATGAACTCCGAGAGGGTCTGCATGTAGTCCGGGTCCGGCATCTCCGGCAGGCTCTTGAAGTAGCGGTTCAAAAGATCGTGGGTGGTCATGCCCATGGCGTCCGTGCGGATGTCGATGGGGTCGAACGGGGCCTGATAGGGGTCCCAGTTCTCGTAGCCGATGCGGTCCACGAAGCGCCGGCGCCGGGGCGAGAGCCCCTCGTACATGGCGCGCTTCTGCTCCTCCAGCTGACCCGGGGTGTACATGGCTTCCATGGCTAGGCCTTGGCCTTTTTGGCAGCGGGTTTGGCCGCGGGCTTCTTCACTGCGGGCTTGGCCGCGGGCTTCTTGGCGGCGGGTTTGGCCGGGGCCTGACCGATGGTGAAGGCCTGGGGCGAGCAACCCGCGCAGCCGCCCTTCTTGGTCTCCGGCGAGCAGCCGGAGCAGGCGGCCAGGCCCTTGCCGGCGGGCTTGGCTTTCGGAGCCATCTGGGCGCGGGGCCGGGCAGCGGCGGCGGGAGCCTTGGGGGCCGGAGCGGGCGCGGCGGCCTTGGCGGCGGCGGCGGCTGTCTCCTTGGCCTCCTGGGCCTCCTTCTCGCTCATGATGCCCAGATATTCCTCGGTGTACTCGGTCAGAAGCGCCAGCGACGCGGGCACCAGCACCTCGCCCAGACCCTTGTAACGGGTGGTCAGGCTTCCGGCCAGCTCGTGCGACAGGGCGTACAGCCGGTCCTGGATGCGGTCCAGGTACACGGTGGGATAGGGCTTGCCGCGCTCGAAGCCGGACTTGCCGCAGGTGTGGGCCTGCCCGCCGATGGCCGTGGGCACGCCGTAGATGCGGCAGGTGACCGGGCGCTTGTCGTACATCAGGCAGGCGCCGTCGTCGTCCAGCAGAGGGCAGCGCACGCGCACCTTGGCCATCTCGGCCAAAATCTCCTGGGCGTTGGCACCCTCCTTCACGGCCTTGAAGGCGTCGCGCTTCAGGCGGTGCACCAGGCGGTCGGATTCATCGGCGCGCTCCAGCACGGCGTTCTTGGCCTTGCCCGAAAAACGCTCAAGAAAATTGGCATTCAGGTACAGGGCCTCGACCAGGGTCAGGTCGAACAGGGCGTGGCAGCAGTCGCTGCAGCCTTTTTCGCAGCGCACGTTCTCGGCGTACTTGCCCTTCACGGTTTCGAAAACCTGGTCGGCCTCGCCGATGATGGCCTCGTAGCGCTTGAAGAAATCGGAAAAATCAAGGGCCATGCGGCACTCCTCGCTGGCAATCGCGGTGATGATGGTGACGGAAATATGAGTCCCCTGGCGGGGTAAGTAAAGAGGGCCTTGATACAAAAAAGCCGGGATTCCCCCGGCCGCGTTCCGCCTCGCGATAAGACGGACATGCATCAATCCCGGCGCCCCGGCCTCCGCCACGGGCGGAAGTTGCGGGGGCGGCGCAAGCGCCGCCCCCGTCGTCTCAGCCGGAGCTGTTGAAAGCTATTCTTCTTCGATGACGATGGCGTCCTGCTCGCAAACTTCCACGCAGGACTCGCAGCCCAGGCACTCTTCCATGTTCACCGCAACGGCCTTGCCGTCCTGCAGCTCATAGACCTCGACCGGGCAAACGTCCACGCACTCGCCGTCGCCGATGCATTTGTCGTTGTCGACAGTAACCTTGTAGCCCATTGTACCCTCCAGGTGTGTATAATAAAAAATTAATCTCAGCCCCGTCCAGCCCGCGCCCCCTCCTTAGCAAGGGACACGTTCCGGTGGGCCAGGCGCCGTTTTCCTCAGCCCGCAAGCCAAGCGGCGAGCGCGCTGGCTCCGGGGTTGCTGATATATCCAGGTCGGCTTCCGTGTCAAGCCATGGCGGAGATTCTCAACGTCCGTGCGCCGTCCGCGCCCCCGCCGCCCCCCTCCCCGCGCCGATATTGAGCTTCGCGGACGGCTGGGCTATGCTCCGCCCATCCGCCAGACGAAGCGTCCTGGTCGGAAATCGCCTTCAAGGACCAACGCATGTTCTCCAAAAACGAACTCGAGAAATATGCCCGCACCCTCTGGTGGGGCCTCACCACCGCCCGCACCAGCCCCTACAAGCCGGGCGACTTCATCCTTCTGCGCTTCGACCAGGCGGCCACCCCCCTGGCCGAGGCCGTGTACGACCTGCTCATCACCGAGGGCATGGTGCCCGTGCCCCGGCAGAACCTCACCCCGGGCATGGAGGTCTCCTTCTACGGCAAGGGCTCGGACGAGCAGATCAAGGCCGTGCCCCCGGGCGACCGCGAGCTGATGCAAAACCTCTCGGGCCTCATCTCCCTCATCGCGCCCGCCTCCCTCACCCATCTGGCGGGCACGGACCCGGCCAAGATCGGCCTGGCCGCCGTGACCAGAAAGTTCCTGCGCGAGATAATGGAAGGCCGCGAGCAGACCGGAGACTTCGGCTGGACCCTGTGCGCCTACCCCACGCCGGAGCAAGCCAGATGCGCGGGCCTTTCCGTGGAGGAATACGCGGCGCAGATCAAACAGGCCTGCTTCCTGGACGCCGACGACCCGGCCGCCAAATGGCGCGAGGTGCACGCCGAGGTGACCCGCGTGAAGGAGGCCCTTGCCAAGCTTCACATCGACCGCCTGAAGGTGGAGAGCGCGAACTGCGACCTCACCGTCACTCCCGGAGCGGAGCGCCGCTGGCTGGGCGTCTCCGGGCACAACATCCCGAGCTTCGAGGTCTTCCTCTCGCCCGATTGGCGCGGCACCGAAGGCGTGTACTACGCCGACCAGCCGTCGTACCGCTCCGGCAACCGGGTGGAGGGCGTGCGCCTGACCTTCAAGGCCGGCCGCGTGGTGGAGGTTTCGGCCAAGGAAGGCGAGGACTTCGTGAAAAAGCAGCTGGCCATGGACACGGGCGCGGCCCAGCTGGGCGAGTTCTCTCTCACCGACCGCCGCCACTCGCGCATAAACGCCTTCATGGCCAGCACGCTGTTCGACGAGAACTTCGGCGGGCCGTTCGGCAACTGCCACGTGGCCGTGGGGGCCAGCTACTCCGACACCTACGCGGGCGACCAGACCACCCTGGACGCGGCCAAGAAGGAGGCGCTGGGCTTCAACGACTCCGCCCTGCACTGGGACCTGGTGAACACCGAGGACAAGACCGTCACCGCGCTGCTCAAGGGCGGCGGCAGCCAGGTCATCTACGCGGGCGGCGAGTTCAAGCTGTAGAAGGCACCCAACCCCGGTACGGATGCTGGACAGCGACTACGTAATTACCTAGGCTGGATTCCAGGAAACAGGTTCCCCCGACGATGGCCGGACCAGGCCGGGCACGAGGCGGTTGCTATCAGGTTACGACAACAACAGAGCGGCCCATGACCAATCTCCCTCCCCCGCTGTCTGCGGAGTACTCCCTGGGGTTCTACGCCCGTCAGCCGGTGTTCGACGCCAAGGGCGCGGTGTGGGCCCACAGCATCTACTTCCGGGACGGCATCGAGGCCGTGTCCTCGGAAGGACGGCGCTCCGACGCCACGACGAGCGTGCTGGCCGCCCTCGTGGGCGAAGGCGGCGGGCCGCGGCGCATCATCAAGTTCTCGGCTCAGCCGCTCATCTACGAGCTTCCCCTGCTCTTCCCCAAGGAGACGCTCGTAGTGGAGATGACCGAGAACCTGGCGGGCGACATGCAGGCCATGGAAGCCATCCGCAAGATCAAGGCGCGCGGGTACCTCCTGGCGGTGAGCCGCTTCAGCGGCAGGCCGGAGGCCGCGCCCCTGCACGCGCTGGCCGATGTGCTCTGGGTGGACGCCCTGGGCTGCCAGGAGCCGGAGCTCAACCGCCTGGCCATGGCCTGCCGGGCCCACCCGGCCCTGCCGGGGCTCATGCGCATCGAGACGCGCGCCATGCACGAGACGGCGAGGGCCCTTGGCTTCCAGCTGTTCCAGGGGCACTACTTTCAAGAGCCGGAGACCATCGTCACGCGCAAGCTCTCCTCCAGCCAATTCTCCCGCCTCAAACTTCTGCAGGCCATCGAGCAGGAAGACCCGGACTTCAAATCCCTGGCGGAGACCATCCGCGCGGACGTGGCCTTGAGCTTCAAGCTCTTCGGCCTTTTGAACTCGGCCTTCTTCTCCTTCCCGCACCCGGTGGAGTCGGTGAAGCAGGCTTTGTCGCTGCTGGGCTGGGAGCCCCTGCGCACCTGGATCAGACTTATCATCCTCACGGACCTGACCCCGCCGGGCAAGTCTTCGGAACTGCCCCGCGCGGCCACCCTGCGCGGCCGCTTTCTGGAGCTCGCGGGCAGAAGCCTGGGCGAGGGCTGCCACCCCCGGCCGGAGAATCTCTTCCTCGTGGGCATGTTCTCCCTGCTGCCCGCCCTTCTGGACCAGCCCATGTCCGCCATCCTGGAAACCCTGCGCCTACCGGAGGACGTTGCGGCGGCGCTCACGGATCAGAACCACCCGGCCGCGCGCTGGCTGCTCCTGGCCGCGTCCTTTGAGCGCGCGGACTGGGCAGGGGTGCAGGCCACCCTCGTCCTGCTGGGGCTTGCGCCTCTGGCCGTGGCCCAGGCCTACTCCAAGGCCCTGGAATGGACCGACCACCTGTTCCGCAGCGTTCCCGCCTGAGACCGCCGTGACGCTTCCGCCCTCCGCAGCCCGCGCCTCCCTGCTCCAGGACATGAGCGTCCTGTTCGTGGACGACGACGCACTGGTGAGCCTCCAGGTCCAGGGCTACCTGGCCGGGGAAGTGCGGGCCCTCCACCTGGCCCAGGGCGGACAGGAGGGCATGTTCTCCTACGCTCTGCACCGGCCCGACGTGGTCATCACCGACGTGGACATGCCGGGCATGAGCGGACTGGAGCTGGCCCAAGCCGTGCGCGGCATCAATCCAGAGGTTCCGCTGGTGCTGCTGACCAGACTGGACGACGCGGGCACCCTGCGCCACGCCGTGACCCTGGGCGTGACCGGCTACCTGACCAAGCCGCTGGACCCGGAGGTCCTGAAGGAAACCCTGGCCCGGGCCGCCCAAACCTTGCATCTGAAGCGCGAACTTTCACGCCAGCAGCGCCTGAACGAACTCATGCTCGACGCCGCGCCCTCCCCTTCCGTGCTTGTGGACCTGCTGCCCGGGCGCATCGCCGCCGGCAATCAGCTCGCCGCGGCGCTGGGCTACGCCGCGGGCGGAACCTGCGGCGGCCCCCTCATCCCGGAGAGCCTGCTGGACGAACTGCGCAGGGGAGGCGAGGAGCTCATGGCCGCCTCCAGCTCCCGCGAGGTGGCCGCCCACGGGCGGCACTGGGTGCTGCACTGGGCTCCCGTGGGCTTCGGGTCCATCCTGTTCACCGCCGTGGACATCACCCGGCGCGTGGAGATGGAGCACTTCCGGGACGATGTCGAACGCATCGCCCGGCACGATCTCAAGACCCCGCTCTCGGCCTTCACCGCCATCCCGGAGCTGCTGCTCCTGGACGACAACCTGACCGGCCAGCAGCGCGAGTTCATCGAAGTCATCCGCGACGCGGGCATGCGCATGCTCGGCATGATCAACCTGTCGCTGGATCTGTACAAGATGGAAACCGGCGTTTACGAACTGCCCGCAGCCCGCTTCGATCTCAACGCCCTGACGCGGCAGACGGTGCGCCAGGCCGAGGCCCTGAGCCGGACCATGCGCACGGAGCTTTCGCTCCAGGCCCCGGAGGAAGCCCTCTGGGTCCGCGGCGACGAGCTGCTCTGCCAGTCCATGCTGGGCAACCTGCTCAAGAACGCCCTGGAGGCCTCGCCCCCGGGCGGCGCGGTGCGGGTCGGCGTCACCGCCGGCCCTCTGATCCAGGTGCGCATCGCCAACGCCGGAGAAGTTCCGGCCGACATGCGCGAGCGCTTCTTCGGCAAATACGCCACCAGCGGCAAATCCGGGGGCACCGGCCTGGGCACATACTCCGCGCGCATGGTGGCCCGGGCCCACGGCGGCGAGGTGCACCTGGACATGCGCACCCCCGGCGAAACCACCCTCTGCGTCCAACTGCCCGCCACGGGCTGATACCGCGCGAGAACCGGACAACACTGGACATTAATTCGGAATACACGCTACAGTATCCCATGCTCCTCCCCGCCGCCGCGAGCGCGGCCCAGCGGGGAGCACTGGGAGAAACGCATGCGCTGGTTCCGGGCAATCATCTTCCTCACCCTGCTGGCCCTGCACGTTCTTGGCGCGGCCCAGGCCGCCCGGCAGGCTCCGGCCGAGGCCGGAGCCGTCCAGCGCGTGCTCGTGGTGCACAGCTACAACCCCGGCTACATCTGGACCGACACCCTGGCAAAGGGCATCCAGGGTGCCCTGCCCGGCGACGGGATCACGCTGGAGACCCATTATCTGGACGCCAAGCGCGACCTGGACCCGGAGAGTCTTGCGGCCAAGGCCCAGGCCATCCTGCGGCGCATTGAGCACTGGCGGCCCCAGGTGGTCATCGCCAGCGACGACGCGGCCCAGATCTACCTGACCCAGCCGTTTCTGAAGGGGCGCCCCTGGCCCCAGGTCATCTTCTGCGGGGTCAACGCGCCGCTCAAGACCTACGGCTTTCCCGCGGCCAACGTCTCCGGCGTGCGCGAACGCTGGCACTTCCGGGAAAGCTTCGCCCTGCTCAAGAAGCTGGCTCCCAGAGCCACGCGGGCGGCCATGCTCAGCGACGGTTCCGAAAGCAGCGCCTACGTGCTTGCCGACCTGGCCCAGGACCAGCGCCAGAACGGCCCCTTCGCCCTCGCCCTCGTGGCCTCGGAACAGGTTCAGACCTTCCAGCAATGGCAACGCAAGGTGCAGGACTATCAGACCCGCGCCGACGCCCTGGCTCTGGGCCTCTACCACTCCCTGCGCGACGAGCGCACGGGCGGGGTCGTGCCTCCGGAAACGGTCATGGCCTGGACCAATGCCGCGAACCGGCTGCCCTCCATCGGCTTCACCGACTACGCGGTGGGCGGCGGCCTGCTCTGCGGCGTGCTGGAATCGGCCCACGAGCAGGGCTACCTGGCCGGAACCATGGCCCGCCAGGTGCTGGAGAAGAAGCTGGCGGCGGGCGCGCTGCCTGTGCGCACAAACGTGCGCGGCACCGTGTTGCTGAACCTCAAGACTGCGGAACGTCTGGGACTACGCATCCCCTTCGAGTTCATTCAGGCTGCTGGAATCATAATAAAATAACCAACTTCAAGCGCGACTGCGAACGCAAGCGCCCAGCGGCCGCGGCCGCTGGACAGCATGGCGGCATTTAGCTAAGTAATTCAGAATCCGGCTCCAAAGCCGCCAATACCGGGCCAATGCATCACACGACGGGAGTAAGGCATGCGCTTTGCGCGTCTTTCCGTGTTCACGCTGCTGCCCATTCTCTGCGTAGCCGCCATGGCGTCCGCCCAGAACACGGCGGAGTCGAAACCCGCGCCGAACGTCATCGTGGTGCACAGCTACGGCCCCGACTACATCTGGACCCAGGCCATCAGCCAGGGCATCCAGGAAGCCTTGCGCGGCGTCAAGACCACCGTGGAAACCCTGTACCTCGACGCCAAGCGCGACCATGATCCCGAAAGCCTGCGCGGCAAGGCCCAGGCCTTTCTGGCGCGCATCGAGGCCACCGCGCCGCAGGTGGTCATCGCCGCGGACGACGCGGCCCAGGCGCAGCTGGCCGCGCCGTACCTCAAGGGGCGCGCCAGCCCCCAGGTCATCTTCTGCGGAGTCAACGCCCCGCCCTCGCTGTACGGCTTCCCCGCCCCAAACGTCTCCGGCGTGCGCGAGCGCTGGCACCTGCGCGAAGGCTTCGCCCTGCTCAAGAAAATCAGCCCCTCCTCAGACACGGTGGCCCTGCTGCTGGACGACACAGAGTCCGCCGGATATATTGCGGATGACCTCCAGGCCGAACTCAAGCAGGGCGGCCCCTTTGCCCTTAAGCTTGTGAGTGTGGAGAAAATCCGCACCTTCCAGCAATGGCAGAGGCGGGTGAAGCATCACCAAACCCGCACAAAGGCCTTGGCCTTGGGAATGTACCACGCCCTGAGGGACGAGGCCACAGGGCGCGTCGTCCCGACGGCAACCGTCATCGCCTGGACCAATTCCGTGAACAGGCTGCCCACGCTGGGCTTTGCGGACTACGCCGTGGGCGACGGACTGCTCTGCGGCGTGCTGGAATCCGGCCGCGAACAGGGCTTGCTGGCCGGGAGCATGGCCCGCCAGGTGCTGGAGAAAAAAATCGCCGCGGGCAGCCTGCCCGTGCGCACCAACCAGAAAGGCATCGTGTTCGTGAACCTCAAGACCGCGGAACGCCTGGGCCTGTCCATTCCCTATGAAATCATCAACGCCGCCGGAGTGGTGATCAAATGACGCACACGCCAGGCCCCGGCGCCCGCCGCTTCCGGCCCGACCGCTACCTCGCCCCGGTGCTGACAGCCGTGGCCCTCGGCGTGCTGGTGACGACCCTGGTGGCCTACTTCTACACCAGGAACACGGTGGAGAGCCTGGCCCGGGGGCAAATCATCCAGGCCCTGGCCTTCCTGGACCGCGAGATAACCCTCCAGGCGCGGGATATGACCACCCAGACCAACCTTGTGGCCCAGGAGGACGAGCTGCGCCTGGCCCTGGAGGACTCCTACCTGGGGCGCTCGGCCCGGGTGGCCGCCCAGCGCAAGATGGAAGGCTACGTGCGCAGCGGCACCTTTGAGCGCGTGTACCTCATGAACTCCCGGGGCGAGCTCGTGCTGTCCTCGGACCCGACCCTCACGGCCACCCTCAATGTCTCGGACCGGAACTACTACACCCAGGCCATGGCCGGGCACCCGACGCTGGACACTGTGGCCGTGTCGCGCGTCACCGGGCGGCCCATCCTGGTTTCCTCCACCCCTGTGCGCGGGCCCGATGGCATCGTGGTCGGCGTCGTGGTCGGCATTCTGCATACGGAAACCTTCGCCCGGGCCATGCTGAACGATTCCCGCATCGGCAAAAGCGGCGGCGCTTACATTCTGAATATGGAGGGCGTGCTTCTGGCCACCCCGGCCTGGGCCGCACCCAACGACTTCGGCACCGGCGCCCACACTGCGGAACTGCTGGCCAGCGTAGCCACGGGAGCCACCCACCACTACACGCGCGGAGACAACCGCCGCATGTGCCTGACGCGCCGCAACGAGACCACGGGCTGGGTGCTGGTGCTGGAATCGGACGAGGACGAGGTGCTGGCCCCGGCCACGCGCCTGGCCGCAGTCAGCGGCGCCATCTCGCTCATCACCCTGGTCGTGGTGGCCCTGGCCCTGGGGGCCCTGCGCAAGATCATGGCCAACCTGCGCAGTTCCGAGGCCGACCACCGCACACTGACGGAGCTCTCTCCCGTCGGCATCGTCACCTTCGGCCCTGCCGGAAGGCCGGAATACATGAACCGGCAGGCCCGCAGCATCCTCGGCCTGGACATCGCTTCCCCCCTGCCGCAAGCCATCGCCCTGGAGGATTCCGAAGGCGCGCCCCTGACCGGGGACGCCTCGCCCTTCGCCCTGGCCATGGCCCAGCGCACGCCGGTGCTGGGGCTGCTGGCCTGGTACTCCCGCTCCGGGGATGAGCGCAAAGCCCTGTACGTGAACGCCACGCCCCTGGTCGTGGAGGGACGCGAGGCCCACGGCGTGGTGGCCACCCTGGAGGACATCACCGAGCGCATGCAGGCCCTGGAGCTGCTGCACCAGTCCGAGGAGCGTTTTTCCAGCCTGTTCCGCCTCTCGCCAGACAGCATCGTGCTCTCCGACCTGGACTCCGGCGTCATCGTGGACGTGAACGACACCTTCATTGAAACCCACAGCTACGAGCGCGACGAGGTCATCGGCAAAACCGTGGCCGAGCTCGGACTGTACACGGACCCGAAACAGATGGAGGCGATCCAGGAGCGCGTGCGCACAGAAGGGCACGCCCTGAACATGGAGGCGCGCGGACGCCACAAAAACGGCGCGGAGATCATCCAGTCCATTTCCAGCCAGGTCATGGAGATCGGCGAAAAACGCTACCGCATGACCGTGGCCCGCGACGTGACCGAACGCACCCGGGCCGACCAGGAGCTGCGCGAGAACCGCCGCCTGCTGGAAAGCATCCTGAACACGGTCCCCCTGTCCATCTTCTGGAAGGACGGAAACAGCATCTTCCAGGGCTGCAACGCATCCTTCGCGCAGGCCCTGGGCCTGGCCTCGCCGCAAGACATCATCGGCAAAACGGACTTCGACCTGCCCATCACAGCCGAGGCCAGCGCGTCCTACCGCCTGGACGACCAGGCCGTGATGCGGAGCCAGACGCCCAAGCTGCGCTTCGTGGAGTCCCTGACGCTGGATGACGGCCGGCAAGTCTGGCTGGAGACCAGCAAGCTGCCGCTTTTGGACGACACGGGCCAGGCCGTGGGCGTGCTGGGCATCTTCCAGGACATCACCGAGCGCCTCCAGGCCGTGGAGCAGCTGCGGCAGTCGGAGGAGCGCTTCTCGCGCCTGTTCCGCTACTCGCCGGAGGCCATGGCCCTGGTGGACCTGGAGGACAACCGCTTCGCCGACGTGAACGAGGCCTTCCAGAAGCTGACCGGCTACGACGCCAGCGAACTGCTGGGCAAAGACTCCAAGAACGTGGCCTTCTACGCCGAGGAGACCAGCAGGACCATCATCCACGAAACCATCCAGCGCGACGGCCACGTGGAGAACCACGAGTTCGAGGGCCGCCGCAAGGACGGCCAGATCCTCCAGTGCTCCATCTCCTGCCACATCATCGTCATCGGCGACAGGCGCTATATTCTGGGCCTGGTGCGCGACGTGACGGAAATGAAGAAGATGCAGGAGATGATGATCCAGACCGAGAAGATGATCTCGGTGGGCGGCATCGCCGCAGGCATCGCCCACGAGATAAACAACCCCCTGGGCATCGTGCTCCAGGCCGCACAGAACCTGGTGCAGCGCACTCGGCCGGACTTCAAGAAGAACGTGGAGGTGGCCACCGGGCTGGGGCTCGATATGGAGCTCTTCAAAAACTACATGCAGGCGCGCAAGCTCGACGTGTTCATCGAGGACATCCAGTCGGCGGCGGTGCGCGCCTCGGCCATCATCCGCCACATGCTCGACTTCAGCCGCTCGAGCGAGAGCCGCCGCAAGGTGTGCGATCTGCCCTCCATCGTCGACAAGGCCGTGACCCTGGCCGGCAGCGACTACGACCTGAAGAAGAGCTACGACTTCAAGCGCATCAAGATCGAACGCGACTACGGGGACGATCTGCCCGTGGTCAACTGTACGGAGACCGAGATAGAACAGGTGATTTTGAACCTGCTGCGCAATTCGGCCCAGGCCCTGGCCGCGGCCGAGCCGTCCATCCTGGAGCCCAGGATCTGCATCCGCGTGGGCAGCGCGGGCGACCATCTGCACATAGAGATCGAGGACAACGGCCCCGGCATGCCGCCGGAAGTGCAGCGGCGCGTGTTCGAGCCCTTCTACACCACAAAGCCGCCTGGAGTGGGCACCGGCCTGGGGCTGTCGGTGTCGTACTTCATCATCACCAAGGGCCACGGGGGCCGCATGTCCGTCAGCTCGCACCCCGGGGAAGGCACCCTGTTCAGCATCGACCTGCCTGCGGAAGGGCCCGAAGGGGAAGAGGCGTGAGCACACCCGCGCGCATCCTCATCCTCGACGACGAGGAACGCATCCGCCAGTTGCTGGTGGATTTCCTGGAAGACTTCGACGAATTCGTCCTGCGCGCCTGCGCCTCGGCCGAAGAAGCCCTGGAGGAACTGGCCCGTGAACCGGCGGACTTGTGCATCGTGGACATGCGCCTGCCCGGCATGGATGGCAAGGACTTCATCCTGAACGCCAGGAAACGCGGCCTGTGCGGGCGCTTTCTGCTGCACACGGGCTCCGTGGACTTCTCCCTCGGCCGGGAGCTTCTGGTGGGCGGCATGGAGGAGGACGACGTGTTCTTCAAACCCTGCGATATGGCCCAGATGCTGGAGCGCATCCGATACCGCCTGGCCCAACCTGGAGCGCAAACATGACCATCCTGATCATTGATGACGAACCAGGGCTCAGGCGCTCGCTCACCGCGCACCTGGAGGATCTGGAATACGAGACCCTGGAGGCCGGCAACGGCCAGGAGGGACTGGACCTGCTCTTGGCCAACCGCCAGAAGCTGCTTGCCGTCGTGGTGGACCTGAACATGCCGGTGATGGATGGCTACTCCTTCATCAAGCACGCGGTGGCCGAAACCCCGGAGGTGCCCATCATCGTGCTCTCCGGCGTGGGCATCGTGGAAGACGCCCTCTCGGCCATGCGCATGGGCGCCTGGGACTTCATCACCAAGCCGTTGCACAACTTGAACATCCTGGACTACACCCTGGAAAAGGTGTTCGATCGCGCCCGGCTCATCCGCGAGAACAAGAGCTACCAGGAGAACCTGGAGCGCCTGGTGCGCGACCGGACCCGCGAGCTAGAGGAGACGCGCCGCCAGGTGATGCAGCGCCTTTCCCGCGCGGCGGAGTACAAGGACAACGAGACCGGCCGCCACGTCATCCGCGTGGGGCAGATAAGCAGGCTGCTGGGCCGGGCCATGGGCATGGGCGACGACGCCTGCGAGCTTTTGGGCGAATGCGCCCCCCTGCACGATGTGGGCAAGATCGGCATCCCCGACGAAGTGCTCTTGAAGCCCGGCAAGCTCTCGCCCTCGGAATGGGACATCATGCGCAGGCACTGCGTGTACGGCTGCGAGATACTGGGCCCCCTGGACAGCAAGGACGAGGCCCACCGCCTGTGCTCCGACCCGCTCCTGATGCGCGAAATCGCCGGCAACGAGCAGCTGAAGCTGGCGCGTATTCTGGCCCTGTGCCACCATGAGCGCTGGGACGGCAAGGGCTACCCCTTCGGCCTCTCCGGGGAGGACATCCCGCTGGAGGCGCGCATCGTCACCGTGGTCGATGTGTACGACGCCCTGTGCAGCAACCGCCCCTACAAGAAGGCCATGACGGCCGAGGAAGCGGGCGGGCTCATCCGCGCCGGGGCGGGCACCCAGTTCGATCCCGCGGTGGTCGCGGCCTTCTTCCTGAATCAGGACGAGATCAACGCCATCCGCGACCGCTGGAGCGACGACTAGCCGGCGAAGCCCCCGCCCCCGGCCATGCCCGCCGTGCGGCGGGCCAGCACCTGGCCGATGACCCGGCCAAGCTCCGCCATGTCCACCGGCTTGGAGGTGTAGCCGTCCATGCCCGCGGCGATGAAACGCTCGCGGTCTCCGGCCATGGCGTAGGCCGTCATGGCGATGATGGGCACCTGCGCCCTGGCCCCAAGCTCCTGTGCGGAGCGGATGGCCCGCGTGGCCTCCACCCCGTCCAGCACGGGCATCTGCACGTCCATCACCACCACGTCGAAATCTTGCCGCGCAAGCCGTTCCAGGGCCTGCCGCCCGTCGCGGGCGGTGCAGACGGCATAGCCGGACTTCTTGAGCATCTGCTCCGCCGCCAAGAGGCTGATTTCCTCGTCCTCCACCAAGAGCACGCGCAGGGCGGCCCCGGCCACGGGCGCCGCTGGTGGGCTTGGCGCATTGTCCTCTTGCGGGGCCTCCTGCTCGGCCTCCTGCGCGGTTCCGGCCTCGGGCAGGCCAAAGGGCAGAACAACAGTCATGAGGGTTCCCGGACCGCTGTTGTCCACGCAGAGCGAACCGCCCAGAAGCCCGATGAGCCGCCGCACAATGGCCAGCCCGAGCCCGGCCCCCTGGAAGCGCCGGGTGTAGGAGCCCTCGGCCTGGGTGAAGGGTTCGAAGATGTTGGCCAGAAGCTCGTCGGTGATGCCGATGCCCGTGTCGCTGATGCTGAACAGCAGGCGGCGGTCCGCCGCGCCGCCGCCGGGCAGGGGGGTCAGCTCTGCGCGCACCTCGCCCTGGCGGGTGAACTTGAGCGCGTTGCCCATGAGGTTGAAGAGGATCTGCAGCAGCCGGGCCTCGTCGCCCACCAGCACCCTGGGCACGCCGGGGTCGATTTCGAAAGAGAAGGCCACGCCCTTTTCCCGCGCGGTAAGGCCGAAAAGCTCCAGGGCCGCATGCCGCAGCCCCTCCACCGCGAAGGACGCGCGCTGCACGGCCAGCATGCCCGCCTCGATGCGCGAGAAGTCCAGGATGTCCGACAGGAGCCGCGTGAGCCGCTTGGACGACTGGGTGGCGGCCAGCAGGTACTTGCGCTGCTCCTCGTCCATGCGCGTGGTGTCCAGCAGTTGCAGCATGCCCAGAATGCCGTTCAGGGGCGTGCGGATCTCGTGGCTCATGTTGGCCAGGAACTCGTTCTTGGTCTTGTTAGCCGTCTCCGCCGCCTCTTTGGCCTGGCGCAGGGCCTCCTGGTTCTGCTTGGTCTCGTGGATGTCCAGGCAGTGGCCGATGAAGCCCACGAAGACGCCCTCGGAATTGAAGCGCGGGGTGCCCTGGTCCACTATCCAGCGGTACTCGCCGCTGGCGTGGCGCAGGCGGTATTCCATGCTGAAGGCCTGGCGTGCGTCAAAGGCCTTCACGTAGATGTCCAGGCAGCGGTCGAAGTCGTCCGGGTGCACGCCCTCGGCCCAGCCGTTGCCCAACTCCTTTTCCAGGGGCCGCCCGGTGAAGCGCAGCCAGGGCTCGTTGAAGTAGTCGCACAGTTTGTCCAGGCCGGAGGTCCAGATGAGGGCCTGGCCGCCATCGGCCAGGGCGCGGAAGTGCAATTCGCTCTCGCGCAGGGCCTTCTTGTAGAACTTCTCGTCCGACTGGTCGCGGAACACCAGCACCACACCCCGGATGACCCCTTCGGCGTCGGTGATGGGCGCGGCGCTGTCGGCAATGGCGCGCTCCACGCCGTCCCGGGCCACCAGCAGGGTATCGTTGGCCAGCTCCACGCGCACGCCGTCGCGCAGCACCCTGGCCACGGGGTTGTCCAGGGGCTCGCGCGTCTGCTCGTTGATGATGTTGAAGACCTTGCGCAGGGGCAGTCCGCGCGCCTGGGCGTCGCGCCAGCCGGTCATGGCCTCGGCCACGGGGTTCAAGAGCTCCACCAGCCCCCGTTCGTCGGTGACGATGACGCCGTCGCCGATGCTGCGCAGGGTGATGCCCTGGCGCTCGTCCAGTCTGCGTCGCTCGGCCTCGGCACGCTCACGGGCGCGCCCGGCGAAGAACACATGCGCGCTCACCCCGGCCAGCAGCAGGACGGAAACGCCCAGGACCAGAAAAAACTCGCGGGCGAAGCGCTGGGCCAGCTGGCCCAGTTCAAGCCGGGTGCGGGCGTCCATGTCCTCGGTCTGGCGCTCCAGGTCGTGGTAAGCAATGCGCAAGGCGGTCGTTCTTTCTCCATGGTTCTGCGCGTGGGCTTCCCAATCCCCCAGGCGGGCATGGAAGGCTGCCAGGCTCTCCAGAAAGCGGTCTCTGGCGGCGTGATCGAACTGCCCGGCCTCGCGCCCGGAACGGTCAAAGGAAATCAGCGCCTGGCGGATGAGCACCAGCCCCTGCTCGCGCCGGTAGGGCGAGTCCGCCTCGGCGGAGAGCAGCACGGCCAGAAAGCCCTGGGCCAGCTCGACGCGAGCCTGGCGCATGGTGTCCAGGCGCTGGCTGGCCTGGCGCATGTCCTGCTGCTGCCGCAGGTGCATCCAGGAAATGAGCGCGCACACCAGAAGCGAGAGCACGATGGTGCTCCAGATTTCCCAGCGGCGCTGCGGAACCCAATTTTGCAGCGCGGAGGCCCAATACGCCTGCGCGTTCATGGGGCCAAAATCTCCCGGGTGGTCATGTTCCCGGGCAGCTCCTCCGGTCCGAAACCGAAGTCGTCCATGAGGTCCAGAAACTCCGGGTCGGCGGCAAGAGCCCGCAGTTCCCCGTTCCAGGCCGCCAGAAGGCTCTTGTCCTCCTTGCGGAAGCCGAAGCCGCCGAAGCCGGAGCGGGCCTCCAAGTCAAGCCCCGCGCCTGTGAAGGGCCGGGCGATTTCCGTGCGGCCCAGCTGGTCGCGTATGGCCATCCACTTTATGGTGGGCGAGGAAAGGGCCAGCCCGTCGGCCAAGCCCGTCTCCACGGCCACGCGCCCGGTCTGAGCATCGGGCACCTGGATGAGCTGGACCTCCGGCAGACCCGCGCGCAGCAGGGCTTGCCCTTCCACCGCGCCTGTCAGCACGGCCAGCCGCACGGTCCCGTCGGCCAGGGCGTCCTTGTAGCTGTGCAGGCGCTTTGGGTTGCCCCGGGCCACAAGCAGCGCCGGGCGCACATGGAACACCGGCTCGGAGAAGCTCACCTGCTCGGCGCGCTCTGGGGTGATGAACATGCCTGCGGCGATGACGTCGATGCGGCCGTCCTTGAGCTCGGCGATGAGGGCGCCGAAATCCGCCAGACGCCATTCGATGTCTTTGATGCCCAGACGATGGGCCACGCGGCGGGCCAGTTCCGGCGATTGCCCGGTGACGACCCCCTCCGGGGTGAGGAAGGCGTAGGGAGCTTCCACGGCGTAGCCGATGCGGATGACTCCGCTCGTGCGGATGCGCTCCAGAGTGTGGTCGTCCTTGGCGCGCATGAAGAGCGACAAGGCCGCCGCGGAGGCGAGCGCCCCAAGGACTATCCACAAGAGAATGCGGGCTCTGGACATGGTGCGCCGCCTTGCGTGCTGTTGGCCGTGCCCCGCGCAATGCTCGCGCAGGTGGAAGGCTGTCCTGGGGGGGAGGAACAACTCTTGTTGTTCTAGCGCCAAGATATCAGCGCGTCAATGCGTCCGGCGAATACCACGCATTGATCGGAGGCCCGTGTCCGTCCTTGGACGCAAAACGCAAAAAGGGCCGCCGTCTTTCGACAGCGGCCCTGGTCTTGCGTGGTGGGCCCGGCAGGATTTGAACCTGCGGCCTACGGATTCGTAGTCCGGCGCTCTATCCACTGAGCTACGAGCCCACGCGAGGAGGCAGGATTAAGCCTTCCTCGGCCGAGCGTCAAGAACTTTCTCCACCGGAGTGGAAATTTCCAAAGAAAAAATCTCGGTCAGCCCGGTCAGCAGTTGGAAGCTTTCGGCCACAAGGCGCAGCACCAGCACGTCCGCATCGGCCAGAAAGCCAGACAGGCCGGGGCTTCTGGCCAAAAGTGCGGCGCGCGCGGCCTGTTCTGCGGCCGTGGAGGGGAAGGGCGCGGCATGAACGGCCACGGTAAGGGCCTGGCGCGGCGCGGCGTGCGTGGCGCGGTCGTCAATGAGCAGGCTGGCGCGCGGATTTTCGGCGAGGTTGCGAAACTTTTTCGTGTTTTTCTGTGTGGCCAGCCAGAATTCGCCGCAGTCCGGCGCGGCGCAAAAGGTCATGAGCGAGGTGTGCGGCGCGAAAGCACCGGCTTCGCCGGCGCAGGTGGCCAGTACGCAGTGACCTTGGGTATGGACAAATTCCGCGATTTTGTTCAACATTACATCTCCCGCCACATTGTGATCCGTGAGCATGCGGTCTTTGCGCCTGGGGCGCAGGCCGCGCGCATATAC
>NZ_DATMYK010000220.1:0-11877 GCF_035560995.1 Humidesulfovibrio sp. | reverse complement strand
GTATAAATCCCCGCAGGTTATGAGGGGATGGGTAAGGAGAAAAACGCGGAGAAGCCGCGTTTTTCCGGACCGGGGGTTGACGTCTTCGACGACTCGGGGCAATAAACGCGTTAATAGTCCATAGGGTTTGGCGAAAGGTCCGATTTTCCGGGCCGAATTATCTTCTGTGCAAGAGGGGGAGGGGTATGGTCTTCAGCTGGCTCCATCTAGCCATCATCCTGTTCCTGATGGGCGGGTTGCTGTTTGCCGGCGGTCCGCTCGTTTTGTCTTATCTGGTTGCCCCGCGCGCCCGCGGCGGCGACATGGGCATGCCCTACGAATGCGGCATGCGCCCCTATGGCGGCGCCTGGACGAGCTTCGGCATAAACTATTACGTGTATGCTCTGTTGTTCCTGGCCTTCGATGTGGACGTGCTCTACCTGTTCCCGGTGGCCTCCGTGTACCGCGCCACCGAGGGCTGGCTGCCCTTCCTGGAGATGGTCATCTTCCTCTCTGTCCTTGCTCTGGCAATCATCTACTTCTGGGCGAAAGGGGTGTTCACATGGCCGCGCAAAATCTCATAGAGCAGAAGCCCGATGTCATCATCGCGGACCCGCTGCTGAACATCGGCCCGGCGCAGCAGATCATGGACATCTGCCGCTCCATGTCGCTGTGGCCCATGACCTTCGGCCTGGCCTGCTGCGCCATTGAGATGATGGCCGTGGGCATGGCCCGCTGGGACATCGCCCGCTTCGGGGCCGAGGTCTTCCGTCCTTCCCCGCGCCAAAGCGACCTGATGATCGTGGCCGGCACCGTGACCAAGAAGATGGCTCCGGCCGTGGTGCGCCTGTACGAGCAGATGCCCGCCCCGCGCTGGGTCATCGCCATGGGCAACTGCGCCATTTCCGGCGGCCCGTTCAAGTTCAAGGGCCAGTACGGCATGGTGGAGGGCGTGGACAAGCTCATCCCCGTGGACGTGTACGTGCCCGGCTGCCCGCCCCGGCCCGAGGGGCTGCTGGAGGGCCTGTTCAAGCTGCAGGAAAAGATCACCGGCAAGCGCTTCTGGCCCAATCCGCCCCTGGATGGCCCCTTCGACGTGGAGGGCAAGTAGATGGACGCGTTGCTGAAGGGCCTGCCCCTGCTTTACCTGGCCGCCTGCGACTTCCAGAAGACCGGCAAGACCTGGCAGGTGGTGCTGCCCGCGGCCTCCCTGGTGCGCGCGGCCGAACGCCTGCTGGCGGCCGACTATTTCCTTGAGGACATCAGCGCGCTGGACTGCGCGGAAGGCTATGTGGTGACCTACCACTTCGCCCACTTCCACAAGCCGGGCCGCACCGCCCTGCGCGTGGTGGCCCCGCACGACGCCCCGAGCGTCCCGTCCATCGCCGGCATCTTCCAGGGCGCGGAATGGCACGAGCGCGAGACCCGCGACTTCCACGGCGTGCTGTTCCCGGGCAACCCGAACTTCATTCCGCTGTTGATCGACCCGGACATGGCCGACTGCTTCCCCTTGCGCAAGGACCCCAAGTCTCGCGTGAAGATGCGCGAACTGCTGGAGGCCGGGGAGGTGCGCTTCTGCGCGCCCGGCTTCGAGCTCATGACGCCCGACGCCCCGGCCCCGGCCGAGGACGGCGCGAAAGCCACGGCATAACAAGGAAAGCGGCACCTATGACACACTACGCAAATCCCGAACATGTCGCTGGCGACTTCTACACCGAGAACTTTGCCAAGACCGCCCAGGAAGGCTCGCTCATCCTGAACCTCGGCCCGCAGCACCCGTCCACCCACGGCGTGCTCCGGGTGGTGGTGGAGATGGACGGCGAGTACGTCCTGCGGGCGGAGCCGGTGCTGGGCTACCTGCACCGCATGCACGAGAAGATGGCGGAGGTCAAAACGGCCGCCCAGTACATTCCGAACATGGGCCGCGTGGATTACGGCCACGCGCTCGGCTGGAACTGGGCCTTTGTGGGCGCGGTGGAAAAACTGGCGGGCATCGTGGTGCCGGAGCGCGCGGAATACGTGCGCACCATCACCTGCGAGCTGAACCGCCTGGCCTCGCACCTGCTCTGGTGGGGCGCCTATCTGCTGGACCTCGGCGCCTTCACCCCCATCATGTACGCCTTTGACGACCGCGAAAAGATCCTGGACATTCTGCAGATTCCCACGGGCTCGCGCCTCACCTACAGCTACTTCCGCGTGGGCGGCGTGGCGAGCGACCTGGACGAGGACTGCATCCGCCGCATCCGCGAATTCATCCCCTGGATGCGCTCGCGCCTGCCCATGTACAAGGATCTCGTCAGCGACAACATCATCCTGCGCAAGCGCATCGAGGGCATCGGCGTCATCGAGCCCGAGGCCTGCCGCCGCTACGGCGCCACCGGCCCCATCATCCGGGGTTCGGGCATCGCCTACGACGTGCGCCGCAGCGACCCGTACTCCGTGTACCCCAAGCTGGACTTCGAGATTCCCACCTCGGAGCTCAAGGACGCGCGCGGCCGCTACGACGTGCGCATCGCCGAGTTCGAGCAGAGCCTCAGAATCATCGAGCAGTGCCTGGACATGATGCCCGAGGGCGAGGTGCTGGTGAAGGGCGCGCCCAAGCCCAGCTGGAAGGCCCCCAAGGGCGAGGCCTACTTCGCGGTGGAGGGCGCGCGCGGCAAGATCGGCGTGTACCTCGTGTCCGACGGCGGCAAGAACCTGTACCGTTGCAAGCTGCGCGCGCCGGGCTACTGCAACCTGAGCCTCTTCGCCGAGGTCTCGCAGGGCACCATTCTGGCGGACGCGGTGGCCATCCTGGGCAGCCTCGATCTGATCATCCCGGAAATCGACAGGTAGGAGAACGCGATGCCCGCAGAATTCATACGCATCCTCATCGGCCTTGTGGCCGTGGCCGTCAGCGTGGGCCTCATCGGCCTGGTGATGGTCTGGGTGGAGCGCAAAGTGGCCGGCCACATCCAGCGCCGGCCCGGCCCCTACGAGGTCGGCCCCAATGGACTCTTGCAGCCCCTGGCCGACGCCCTCAAGCTGGTGGGCAAGCAGCTCTTCATGCCCGACGGCGCGGACCCCATCCTGTACTGGCTGGCCCCGGTGCTGTCGTTTTTGCCCGTGCTGCTGCTCTTCCTGCCCCTGCCCGTGGGCGACGGCCTCATGGCGCTCAATATCAACCTGGGCCTGCTGCTGATTCTGGCCTTCTCCGGCCTGGCGGTGCTTGCGCTGCTTCTGGGCGGCTGGGCCTCCAACAACAAGTACGGCCTGCTCGGCGCGGCCCGCGCGGTGGCGCAATCCGTGGCCTACGAGATCCCGCTGCTTTTGTCCGTGCTGGCCGTGGCCTTCGTGTCCGGCAGCCTGGATCTGGCCACGGTGGTCAAGGGGCAGGGCACCTGGCCCTGGAACTGGAACATCATGACCCAGCCCCTGGCCTTCCTCATCTACATAGTAAGCGCCCTGGGCGAGACCAACCGCGCCCCCTTCGACCTGCCCGAGGCCGAGAGCGAGCTCACCGCCGGTTTCCACACGGAATACTCCGGCATGGGCTTCGGTCTGTTCTTCCTGGCCGAGTACGCCAACATGGTGGTGGTCTGCGCCGTGGCCACGGCGCTCTTTTTGGGCGGCTGGCAGGGCCCGGTGCTGCCCGGACCGGTGTGGTTCGTGCTCAAGGTCTCGCTCTTGATGCTGCTCATGGTCTTCTTCCGCTGGACGTACCCGCGCGTGCGCTTCGACCAGCTTTTGAACATCAACTGGAAGTGGCTCATGCCCCTGGCCGTGCTCAACCTGCTGGCCACCAGCTTCTTTGTGAAGCTGGCACAGTACACTGAAGTGCGCTGGTAGATGAAGGAAGCCGTATGAACGCCATCAAGGAAGCATTCAAGACCGTCTCCGACCTGTGGAGTCTCATGGTGGGCCTGCGCGTGACCGGGAAATACTTCCTGGAGCCGCAGCGCACCGTGCGCTACCCCTGGAAGGCCCTTTCCAACACCGAAACCTACAAGGGCCACCTGGAGCTTGTGGGCGGCGGCAGCAAGGACCCCTTCAAGCCGCGCTGCATCTCCTGCGGCATGTGCGCCCTGGCCTGCCCGTCGAACTGCATCACCGTGGTCAAGAAAAAGGCCCCCAAGCCCACGCCCGAGGAAGAGAAGGCCCTGGCCGAGGCCAAGGCCAGCGGCGAAAAGACCAAGGACAAGACGCCCAAGGACCCGGAAAAGTTCGTGTACGACTTCAGCCTGTGCAGCCTGTGCGGCACCTGCATGGAGAACTGTCCGGCCGGTGCGCTTCGCTTCTCCAAGAACATCTACATGGCGGGCTACTCGCGCAACGACTTCCTCTTCGACCTGGTGGTGAAGCTCAGGGAGTCCGACGGCGTTGCCCCCGCCGAGCCTGCGGCCGCCCCCGCAGCCACGAGCGAGGCCTAACATGCCGAACATGCCAAACATGGAAGCCATGGCCAAAGTGGCCTTCGGGCTCTACACGCTGATCATCCTCGGCGGCAGCCTGCTGGCCGTGGGGGCCAAAAGCCTCGTGCGGGCCATGGTCGGGCTCATCGCCACGCTGCTCGGCGTTGCGGGCATGTACATGCTGTTGAACAGCACCTTCATGGCCCTCATGCAGATCCTCATCTACGTGGGCGCCATCTGCGTGCTCATCTTCTTCGCCATCATGCTCACCAAGGCCGACCCCGCGGGCGAGGAGGCCGAGAGCGCGCCCATCTACCAGAACGTGCTGGCGCTCTTGGCCGTCGTGGTGACGGGCGGGGTGCTCTCCTGGCTGCTCTTGACCCGGCCCCTGGTCACCACGGGCGTGCCGGTTGAGGTGAGCATAGAGAAGCTGGGCCTGGGCCTGCTTGGGCCCTACGGGCTCGCTTTCGAGCTGATCTCGGTGGTGCTTCTGGTGTCCATGGCCGGGGCGGTGCTCCTGGCCTGGGAGAGGAGGAACGGCAAATGAGCACGCTTACCATGTACCAGCTGGTGGCCCTGATCCTGCTTCTGGCGGGGCTTTTCGGCATCACGCAGCGCAGAACCCTGGTGGGCATGCTCATCTGCGTGGAGCTCATGCTCAACGGCGCGGGCCTGTCCATCGTGGCGGCGGCGCAGCTCACCCCGGCCAACGCCATGCTGGGGCAGCTGGGCACCCTCTTCGTCATGGGCCTTGCGGCGGCGGAGGCAACCCTGGTCCTGGCCATCATCGTGGTCATCGCCCGGCGGTTCGGCAGCACCAAAACCAGCGTCGTTTCGACTCTGAAGGGATGAGCTAACCATGACAGGGATCATCGAAAGCGCACGCGTGCTCCTGCCGGTGGCCATCACCCTGGTGGCGCCGCTTCTCATCTGGCTCAACCGGGCCAACCAGAACCGGCGCGAGGCGGTCAGCTTCATCGCCGGCGGCCTGACCTTCGCCTCGGTCTTGAGCCTGGCCCCGGCGGTACTTGCCGGGAACATCTGGAAATACACACTGTTCGACATCATGCCCGGCATCACGGTCACCTTCATGGCCGACGGGCTCTCGCTGATCTTCGGCCTGGTGGCAAGCTTCCTGTGGATGTTCGCCACCAGCTACAACATCGGCTACATGCGCACCCTGGATGAGCACGCGCAGACGCGCTACTACGTCTGCTTCGCCGTGGCCATCTTCGGAGCCGAGGGCGTGGCGCTCTCCGCCAACGTGTTCACGCTGTACCTCTTCTACGAGGTCATCACCGTGTTCACCTACCCGCTGGTCGCCCACCACCAGGACGATGAGGCCTTCACCGGCGCGCGCAAGTACATCGTGTACTTGATGGGCACCTCGAAGCTCTTCCTCCTGCCCGCCATGGTCATGACCTACGTGCTTTTGGGCCACCTGGACTTCGCCCTGGGCGACGTGACCACGGGCATGTTCCCGCCCGACGTGGTGGCCGCGCATCCGCTGGCCGTCACCATCACCTACGTGCTGTACATCGCGGGCATCGGCAAGGCGGCGCTCATGCCGTTCCACAACTGGCTGCCCTCGGCCATGGTGGCGCCCACCCCGGTCTCGGCCCTGCTGCACGCGGTGGCCGTGGTCAAGGCGGGCGTGTTCTGCGTCTGCCGCATCATGCTCTCCGGCTTCGGCGTCACGGTGATGGACCAGCTGAACCTGGGCATCCCCACGGCCATGGTGGCCACCTTCACCCTCACCGCGGCCAGCTTCATCGCCCTGACCAAGGACGACCTGAAGGCCCGGCTGGCATACTCCACCGTGGCGCAGCTCTCCTACGTCGTGGCGGGCGTGGCGCTCCTGACGCCCATGGCGGTGCAGGGCGGCATGGCCCACATCGCGCACCACGCCTTCTCCAAGATCACCCTCTTCTTCGCGGCCGGCGCCATCTATGTGGCCACGCACCTGAAGAAGATCAGCCTCATGGACGGCCTGGGCCGCAAGATGCCCTGGACCTTCGGGGCCTTCTCCATCGGGGCCCTGTCCATGATCGGCATGCCGCCTGTGTGCGGCTTCGTCTCCAAATGGTACATCGTGAACGGCGCGCTGCAGGCCGGGCAGATCATCATCTTCCTGGCCTTCATGCTCTCCACCATCCTGAACGCGGGCTACTTCGTGCCGGTCATCTACCGGGCCTTCTTCAAGGAGCCCCGGGCCGACGACCACCACTTCCATCATTACAAGGAAGCACCGCTGACCATGGTGATTCCGCTGTGCGCAACGGGCGCCATCTCGGTGTTGCTGGGCTTCTACCCGGCGCTGTTCATGGACTTCGTCCGCGTGTTCGGCAAGTTCTAGGGGGCAAAAGCATGAGCCTGTTCGGAATGTTGCTCAATTGGCTGAGGGGCAAGACGTGCATCCTGGCCGTCCTGTTCTTCCTGGGGCTTGCGGGGCTGGTGGGGGCGAACGTCTTCATCCGCCCGCACGAGGTGGAATTCGTCTATGACGCGTATCCGGGCTTCTGGGCCCTGTTCGGGCTGGTTGGCGGCCTGGCCATGGTCATCATCATGAAAAAGATCGTCCAGCCCATGATCAGCCGGGGAGATGACTATTATGAGCGCAATAGCTAGCGGTTTCGTCCATCCCACCGTGGGCTTCTACGCCCTGGCGCTGGTGTTGCCGTTTCTGCCCGGCAAGGCGTGGAAATGGCTGCTCCTGATCCCGCCCGTGGTGGCGATCTGGAGCGTCATGACCATCGAGCCGGGCCTCTACGCCCAGGCCAGCTGGCTGGGCCAGACCCTGCTGCTGGGCCGCGTGGACAAGCTTTCGCTCATCTTCGCGCAGGTGTTCGCGGTCATGAGCCTCATCGGCATGGTCTACGCCCTGCACGTGGATGACAAGCTCCAGCACATCATGGCCTGCGTGTACGTGGGCGGGGCCTTCGGCTGCACCTTCGCCGGAGACTTCCTCTCCCTGTTCGTTTTCTGGGAGCTCATGAGCATCGGCAGCACCTTCCTCATCTGGCTGGCCAGAAATGAGCGCAGCACAAAGGCGGGCTTCCGCTACTTCCTGTACCACACCATCGGCGGGCTGTTCCTCCTGATCGGCCTGCTCCTGCGCTACAAGGCCGTGGGCAACTTCGAGTTCGACCACGTGATCCCGGCGCAGATGCAGGTGTACGACTGGATGATCCTGCTCGGCTTCTGCGTCAACGCGGCCGTGGTTCCCCTGCACGCCTGGCTGCCCGACGCCTACCCCGAAGGCACGGTCACCGGCTCGGTGTTCATGTGCGCCTTCACCACCAAGACGGCCGTGTACGTTCTGTTGCGCGGCTTCCACGGGGTGGAGGCCCTGGCCATCGCCGGAACGGTGATGTGCGTGTACGGCGTGCTGTACGCGTGCATAGAGAACAACGCGCGGCGCATCCTGTCCTACCACATCGTGTCCCAGGTGGGGTACATGGTGGCGGGCATCGGCATCGGAACGGCAATGACCATGAACGGCGCGGTGGCCCACGCCTACGCGCACATTCTGTACAAGGGCCTGCTCTTCATGGGCACCGGCTGCCTGCTCTACGCCGCGGGCACCACCAAGCTGAACGAGCTGGGCGGGCTGGTGCACCGGCTGCCCTGGGTCATGGTGCTGTACATGGTGGCGGCCCTTTCCATCTCCGGCATGCCGCTGTTCAACGGCTTCATCTCCAAGACTATGACCATCACCGGCGCGGCGGAAGCCCACCGCACCTGGCTGGCCATCGGCATGGAGGTGGCCGCGGTGGGCACCTTCCTCTCCGTTGGCATAAAGCTGCCGTACTTCGCCTTCTGGGCCAAGCCGGCCAACAACACCATGGTGCTCAAGCCCATTCCGGTGAACATGTACATCGGCATGGCCATGGGCGCGGTGCTCTGCATCGCCCAGGGCCTGTACCCGGACATGCTGTACCGCTACCTGCCCTTTGAGATGGAAGAGATGTACCATCCCTGGACCACTTGGCACGTGCTGCAGGCCCTTCTGCTGCTCGGCTTCTCGGGTCTGGCCTTCTACATCACGCGGGAGATCATCACCCCGCACGCCAAGACCAACCTGGACTTCGACTTCTTCTACCGGCTCATCGGCCGGGGCGCGCTCGCCCTGGTCTCCAAGCCCCTGGCGTGGATCGACGACCGCTGGACCGAGGCCTATCGCGCCGTCGGCCTGCGCGGCCTGCTGACCCTTGCGCGGGGTACTGTCTGGTTCGACACCAAGGGAATCGACACCGTGGTGGATGGCTCGGCGTATACGGTTCAGAACGTGGGCGTGCTGAGCGCCAAGGCCCAGTCCGGCAGGCTCCAGGAATACCTGGGACTGGCGGCGGCCCTTGGCATCGGCATCTTCGCCCTTGTCTGGTACCTTGCCTAAACCCCGCAACGAGACGGAGAGCGAGCCTTGGACTTCGGATACCCGGTTTTAACAAGCCTGATCGTGTTCCCGCTTCTGGCCGCGGCGGGGCTGTTCCTCATCAAAAGCCCGCAGGTTGCGCGCGCCTACACCATGGGCGCAAGCATCCTGGAGCTCATCCTGGGACTGCCGCTGCTGTTCTTCAACTTCAACGCCGAGTTCCAGTTCGTCGAAAAGGCGCACTGGGTGCCGCAATGGGGGCTCGAGTACCACCTCGCGGTGGACGGCATCAGCTACCTCATGGTGGTGCTGACGCTGGCCATCCTGCCCCTGTGCGTCATGTGCTCCTGGACGTACATCAGCAAGCGCGTGAAGGAATTCCACTTCTGCCTGCTGTTCATGACCAGCGCCTGCGTGGGGGTCTTCGCCGCCATGGACCTGGTGCTGTTCTACGTGTTCTGGGAGGCCATGCTCATCCCCATGTACCTGTTGATCGCCGTCTGGGGCGGCGACCAGCGCCGGTACGCCTCGCTCAAGTTCTTCCTGTTCACGCTGGCGGGCAGCACGCTGCTTCTCGCCGCCATCGTGGCCTTCCGCATCACCGGGGGCACTTTCAGCATTCCCGAGCTGATGCAGATGAACTTCAGCTTCCGCTTCCAGTACTGGGCCTTTTTGGCCATGGCGCTGGCGTTTGCCATCAAGGTGCCCATGTTCCCCTTCCACACCTGGCTGCCCGCGGCCCACGTGCAGGCCCCAAGCGCCGGCTCGGTCATCCTGGCCGCCGTGCTGCTCAAGATGGGCACCTACGGCTTCCTGCGCTTCTGCCTGCCGTTGACGCCCGACGCCAGCGTGTACTTCGCGCCGCTGATGATCGCCATGTCCATCGCCAGCATCCTGTACGGCGGGGCCATCGCCCTGGGGCAGGAGGACATCAAGAAGCTGGTGGCTTATTCCTCCGTGGGCCACATGGGCTTCGTGACGCTCGGCATCTTCCTGTTCAACCTGCGCGGGGTTGAAGGCGCGCTGTTCCAGATGCTCAATCACGGCATCATCACCGGCGCGCTCTTTATGATGATCGGCGCGGTGTACGAGCGCAGCCACAGCCGCGCCATCTCGGACAACATGGGCCTGGGCAAGTATCTGCCCGCGTTCATGGGCTTCTGGGGCCTGTACGCCCTGGCCAGCTTCGGCTTCCCCGGCACCAACGGCTTCGTTGGCGAAATGCTGGTGTTCACCGGCGCGTTCCAGAAGAGCTACGTCATCGGCGCGCTGCTTGTGCCCGGCGCGCTCCTGGGCGCGGCGTACATGTTCCGCGTGAGCCTCAAGATGGCCTGGGGCAGGCCCGCAACCGCCAAGACCTGGCGCGACCTCAACAGCCGCGAGTGGGCCTTCCTGCTCATCCCGGCCGTGTTCGTCTTCTACATCGGCCTCGCGCCGAAGCTGTTCTTCGACATCATCGATCCGAGCGTGGAAAAGCTGGTGGGCGATCTGAAGACGCGCACCACGCAGACCGTCGCGGCGCAGCCGGTTCCGGCCGCCGTGGCCGAAGTGGTCCAGGCGCCCGTCGCCGCCGTCGCAACACCCGCAGAACCGGTCAACAACTAGGGAGTGGTCGCCGTGGAGTTCAATCCCATCCAGATTGTCCCGGAGCTGTATCAGCTTCTGCTCATCGTGGCCCTGTTCTGCCAGTGCCTGGGCGACGGGTCCGAGACCCCGCCCGCCGAACGCTGGCTGCCGTACTTCGCAGGCTTCGGCGTCTTCGTGAACATCGTCTCCTGGGGGGCCGAAGGCCTCCTGTTCGCCGGGGCCTACAAGCTCGACGCGCTCTCCCAGTTCTTCAAGCTGGCCATAGCCGCGGGCTTCTACGTGGCCGTGCTGAACGCCGCCCGCCAGCCCAGCCTGGAGGAGAGAAAGCGCCCGGACTACTTCATGTTCCTGGCGCTCTCCGCCTGGGGGCTCATGCTCCTGTCCTCGGCGGTGGAGCTCATCACCATCTACATCGCCCTCGAAATCAGCTCCTACAGCCTGTATGCGGTCATCCCCCTGCGCAACACCGGCGGCAAGGGCGACCCCCGCGCGGCCGAGGCGGGCATCAAGTACATCCTCTTCGGCGCGGTGGCCACCGCCGTCGCCCTGTACGGCTTCTCCTACATCCTGGCCAGCCAGCACACCAGCTACATCGCCCAACTGGCCAAGGCCAACTGGACCTGGGCCGCTCAGCCCATGGCCGTGGTGGGCCTATCGCTCTTCATGGGCGGCATGTTCTTCAAGCTGGCGCTCTTCCCCTTCCACTTCTGGTGCCCCGACGTGTACCAGGGCGCCAGCAACGAGACCGCGGGCTTCGCCGCCACCCTGCCCAAGCTGGGCGCCACCGTGGTGCTCATCCGCTTGGCCGTGCTGCTGAAGCCCGGCCTTGAGATCACCATGCTGCTGGCCGTGCTGGGCGCACTGTCCATGACCTTCGGCAACCTCTGCGCCCTGGCCCAAAAGGATGTGAAGCGCCTGCTGGGCTTCTCCTCCGTGGCCCACGCGGGCTACATCATGGTCGGACTCGTCTCCGGCACCGCCATGGGTCTGGCCGCAGCCGCCTTCTACTCCCTGGCCTATGTGGCCATGAACCTGCTCTGCTTCTGGGTCGTGTCACGTGTGGCCTCCGACGGCCGCAACCTGCAGCTCGACGACCTGAACGGCCTGTACAAGCGCTCGCCCGCACTGGCCTTCGCCCTCGGCGTGGGCGCCTTCGCCCTGGTCGGCCTGCCGCCCACCATGGGCTTCATGGGCAAGCTGTTCCTCATCGCACCCGCCTGGGAACACTACTGGTGGCTCGTCGTCGTCATGGTGCTGAACAGCGCCATAGCTATCTTCTACTACTTGAGCCTGGTGCGCCACGCCTACACCCATGAGGCCAGCGAAGACGCCCCCGTGCCCGACAACAGCCCCTTCAGCGTCTGCGGAGCCGGCATCCTGGCCGCCGTGGTGCTGCTCTTCGGCGTGCTGCCGGGCGGACTCCTGGATTACGCCGTCATGGCCGGCAAGCAGCTGCTGCCGTAAACCAGACGCCACGCATGCATACCACTCGAGGCCCGCGCAAGCGGGCCTCGTCCGTTTGAAGCGAACGGGAAGGAACGGGAA